>NZ_JBEPQA010000022.1:0-66045 GCF_040547585.1 Marinobacterium sp. MBR-111
GTTCTACAATACGTAATAGATGTAATCGCCCGCCGGTTTTTCCGTGGCTGAGGCGATTCATCCAACGCCGCTTTATACGACTGAAATAGCCGTTGTATCGCTCTATTCGGCATGTCCCTATGCCTCTTTAAAATCTCGCACTCCACCGCGAAGCGGTTATGTTCAACAGTCTGTTAATGAGGTCTGCGACCTCATAATAATTATTATCGGGTATACCTTTTAATTTTCCCGAGCTAGTCATAACTCACTGATTTCATTGGATTCGAAACGCTACTTTCAGAAGAAAAAGGTACAACAGCTCCCAGACTGCGGCTCAAACGGGTACAGACCACAGCGCCAGAGAACAAAGGCTTGCCAGAAAGAAGATGATCAACTGCTGAAATATGAAAACTGCAAACCGTCCCGGTCACCGACTCATCCTTTTTTCCCTGTCATTGTGGCTGCCGACTTCCCGCTGGCAGACTTCAAGATTGCCCCAGATGTGCACGTTTGGCAACAGGGTTGGTTACAGATGTTTTTCCATATGGATGTGCTCAATACCGGCATCCATAAACGTTTCGCCGTAGGGGGCAAAGCCCAGGCGTTCATAAAAGCCGGTGGCATGTAGCTGCGCCCCGAGATAGACGCGTTGATGCCCGGCAGCCGCGGCCTGTTCGGTCAGTGCCTGCACGATTTCAGCGCCGATACCCTGTCCGCGATGGATGTTCAGCACAGCGATGCGGCCGATATGACCGTCACTGAGTATGCGTCCGGTACCGACCGGCTGGTCATCCACACAGGCCAGTACGTGCATGGCACTGGCGTCCAGCCCGTCGTATTCCAGCTCAGCGGGAACGCCCTGCTCCTGCACGAACACGGTTTCACGAATCGAGCAGATGGCGGTTTTGTGCGGACCTTCAAAATCGACAGGGATGATTCGGGGCATGTTGGCTCTCCTGCACGGACACGTTTCAGGGAAAGGGTTTGAGGCGCTTCAAAAACGGCAGCAGTGAAAAGTTAAGCTGCTGGCTGATCACGCGGGCGCGCTTCTCCAGCTGGCTTTGGCTATGGCCGTGATCATCTTCAGCGGCGAAAACGATCCAGTTGCCGCTTTGGGTGTGGCAGCCGTAAATGGTGCCGAACTGTTGCAGCAGCAGCTCCAGCGTGTCGGGCCCCTGATGCTCGCGCCACAGGTTCATCACCAGCCAGCCGCCCGGCTTCAGGCGCTCGGCGCAGAGGGTCAGGTATTCTTCACCCAGTTGCTGATCGCTTAACCCTTCGGCCCCATAAATGTCACTGAAGATGATGTCGGCTTTGCGGGTTTCCACATGACGCAGGAAGCCGAGGGCATCCTGGGTGTGGACCTGTATCCGCTTGCCACGCGGCAGTTGAAAGAAGCGATAGGCTACCTCGACCACTTCCGGGCGCAGCTCGGCAATCTGTTGCTTGCAGCTGGCAAAGCGACCATGCAGGCAGGTGTTGAGCGCCCCGGCCCCCAAACCCAGGCTGATCACCTGTTTGGGTTCCGCGAAAAGCAACGCCAGCAGCATGGCGCGCACATATTCATGCTCCGGCATGAGCGGTTCATTCCTGAGACAACAGCTTTGCTCGTCCTGATCACCAAAAGCAAGATAACGCTTGTCGCCATCGTCCAGCACGCGCACGGCACCGAACTCGTCATAACCGCGATAGATTTCGTGACCGGGCAAAGACATGGTGGCTCCAAAGGCTGCAGGGAATGAACGGGGCGCATTATGACAGAGCGCACGACTAAAGTCTGGCACCGCCCCCTGCCCCTTTCCTTTTGCCTGATGCACACTAGACTGAAACTAACCCACTGAAAGCCGGAGAGATTATGCCCCGCGTACTGGTTGTCGATGATGAACCGAACATTCTGCTGTCGCTGGAGTTTCTGATGCAGCAGGCGGGCTTCGAGGTGACGACGGCAGAGGATGCCGAGCAGGCGCAGGTACTGATCAGCCAACAGGTACCCGATCTGATCCTGCTGGACATCAGTCTGCCGGGCATGAGCGGCTTTGATCTGCTGGAACAGCTGCGCGCAGATGAGGCCACCCGCAGCCTGCCGGTGGTGATGCTCACGGCCCATGGCCGCGAGGTGGAAAAGGAGAAAGGAATGGCACTGGGAGCCAGTGATTACATTACCAAGCCCTTCTCGACCCGCGAACTGGTCAGCAGGGTTCAGGCCCTGTTGGATAGAGGCAACGGAGGCTAGCATGCCGTCGCGTCAGAACCTGCTGGGACTCTGGATGCTGCTGTGCGGCGTACTGCTGTTTGGCGGCATTGGGCTGCTGCTCTGGCTGGATACCGTACTCACACCCGCCACACCTGAACGGGTCGCCCTTTGGGTGTTGGGCCTGAGCCCTGCTGTTGTGGTGCTAATGCTTGGGATGGTGCTGGAGCGCCGCCTGTTTCGCCCACTGCGGCAGTTTCAGGTGCTGCTGGCACGACTGGTGGCCAGCCCGGATGCACGTTCCGATTTCCCGCTGGATGGATGGCTCAAACCGCTGCAGCCTGACCTTGACCATATTCGTGACGGCTGGCGCGGTGATCGTGCGCGTCTGCGTGATGCCCGTGACGAGGGGGCGGCCGAGGCGCTGCGCATTCAGCAGGAGCTGGAGGGCGTGCTGCAGGTACTGGACCTGCCACTGTTGATCTGTGACGACCACCAGCGTTTGCTGCTGTTCAATCCCGCGGCCCGCACACTCTTTCATGACCAGCCGGCGCTGGGGCTGGGCCGTCGCATCAGTCAGCTGCTGCCCCACGCCAGCCTGAACGATGCGCTTAAACAGTTGCCGCAGGATGGCTCACCCCGCCAGCTGCTGCTGCCCGGCGAGCCGCGTTGGCTGCGCTGCGAGCTGCGCCGCCTGGGGGCTCGCCATGGTGGCGCTCTGATCACCCTGCGAGACACCACTCATGAGCTGGAAAGCGACCAGAGCTGGCGCCGTGAGCTTGCGACCTTACTGCCCCGCTTGCGTGGCCATGCCGGCAGCCTGGGCAGCGCGGCCGATGCGCTGGTGCAGGTCGAGCACAACCCTGAGCTGCAGCACAGGCTGGAACAGGCGATCAGTCAGGAGAGTCAGGCCCTGTCGCAGAAAGTGGAAGCCCTAACCCGTCTGGTTGAGTCTCATCAACTAAGCCAGTCGGGGCTGGAAGAGACCTGGTCCAACGACCTGTTCAGTGCGCTCGGCGAGCGCCTGCACGAAGAAGCGATTGAGCTGACACCCGTGGGCATTCCGGTCTGGATTCGGGTCGACGGCCCGGCCCTGTTGGCGATGCTGGAGCGGTTGATTCGTGAACTGGTACAGATCCGGCCGGTGGAGGCACTGGATATCGAGGTGCTGCTGGGCAACAAACGGGTCTATCTGGACCTGATCTGGCAGGGTGAACCCTTGACCGATCATCAGCTCAGCCTCTGGCACGCGCTGCACCTGTTTGATGACCCGCTCTCTCCCCGTATTGAGGATGTACTGGCACAACACGGCGCCGAGCTGTGGTCGCAGCCTCGCAACGATACTGACACCGCCAGCCTGCGCCTGCCGCTGCCGGCGTCAAGCCGCGGGGCCCGCCCACAGCCTCGGGCGGAACAGCACGCAGGCCAGACACGGCCCGAGTTTCATGATTTCAGCATTGCCGAACTGCCCGCCCCTGACGCGGCATTGGCGCATACCCGGCTGGAGGAGCTTGAGCTGGTGGTATTCGATACCGAAACCACAGGGCTGGACCTGCGCGGCGGTGATCAGATCATCAGCCTCGCCGCCTGTCGCATTCTGCGCGGTCGCCTGCTGGCACAGGACAGCTTTGACCAGCTGATTAACCCGCAACGACCGATCCCGCCTGACAGTACAGCCATCCATCATCTGACGGATGCCGATGTGGCCAATGCCCCGCCCATCGAAGTGGTACTGCCACGCTTTCATCAGTATGTGGGCCCCGGAGTGCTGGTTGCCCATAACGCGGTGTTTGATCTGCTGGCGCTGCGTCTGGCCAATGGCGAGACCGGGCCCACATTTGATATGCCGGTGCTGGATACGCTGCTGCTGTCCCGCACCATTGACCCGACACTGGAAGGTCACGGGCTGGATGCACTGGCCGAGCGGTTCGAGCTGACCTTCCCGCCCGGTACACGGCACACGGCGCTGGGGGATGCACGTGTGACCGCCGAACTGCTGCTGGCACTGCTGCCGCGGCTGCGTTCACGCGGTATAGAAACGCTTGAGCAGTTGCTTGAGTTGCAGCGCGAAGTGGAACAGGGACGCCCATCATGAAACGCAACGAACAGAACCGCCTGCTGGCGCTGACATTACTGGCCCTGCTGCTGTTTTCACCGCCACTGCTGTTGCTGTTCGATCGTGAAGGCAGCTGGGGCTTTTCCACCCTGCCGCTGATCATCTATCTGATCTGGGCGGTGCTGATTTTGTTGGCAGCCCTGACTCTGGAGCGTCCCCATGAGGAGTGATATCACTGTCCTCATCGTCGCGTTCAGCTATCTGGCCTTGCTGTTCGTCATTGCCGCCTGGGGCGACCGCCGCGCCGAACAGCGTCGCTCGCTGGTCAATTCGCCCACCGTGTATGCGCTGTCGATTGCCGTGTATTGCACCGCCTGGACCTTTTACGGCAGCGTGGGCCGCGCCGCCACCACGGGCCTGAGTTTTCTGCTGATCTATCTTGGCCCCACGCTGGCGATGCTGTGCGGCTGGATGCTGATCCGCAAGATGATCCGCATCGCCCGCGCCCAGCGCATCACTTCCATTGCCGACTTCATCAGCGCACGCTACGGCAAAAGCGGTGGCCTGGGCGCGCTGGTAGCCCTGATCGCAGTGATCGCGATCATGCCCTACATCGCCCTGCAGCTGAAGGCGATCACTGTCAGCTACGCGATTCTGACCGAGTACCCGGATCAGACATTGCCCGCTCTGTCTTTGAGCGGTTTTCTCAGTGACAAGGCGTTCTGGGTTTCGCTGGTGCTGGCGGTGTTCATCATTCTGTTTGGCACCCGACATCTGGATGCCAGCGAGCGGCATGAGGGGATGGTCACAGCCATCGCCTTTGAATCACTGGTGAAGCTGTTCGCCTTTCTGTCCGTGGGTTTTTTCGCCACCTTTGTGCTCTACTCCGGCCCTCATGACCTAATGGCCAGTGCTGCCGTTGAGTTACCACACTTGGGACAGCGCTTTGGCCTGGACCAGATTCCCGGTGGCGCACTGGGCTGGTTCGGTACGCTGATGCTCGCCACGCTGGCCTTTATCACCCTGCCACGCCAGTTTCAGGTGCTGGTGGTCGAAAATGTGAACGAACAGCACCTGCGCCGCGCCTGCTGGCTGTTTCCGCTGTATCTACTGCTGATCAACCTGTTCGTGATTCCGATTGCACTGGCCGGGCTGCTGGGGGGCAGCGCGACCGGTGAGCCGGACAACTTTGTGCTGACACTGCCGCTCTCGGCAGGGCTGCAGGCACTGCCGTTGCTGGTGTTTATCGGCGGGCTTTCAGCCGCAACCAGCATGATGATTGTCGAAACCATCGCCCTCTCGACCATGGTCAGCAACCAGCTGGTCATGCCGCTACTGTTGCGCTGGCGCAGCCTTCAGTTGGCCAGCCGCCCTGACCTTTCCGGCTGGCTGCTGGGCATTCGTCGGGTGGCCATCATCCTGATTCTGATTCTGGGCTATCTCTACCATGCCCTGATCGGTGAGGCGTACAGTCTGGTCACCATCGGGCTGGTGTCGTTTGCGGCCGCTGCACAGTTTGCGCCGGCGTTGCTGCTGGGACTTTACTGGCGCGGTGCCAGTCGTAATGGCGCCGCAATCGGCATGATCGCCGGTACACTGGTGTGGGCCTGGACCCTGCTGATTCCCGGCTTTGCCCTGTCGGGCTGGCTCGATGTCAGCTTTATTGAGCATGGTCCCTTCGGCATTGAGCTGCTGCGCCCCTACGCCCTGTTTGGGCTGGAAGGCTGGGATATCTATACCCACGCCCTGTTCTGGAGCATGCTGGTGAATGTGGGGCTGCTGGTAGGCATCTCGCTGTTCAGCCGCCAAAGCCACATGGAGCAAACTCAGGCCGCGCTGTTTACCAACGCACTTCGCCCCGAAGCGGAACAGGCCCCGATCTGGCAGGGCCAGGCCAGCCGGTATGAGCTGTTCATGCTGCTCAGCCGCTATCTTGGCCTGCCAGCCACCCGCAGACTGCTGGGACAACAACCGGAGCCGGGTGACGACAGCGCCGCTACACCCGCCATGATCGCGGCGGCCGAACAGGGGCTGACCGGTGCTTTGGGCAGCGCCACCGCACGCATATTGATCAATTCGGTGGTGCGAGGCGAAGCGCTGGATATGCCCTCAATCCTAAGCATTCTGGATACCACGTCACAGACGCTTGAGTACAACCGACGGCTGGAGCAGAAGTCATCCGAGTTGGCCCAGATCGGGGAAGAACTGCGCAGCGCCAACGAACGCCTGCGCGAGCTGGATCGGCTCAAGGATGAGTTTGTGGCGATGGTGAGCCATGAACTGCGCACGCCGCTGACTTCGATCCGTGCCTTTGCCGAGATCCTGCACGATGCAGAGGCCATGCCTGCTGAGAAACAGCAACACTTTCTGGAGATTATCGTCCGGGAGAGCGAACGCCTGTCACGCCTGATTGAAGAGATTTTGGACCTGGCGCGGCTGGAATCCGGTCGTATGACGCTGAACCCCGAACGCTGCGACCTGGTCGAGCTGGTACAACAATCAGTGGATGCGGTCACCCGGCTGTATGAGGATCGTGCAGTGGAGCTGGCCTTGAAACTGCCTGACAGCTCCTGCATGGTTATTGCCGACCCGGACCGATTGCAGCAGGTACTGATCAATCTGCTCGACAATGCCAGCAAGTTCGCCAGCGACGCGGACTCACAGGTATTGCTGACCCTGGCGCCGCACAAACGGCACTATCGCATTCGGGTGGAAGATAACGGCCCCGGCATTGTCGAAGCGGAGCGGGAAAAAGTGTTCGAGAAGTTTCATCAGATCGAGCAGGCGCGCAAGGAAGAAGGCCAGCCTGCCGGAACACGCCCACGCGGGACCGGACTTGGATTGCCGATCAGCCGCGGCATCATCAGCCATCTGGGTGGACGGCTTTGGGTAGATGACCCGCAGCAGCTGGGGGGTGCCTGCCTGATAATGGAATTGCCAAAGGCGCCGGAAGAAGACAATCCTTCAGGCAGTTGCGGTTGAGGGAAGCTCGTATGCCAGCGCGGCCAAATCCCTCAGCGGGTTGCTGTCCTGACCGTTCAGCTCACGCAGTATGTCCCGTGTTTCGCAGACACATTTACCACACTGTGTACCCAGTCCGGTTGCCTTGCGAATATCGCGCAGTGAGCTGGCACCTTCGTCCACCATCTGGCGGATCTGGCGGTCACTGACTCTTTTACAAATACATACGATCATCAGCCATTCACCACTAAAAGCATGAGAATAGATATCATTTATGCATCCAATATAAATAACAAACATTCTCATTACAACCCATGAATGCAAATTATTCTTATCCCACAGCTTTCTGTTGAAGCACCCTAATCTGTTTCAAATCCCACTGTAGTTGGCGCTGTTCAAAGTCGTCCAGCTGAGCCTGATCAATCCAGTTGTCCGGCAGCCCGTCACCTTCCGTCCGTTCAAGTTGGGCCAGCAGTAACCTGTCCAGCAAGCGCTCAAATACCTGGGTCAGTACCCTTGCCTGTCCCACTTGCAACACCCCGGCCTGATCGAGCCAAGCAAGACGTGCCCGGCAGGACACCTCGGGGCAGCCCTTTTTCAGTGCCAGCAGGCGCAGTGCTGCGGTCAGTGGCAACAACCCCTGACGCTTGAGGTTCAGTGCATTCCGGTGCGGGGCATCCTTGCCATCGCCCTGCAGGCGTTCGAAGCGATCCAGTGCCACCGGCGACTCATCAAACAGCTCGGCCATTTCGTGCAGAAACAACCCCGCTGTTGGCACCTGTGCCTGAATCGCATCGCGCAGCTGCTGTGCCAGGGTTGCATCACCGTAGACCGGCGCGAAATCAAACAAAATGTTGCACAGCTGCACCAGCTTGACCCGCCGAGTCGCCATCCAGAGCCGCATTTGCTCCTTCCACTCGCTAATCGGCTTGCGCCAGAGCGGGCGTGAGGCCATCACGTCGCCCTTGCAGTAGGGAATGCCGGCCTGATCCAGGCGGGCGGTGAAGCGCTCGGCCAGTGTGCGAAACCAGGCATCGATCTCGTTGTGGCGTTCGAGGGGGTAGTCTTCCAGAATCAGCGCGTTGTCTTGATCCGGGTGCAGCAGGCTTTCATGACGCCCGCCCGATCCCATCACCAGCACACAGAAACGTACAGGCGCCGGGCCCCAGCCTTCGGCCTGCATCTCGTCCATCGCTTCATCTATGGCGACCCGATACAGCAGGTCATTGTGGTCACTCAGCAGCTGGGCGATCAGCCAACCCGGCAATGACAACTGCTGTAGTGCTCGTACCAGCTGGGGTTGCCAGTCGCGTGCCTGATCCCAGCTGTCAGACGCCTGCTCCAGCAGCCGTTCCAGCGGTTCAAGCAGCGCAGATGGCAGCTGCAGTTCCAGGCTACGTTGCTGGCCAAACAGTTCTCGCCAAACCGAATCCATCCCGCTCCCCTCCTCTTGTTTCCTTCAGCATAGAGGCAGGGATCGTAAAGTCCAGTTGATTCAGCCGCTTAGCGCCACACACCCCGGCCCGCTGATACGGCTGCGGCCACCGCTGAGCGGTTGTATCTCGATACGGGTGGCGATGCGGTCTTTCAGTGCCTGCACATGGGAGATGACGCCGATCAGCTTACCTTCCTGCTGCAGACCGGACAGGGTATCCAGTGCCGTTTCCAGCGCCTCTTCGTCCAGGGTGCCAAACCCCTCATCGAGAAACAGTGAGTCGACCCGCACATTGCGGCTGGCCATGCCGGACAGCCCCAGCGCCAGCGCCAGGCTGATGAGGAAGCTTTCACCACCTGACAGGTTTTTGGTAGAACGGATTTCACCCGCCTGATAGTTGTCGATCACGTTCAGCTCCAGCGGCTGCTCGGCATCACGTACCAGCAGATAGCGGTCAGACATTTTCTGCAGCTGGCGGTTGGCGTGACCGATCATCAATTCAAAAGTCAGCCCCTGAGCGAAGTTACGGAATTTCTTGCCATCTGCCGAGCCGATGAGGGCATGCAGGGTCTCCCAGCGATCCAGCTCCCGCTGCTGGGCATCAATCGCCTGTTGCTGGGCTCCGAACTGTGTCTTGCGCTCGGTATTGATGTTCAATGTCTGCTGCAGGCTGCCGCGTTTTTCCAACAACATGGCCTGCTCTGACGTGAGCTGCTCAAGTGCCGCTTCCAGCTCGGTACTGTTCTGCTCGGTCAAGGCTTGCTGTTGCAGCAGCTGCAGGCTGCTGTGGCACTGCTCCTGCAGCGCCTGCAGCCGTGCCGCGTCCGCTTTCAATCCATCGGCTGCCTGCTGCAACGTTTTGAGCGACGCTTCCGGCAACAGAGCCGCCTGTAATGTCTGCTCGTCGGCAAACTGGCTTTGCGCCAGTGCGGCATCGAAGGCCTGCTGCATCCGAGTCATTTCGGTGTTCAAGTCCGTCATATGGCGCTTGAGGTCACTGATCTGCTGCTGGCGACGGTTGAGGCTGTTCTGCTGTTCAATGGCAGCAGCCTGCGCCTGTTCCTGCGCCTGACGCGCCTGACGTATTGCCTGCTGCAGGCGCTGCTCAAACGCGGCGGTATCCGGCTCTGGCGAAAGTGCCTCTCGCTGCTGTTGCAGTTGAGTCAAATCAGCCCGTGCCGCATCCAGTGCCAGCCGTTGCTGCACGCGCTCCTGCTCGTCCCGCTGCTGCTTGAGAGACTGCTCCAGCCGGTCGATGTCGGCCAGCCTATCGCGCAACTCGCCCCACTGCTGACGGGCGGCCTGATGTGCCTGCTCGATCTCATCCTGGGCTGGACAAGTATCCAAAGCCAGCAGTTGCAGACAGTATTGAATGGGGGCCTGAAGCGCTTCCAGGCGCTGGCTGTTGTCAGCCTCCTGCTGGCGCAGCCCCTTCTCGTCCTGTTCCAGTCGCGCCTGCTGTACCGCCAGCGCCTGCAGTTCGCTGCGCACGGATGTCAATTGCTGTTCCAGACGCTGCAAACGGGCTTTCTCTTCAGTCAGTTGCGGTGGCTGCTCGCTGCGCCAAGGATGCTGCTCCGAACCACACAGCGGACAGGGCTTGCCCGGTTCCAGCTCATGGCGTTGCTGCTCCAGATCGGCAATCCGATCGGCCAGCCGCTGCAGCTTCTGCAGGTCCAGTTGCTCCTGCTGCAGTCGGCTTTCTTCAGCCTGCTGCTGCTCAAGCGCCTGTTGTATCCGATCCTGTTCCGGCTTAAGCGCCGCGCGCTTATGAGCGGCCTCCTGCTGTGCCTGTTTCAGTTCATCGGCCTGTTGCACTCGGGTACGCAATTCGCCCAACTGCTCGCCACGACTGCGAATCTGATCCTGTTGCTGCTGTATCTGTGCGCGAGTGCTGTCGGCCAGAGCCGCCTGCAGCGCCTGCTCGTCACGCTTGATGGCAGCCTCCAGCGTTGCCGGGTCAGGTGCGGGCCCTTCAAGCAGCTCGGCCGGCAGGCGGGCGCTTAACTGTGCCACCTGCGCCTGCTGCTCACGCAGTTTCCAGTCCTGCTCCTGTAATTGACGCAGCAGGGGTTGTTGGCGTTCCAGCTCAGCCTCCGCCTGCTGCAGATGCGCCTGTGCCTGTTGTTGCCGGGCTAGCGCCGCATCGGCGGCGTCCTGCAGGGCCGGAAGTCCTGCCTGAAGCGGGTCAAGCTGCTCCTGCGCGCGCTGCAAGTCGCCTCGGCGTTGACGCAGCGGTGCATAAGCAGGCCTGAGTGCTTCCGCTCGCAGCGCCTGCTCCAGTTGTTGCTGTTGCGGCGCAAACGCCTGTTGTGCCTGCTCCAGTTCATGCCACTGTTGTTTCAATTGCTCGGCCTGCCGGGATTCGCGATCCAGCTGCTGTCGCCAGTTGAGAAGGGTTTGCTGCTGTCCGATCACGTTTGACTGCTGCTGTACCTGCTCTGACAGCTCGGCCAATTGCCGTGACAGTGTGGCCTCTTCCTCCTCATCCAGCAGCTGCAGGCCGGACTGGGCGGCTTTCAATTGATCGAGTCGCTGTCGCTCCTCGCCCCTTCGACGATGCACTGCGACAGAGATGTCGGAATAGATCGAGGTGCCTGTGATCTGTTCCAGTATGGGGGCACGTTCGTCGGCATCGGCCTGCAAAAAGGCCGCAAAGCCGCCCTGTGCCAGCAGCATGGAGCGGGTGAAACGGTCGAAATCCATACCGGTGAGGCGCTCAATGGTGTCGGCCACATCCTTGAGCTTGGTATGCAGTACCTTGTCGGCATCGGCGTCTACAATCTCGTGTTTGGGCTGTTGCAGCGCGCCATCGGCCTGTTTGCGGCTGCGGTGCTGGCTCCAGTGGCAACGCCAGCGTCCCTGTGGGGTTTCAAACAGCACCTCGGCAAAGCACTCGCCGGTCTGACGTGACATCACCTCATTCTGACTGGCATTGACCCGGCTTTGGCGCGGCGTGCGCCCGTACAGTGCCAAACAGATCGCATCCAGCAGGGTCGATTTTCCCGCCCCCGTAGGGCCGGTAATCGCAAAGATGCCATCGCTGATATAGGCGGGATCGGTCAGGTCGATCTGCCATTCACCGGCCAGGGAGTTGAGGTTTTTGAAACGGATCTGAAGAATACGCATTGTGTGTCTCTCTGACGCAGGCGCCTATTCGGCACGATGGTCCTGCTCGGCCATGGATTGCAGCACGCTGCCAAACAGACGCTTCAGTTCATCCTGTTGCGTCTCGGGTACCTGATGCAGTTCAAGCGCACGCTCGAACACCTGCATCGGCTCCAGATCATCCAGCGTCTCCTCTTCACCGCTGCGCGCCAGAATGCGCTCCACCACCCGGTTGTTTCGGACCCTCAGTATGGTCAGCTGGGTGCCATCGGTATGCTGTTCCAGCCAGTCGCGCAGGTCGGCCGCCACCTGTTCACCTTCGTATAGCACTTCCAGCCAGATAGAGGTTTGCTCCTGCGCCAGCTTGTCCAGTGCGGCACTCAGTTGAGCCTGATCGCCCTTGATCCGCTCCAGCCTTTGAAAACGCGGGATATCGATCAACTCAAGCTGCGGGCGACGCCCTTCAAACTCGATCAGGCACAGGCTTTTCTGTTGTTTCGCTTCCCCAAATCCCATCGCCAGCGGCGAGCCGCTGTAACGGATCTGCTCGCAGCCCGACACTGCCTGAGGTACATGCAGGTGCCCCAGTGCCACATAATCAAGGCAGTCGGGAAAGGCATCCACACCCACCTGCGCCAGAGATCCCACATAAAGATCACGCACCCCATCGCCATCAAGCGTTTTGCCACCAGCAGCAAACAGATGGCCCATACCGATCAGCGGCACATCTACCTGCAGTGACTCTCGCAGCTCTTCGGCAGCGGCGCAGACCTGCGCATAATGCTCACGAATGCCCTGCACCAGTTTGCGGTCCTTGTCCTCAAGGGTTTCGCCCGCTTCACTCTGGCGAATATCACGATCACGCAGGTAGGGAACGGCACAGATAATTGCTTCAGGTGCGCCATTTTCGGCTTTCAGCAATACCACTTCATCTGCCGGATTGTCACAGGCAGCACCGACTACATGCACATCCAGCGCCTTGAGTAAACCGGACGGCGCATTCAAAAAACTGGGAGAATCATGATTGCCACCAATGATCACCACATGACGACAGCGCGAGCGAGCCACCTGGTGCAGAAAGCGGTAATAAAGCGCCTGCGCCCGGTTGCTCGGGGTAGTGGTATCAAACAGGTCGCCGGCGATCAGCAGCACCTCGACATTCAAAAGCTCGATCTGTGACAACATCCAGTCAAGAAAGGCGGCAAATTCATCGTAACGCTTCTGGCCGTACAGTAATCGGCCCAGATGCCAGTCGGAGCTGTGCAGGACACGCAGCGTTTGACGACTCCCTTCGACCCCGGTTTTGGCCTTTGCCGGGGCACGTTCCGTGCGCGCCGAGCTGACCGGCACCGAAGGCTGCGGCAGCATCTCTTCATCAAACAGTGAAGGCTGGTCGGACACGGTTACTCTCCCTGCAGGGTCGCGATGAGGGTGCGGCGGCCAGCGTGATTACGATGTTCACCCAGGTAGATCCCCTGCCAGGTGCCCAGCGCCAACTGCCCATTGGCTATCGGCAACATCAGACTGACGCCAAGTATGCTGCTTTTGAAATGAGCAGGCAGGTCATCAGAGCCTTCATAGGTATGCTGGTAGTAGGGTTCGTTTTCCGGCACCGTGCGGTTAAAAAACGCTTCGAAATCGGAGCGTACGGTCGGGTCGGCATTCTCGTTCAGCGTCAGGCTTGCCGAGGTGTGTTGCAATAACAGGTGCAGCAGGCCTGTACTGACTCGACGTAACTCCGGCAGTGCCTGTTCGATCTCGTCAGTCACAAGGTGGAAGCCGCGAGGTCGAGCCTTGAGACTGATGGTTGTTTGATGCCACATATGAAGAACCGATGGATAACTGAATGGCACGACTATAGAGCGGTGTATCGGTGTTCTCAACCACATCTCGGATAGACGGGTTCAAAGCTGCCTGCCCTTTTGCATGTGCCAATCATTCAGGCGTGCTAATCGATCATTTGATAGCGCCGATAGAGCACCTCTATCCTTTTCACATAGGCTTGGGTTTCCGCATAGGGCGGTATGCCACCGTACTGCTGCACTGCGCCGGGGCCTGCATTATACGCTGCCGTTGCCAAGCGTACGTCTTGGTCATAGCGCTGGAGTAATCCGGCCAGGTAGCGCACGCCACCGTCGATATTCTGCTCAGCATCAAAGGGGTTACCGACACCGAGCTCTGCTGCTGTTTGCGGCATCAACTGCATCAGCCCCTGTGCACCGGCTCTGGAACGCGCTTGCGGGTTAAAGGCGGATTCAGCATGAATCACCGCACGTACCAGCGCAGCATCCATATCATGTAGCGCGGCGATCCGTTCGATCTCATCCCGATAACGGTCGGCAAACAAGGGAGTCGTTTCCCAATTAACGGTAGAATCAACCTTGCAGGCAAAGCAATCGAAACGCACCAGTTCATATTGTACGCCACTCGGTTTTGCATCGCTGAAAGAGAGCACACCGTCAGCATTGCGGTATTTGTAGTAGGTATTGACCACAGCTGCCTTTTGTTCAGGCGCAACGTTGGTGTATTCCACCCGACCATCGGGATGCACAATCTTGCGCATCTCTGCGGTGGCATGAAAGCTAGGCAGCAACAGTGTGGCAAACATGAGAGGGTAAACGTATCGGTACATGGCAGCAGGGTCGAGTCTCAAATCCATTTATGCAACATTCTAGAACCTGTGTGCGGGAAATGCTGCCCCTGTAGGGCAGCTTTATCGGCCAGACTTGATCGAGTGCATATCATTCAGTCGAAAAGGTCTCGGTGCATGATGCCTTCGTTGACCCAGCGCGCCAGTTCAGCCTCTGCTTCAGCCTTGCTGGCCCCTTTGCGTTGCAGTAACCGCGTCAGAACGCCGTCGATCCCACTCCCCAGCGTAGACGCGCGGCCACAGATATACAGGGTGGCACCCCGGTTGATCCATTCCAGCAGTTGATCACCCCGGTGTTCAATCCGCTCGGTGATATAGCGCTGATCACCACCATCACGAGAGAAGACGGTATCAAGGTTAGTGATAACGCCCTGCTCCTTGAGCGCCTTGATCTGCTCTCCATACAGGAAGTCACCTTTCTCGTGACGGTTACCAAACAGCAGCCAAACCGGTCCCTTTCGATCCGTGGCAGCGTGCGCCTCAAGAAATCCTATAAAAGGTGCAATGCCACAACCAGTCGCTACCAGGATCATCGGATGCTCTGAGTTCTGAGGCGGATTGAACCCCGGATGAGCCACCAGTTCGACATTCCGTGATTCGTTCAGCGGCCAGTTCAAACAGAGTTCACTGCTGCCAAGACCCAGAACCTCATTACCCTGTTCAGTTTCATATCGCAGCAACCCTACCGTCAGGCGCACCTTGCCGGGGCTTGTTTCATAATCCGAACCGATTGAGTAGGTGCGCGGCTCTGCATCTGGTCGGGGCTGAAACTGGAACAGGTCACCGGGGGCAAAACGGGCACTCTCCGGCACGGCAAACGTCAGGCTGTAACTGTGAGGGCTATCGTCACCCATCGGAGTATCCAGACGGGTACGCTCAATCAGCGTCGCCTCACACCGTTGCCGTTGCACGGCCATACCACCGATCTGCAGGTTCCAGTTGTTGTACTCGGCGAGCTGTCGCAACCATTGCTGCCAACCAGCGGCAGGGTCGCCATCCACCTCGAGCAAAGTCAGCCGCTCATGGGCACCAGCCTTGATCAACTCAGTCCGTAAGCGCTGGCCACCGGCACAAAAATGGGTATAGCGGCGATCACCCAGTGCCAAAAGACTGAATGACACGCCTGCCAGCTGACTCGCTTTGATTCCGCTCACCCAGCTACGGGCATTATCGGGCAGCTCACCTTCACCGGTAGTCGAGCAGAGCACCAGCACCTGTTGGTAAGCATGCCACTTACTGGCAGGAAACGCGGCAATCGATCCCTGGTCAGCAATAATCCCTGACTTCTCCAGAGTGGCTGCGGTTGCAGCGGCCAAGCCCTGAGCTGTGCCGGTCTGACTGGCAAAGACGATCAGCACCTCTGCACCTGAACGGGTATCGCTGATACGAGCGGCTTGTCGACGCCTCAACCAGCTGATGAACCCTGTCAGCGTCAGCCCCATAACGAGCATCCCGACCAGCATGTTGAAAAGCCCGGATACCCAACCACCCCAAAGCCCTTCATGTAACATTTTGGGCCAGTTGGAGGACAAATCGATGGGAGTCACCTGATCGCCGCTGACCACCAACATGGCTTCCTCGGTTTCGATCAACAGAGAACCTGACTTGAAAGCACGCGCGCTGATCAACCCCGACAGGTTATGTTCGCCCGCCGCCTGCTCCAGACCCTGTTGCAACGAGGTGGGCTCCGCCCCGCGCTGCAGGCCCAGATCAGGACGCGCTACATGCAAGGTCATCAGAATACCGGTCAACGGCAGTAGCAGGACTAACGGAAACAGCCACACACCCAGGAATTGGTGCCAGCCCAGCAGTGACTGCTTGAACTTTGGCCAGCCCAACAAAATACCGACCACCACTATTGCCAGCATTGCCCAAGTCGCCCATTCCACCAACCAGCCGGCATCAACGAGCAGATCCTTGTGCAGATCTTTGATCCAGTCAAAGAAGGCCCCACCGGACGTCTCACTGGGACCAACGCGCACTGCATCGCTCAGGCGGTACTCACCCAGCGCAGGTATAACCCATTGACCGGACGTTGCACTGCGTTCGATGGCGACAACCGGCCCATCGGCAGACGCACTTTCCAGTAAAGCCTGCACTTGGCTAACCTCAACAGCCCCGGTGTAAGGCGGTGCCGAAAGATCGGCCAGTACGGGCTTGAGCGCCAGTACCATACCGGTCAAAGTAATCAACAAAAACAAGGGAGTCAGGAGCAGAGCAAGCCAACGGTGCACTTGCAGCAAGTACGATCTCATCATTCACCATCCTTAGCCATAGCGGCCACTGATTCAGTCAGTTGACCTCCATTTTAACCGAGCCTGACTTAAACAAAGATTAAGGTGCGTAAAGATACGTAAAACTGCCCAGCGACTGCCGAATATACATACATCTACAAATGTATCGATGTTTTTATACCGCCGATACGATAAAATAATGGTTCATTTTTCAACGATTTGAGTTGGGGTTCTTTACAGCTATGGCTAGACGCACCAAAGCCGAAGCAGCAGCCACGCGCGAAGCGTTGATTGATGCAGCAGAAGAGATGTTCATGGCTCATGGTGTAGCACGTACCACACTGGAACAGATTGCCCGTCACGCAGGCATGACACGCGGTGCCGTCTACTGGCATTTCAAGAACAAGGCTGACCTGTTCCGGGCCATGCTGGAACGGGTGCGAATGCCGTTTGATGAACTGGTGCAGGAGATTGATGATCCTGCACTGACCGAATCCCCACTGAACGCAATTCGCCTGGCATGCCTCAAGGGTCTGGCACGACTTGAGCAGCCCCGTTATACGCGTGTGCACTCAATTCTGTTGTACCGCTGCGAATTTTTCAGTGATATCGACCCTATCGCCATGCAGGAAGAGATCGCCTGTGACATTCATGAGGCTCTACTGCGTTACTTCGCCCTCGCCGCGGATCAGCAGGAGCTTTCAGTTGCACCAGAGGTGGCTGCCGATTTGATGAATACCTGTCTATCCGGCCTGTTTCATGATTGGCTGCGCAAACCTGACGCGTACTCTATCCTCAGCCGTGGTGAGACACTGATTTCCCACCTGATTGGGCTGATGACCCACCGCTGAAGCATACGGTTTGCCCCCTGCTCCCATAATCGTGCAATAAAAAAGGCGCCGTCCCGAAGGAAAGCGCCTTTTTTCAATATAACCTGAAAGTCAGTGAGCTGTATTTGATTCAGCCACACCACGCTTGCGGCTGATCCAATCCGACACATGTGCAATCATGGCGTAGAAGCTCGGCACGAAGCAGCTGGAGATGATCGCCACCGACGCCATACCAACCGACACCGCCGTACCAATATGATGACTGCTCACATCGCTGGCACCGCTGGCCAATGCCAGCGGCAGGGTGCCCAGGATAAAGGCAAAGGAGGTCATAACGATTGGGCGGAAACGCAACTCAGCCGCAGTAACAGCCGCTTCATGAATGGATTTGCCCAGCTCCTTGCGCTGCAATTCGGCAAATTCCACGATCAGGATGGCATTTTTCGCGGCAAGCCCCACTACCACCAGCAGGCCGATCTCGACATAGACGGACACCTCCAGTCCCCGCAGCACAATACCGCCGATGGCACCAAAAAAGGCAAACGGCGTGGCTGTCATAACCGCCAATGGCAGGGACCAGCTTTCGTACTGGGCCGCCAGTATCAGGAACATCATCAGAATACCGAAGATGATCGCCATGGAAGCCGTATTCCCCAGCGTTGTTTCCTGATAGGCCGTACCGGTCCAGCCCATGCCCCAGTTGTCACCCAGCTCCTGCTGTACAATTTCGTTCATGGCTTCAATGGCCTGAGCCGAACTGTACCCCGGTGCCGGTCCGCCCTGGAACTGGGCACCCAGATAGACGCCGAAACGGGATACCACCGCCGGACCAACCTGACGTTCCAGCGTTACGAACTCGGACAGAGGAATCCGCTCGCCATTTCCCGCACGCACAAAGATATTATTGATATCTTCGGGTTCGTCACGGTACTCATCTTCGTTCTGCAGATACACCTGGAAGTTGCGGTTTTGATAGCTGAAATAGTTCACAAAACCGTTACCCAGCGTATTCGACAGGGTTGCGTTCAGATCGGTCAGTGGCACCCCGTAGCTCAGGGCTTTCTGCTGGTCGATGTTGGCGCGGAACGAGGGCACATTCACGTTGAAGGTGGTGAATACCCGCTGCAGCGCAGGATTCTGGGCGGCGGCCTGCATCACTTTCACCGATGCCATGTACAGCTCTTCCGAGCTGGCACCGCCAAAGGACTGCAGATAGCCGGTAAAACCGCCTGTTGTTGAGAGTCCCATAATCGGCGGCATGTTGAAGGCGATGGCACTACCACCGTCAATCTGTGCACCCAACTGCATCACCTGGCCCACCAGCCGGTCAACTGTCAGTTCACGCTCTTCCCAGGGCACCAGACTAATGAACATGATACCCCGAGCGGTGTTCACCGCACTGGAAAGGATGTCATAGCCTGCAACCGACACGACATGATTAACGCCGGGGATCTGTTCGATCTCCTCACTCAGCTTACCCATGTACTGACTGGTTCGATCCAGTGAAGCGGCATCGGGCAGCTGAACACTGACCAACGCAATCCCCTGATCCGTTTCCGGTACCAAAGAAGTCGGCGTCGTGCTGAACATCCACCAGGAACCGGCACTGAACGCAGCGGTCAGCGCCAGTGCAAGCACCCAACGCTGTACCAGCAGCTTAACGATCCAGACATAGGCAGTTGTAACAGCCGCAAACACGCGATCAAACAGGCGAAGTGGCGCATGCAATACGTGCAACACACCCGAACCTTCGAAACGCGGCTTATGTTTGATGAAAATGGCCGACAGTGCCGGTGTAAAGGTCAGTGCCATCAGGGCCGAGAAGCCCACCGAAATCGCAACCGTCAGCGCAAACTGTTGGTAGATCTGGCCGGTAAAACCGCCAAGGAACGCTACCGGCACAAACACGGCCGCCATGATAAGCGAAGTCGCAATAACCGGGCCGCCCACCTCTTTCATTGCTCGGATGGTGGCATCACGCACGCTGATGTCATCATCTTCACTCAACACACGCTCAACGTTTTCCACCACCAGAATGGCATCGTCCACAACGATCCCGATCGACAGCACCAGCGCAAACAATGTCAGCAGGTTGATTGAGAAGCCGAACAGATAGAAGCCGGCAAAGGTTGCGATAACCGACACCGGCACCACCGACATGGCGATCACGGTAAAGCGCCAGTTCTGCAGGAACACGAACAGAATCACGCCAACGATCAGGAACGCCTCGATGAAGGTCGTCACCACGGTTTCAACGGATGAACTGATAAACAGCGTGGTGTCGTACGGTACTACGTAATCCAGACCCGGCGGAAAGCGTCCGGCCAGCTCTTCCATCTTGGCCTTGACCGCCAGTGATGTTTCCAGCGCGTTGGCGCCCGGCTGCTGGTTGATGATAATGGGCGTCATACCGGCCCCATCAAGACGTGCATCGATACCGTAGAATGAGGCACCCAGCTCGATACGAGCCACATCTTTCAACAATAGCGCCGAACCGTCAGCATTGGTGCGCAGGAAAATATTACGGAAATCATCCGCACTGGACAGGCGTCCACCCGCCGTCACAGTATAGGTATAGGCACGCGGATTCGCATTGGGTGTTGCCGCCAGACTGCCTGCCGGCACTTCGGTATTCTGCGACCGAATTGCGGCTGCCACTTCAGTTGGTGTCAGGTCATACTGCGCCAGCTTATCGGGGTCCATCCAGATGCGCATGGCGAACTTGCCACCACCGAGCACCTCCGCTTCACCCACACCCGGCACCTGACGCAACTCATCCAGTACATTCAGAGTGGCGTAGTTCTGCATGTAGATGTTGTCGTAGTCACCCTGGGGCGAAATCATCGCCACTACCATCAGGATAGAGCTGGAGCGCAACTTGACCGTCACCCCCTGCGCCTGTACCTGTTCGGGCAGCTGAGACAGCGCACCCTGCACACGGTTATTGACGTTGATGGTGTTGGTATCACCATCAGTGCCGATATCAAACGCCACGCTTAGGCTCATGATACCGTTGTCGGCACTGGTCGAGGTCATGTACAACATGTTCTCGACCCCGTTGATTGCCTCGGCCAGTGGGGCTGCCACGGTCTGGGCCACGGTCTCGGCATTGGCACCGGGGAAGCGTGCCTGCACCGACACTGTGGGGGGAACAACGCTGGGATACTGCTCGATCGGCAGCACGCGCATGCTGACAACCCCGACCAGGGTCAGGATAATTGCCAGCACCGTGGCAAAGATCGGCCGACCGATGAAGAAATTGGAGAAATTCATTCGGCGTTCGCCTCCTCTGCCGCTTCATCAGCAGCGGCTGCCTGGATCGGCGTACCCGGCTTGATACCGGAAGGATCACCGGATACAACCTGTACACCCTCTTCCAGCCCTTCAAGAATGATCTGCCATTCACCGGCAATCTCACCCAGCTGAACCGCCTGTGCGCGGGCCTTGCCTTCTTCATCAATTACAAATACCTGAGGCCCCATCAGCCCCTGAGTAACGGCAATTTCAGGCACGGCAATCACATTGAAACGCTTCAGCCCTTCGATGCTGACACGCACAAACTGCCCCGGCAGTACCTGTGCATCAGGGTTTTCAAAGCGGGCAGAGGCCTGCACAGTACTTGTGCTCTCATCCACTCGAGATCCCAGAAAGTCCATCTGCCCTTGCAGAGTCAGGGACTGGGTACCGTTGTTGCCAGCCAGCTGAAGCGAGGCCCGAATGTCTCGAATATCAGTCCCTCCGGCAGCCAGCTGCTTGCGCAGCTCAAAGGCATCCCGTTGAGGCAGCTGGAAGCGTACTTCAAGCGGGTCCAGCGGGGTGATGGTCACCAGTTCTGAACCGGCATTGACCAGATTGCCCAGATTGATCTGGCTGAGTCCAACCATGCCGGCAACAGGTGCCTTTACCTGGGTGTAATTCAAGTCAATACGCGCACTGGCCAGTGCCGCCTCTGCCTGAGCAACACGGGCCTGAGCAACACTCTGTTCAGCTTCTGCCTGATCGACCTGCTGACGACTGACTGAATTGCGGCTGAGCAGCTGCTGATAACGCTCCGCATCGCGGCGGGCGCGGTCCAGCTCTGCCTGGGCACTTTTCAGGTCTGCAGCCCGTTCGTTGACGCGAGCCTGATACAACTCTGGCTCGATGGTATAGAGCAGATCCCCTTGCTCAACCCAGTCACCCTGCTCGAACTGACGCGTTTCCAGTACCCCGGTCACACGCGCCACTAACGTGACTTCGTCATCGCTGCGCAGCAATGATGAATATGATTTTTGTAGCGGAATATCCTGTCGCTTGACGGTTAGTACTTCGGTCGTCACCGGCGGAAGTGCCCGCCCGCCGGGGGCTGCAGCACTCTGAGGCGCTTCGTCGCTGCCACAGGCCACCAGCAGCGATGCCGCCAGGGCCAGCAGAACTCCCCGACCGGTATGAAAAGCTGTTTTCATGACGTTAATCCCGTTTCCAAAAGCAGAGTGAAAAGATAGGGTATTTTACATTCATCCATGTATGGATGTAAATCAGACTATGCTGACTAAACACTTTCACGACAGGCCTCGTAAAAGCTTGTTGAAATCAAACTTTTTAGGCGATCAGTGATCCTGTTGCCCGCTGCAGCATGAAACTCTTTTACCCGGTTGCAGGTCCTAAGCAGTAGAACATAACGGGAGATACCCATGATTATCCGAAATGGATACATTGCCGGCGGCATACTTGCACTGGCGCTGTCTGTATTTGCATCAACACGGCTGACCGCAGCTGACACCCCAGCTACTCCTGACCTGTCGCAGTATCCAGTAGCAACCTTTGCCGGTGGCTGTTTCTGGTGCGTTGAACAGGGCTTCGAGAAAATTCCCGGTGTTATTGAAGCCATCTCAGGCTACAGTGGCGGCACCGAGCCAAACCCGACCTATGAACAGGTGTCCTCAGGCAGCACCGGCCATACTGAAGCTGTACAGGTCTACTATGATCCGACACTGATCACTTACCAGGGGCTTGTAGAAGGCTTCTGGCGTTTCATGGACCCCACCGATGCCAAGGGCCAATTTGTCGACCGCGGGCAACAGTATCGTCCGGCCATTTTCTATCATGATGATCAGCAGCGACAGGTAGCCGAATCCTCCCGTGATGCCCTGGCCGCGTCCGGGCGCTATGACAAACCGGTGGTGATCGAGATCACGCCCTTCAACACATTCTACGAGGCGGAAGGCTACCATCAGGACTATTACAAAAAGAACCCGGTGCGATATCGCTTTTATACTCACAACTCGGGGCGTTACCAGTTTATCGAGCAAGTTTGGGGGGATGATCAAAAACTCGACTTCAGCCAGTTTCGCCCAACTAAAGCCGAGTCTAGCAGTACAGAGATGGGGCCACCTGGGAAGGACTATAAACGCCCCTCGGATGAGGTTCTGCGTCAGCGCCTGACACCGGAGCAGTTCAAGGTGACGCGCGAGGATGGTACTGAACGCGCCTTTGAAAATGAATATTGGGATGAAAAACGTCCCGGCATTTACGTTGATGTCATTTCAGGCGAGCCACTATTCTCATCACGCGACAAGTATAAATCGGGCACCGGCTGGCCCAGTTTTACGCAACCCATCAGCAAGGGCATGGTCACCGAGCACGAGGACCGTTCTTGGTTTATGACCCGAACTGAAATTCGCAGCGCGCTGGCCGATTCACATTTGGGTCATGTGTTCAATGATGGTCCGGCACCCACCGGGCTGCGCTACTGCATGAACTCGGCAGCCATGCGCTTCATCCCGCTTGAGGAGATGGAAGCACAGGGCTATGGCGACTGGATCGACGCGGTTCGTTGAGACCCGTGACGGGCGCTGCGGACAGACCGTCTCAGCGCCTGCGTTCGTAGACGCTCAGGCTGACAGCCGTTGCCAGATTGAGCGATTCGATCTGGCTTGCACCAGCAATGGTGAACAGGCGTGCCGACAGACTGTCGAGCTGCTCACGGGGCACGCCACGCGCCTCGTTGCCGAACAGATAGCAGTCACACTCACTGAATGCAGGCGCACTGAGCGGCTCACCCTGCATATCGAGACAACCGATCCGGTTGTAACGACCCGCAAGGCTCTCCAGCGGTACATCCAGCTCCAGTGGCACATGGAAAATCGCCCCCATGCTGGCACGAATCACTTTGGGGTTGAACGGATCGACGCTGTTTGGGCTGAGCAGGCAACGAAAGCCGCCGAACCAGGCCAGAGTACGCAGAATCGTCCCCAGATTGCCGGGGTCCTGAACCTCATGCAGATAAATCGCAATATCGCCATCAGCAGGCGATGGCCGTATCGCGTCGATGGGTAACACGGCCAGTATCCCCTGAGGGGACTTGGTCGCGCTGAGCGCACGCATCTGTTTACTGCCGATTTCATGCTTGACCAGCGGCGTTGGCCAGTCCCGGTATTCTTCGGTCAGATACAGTTCGGCGGCCTGCAGCTCGGGACGGAGCTGCAACGCCTGCTGCAGCTCCAGTACCAGATGCTCGCCCTCAACCAGACAGGCGCCCAGCTCGCTGCGGTACTTTTTCTGCTGCAGCTTCTTGATGTCGTCCAGTTTCATGCCGATTCGGTTTCCCGCTGCTGCAGAATGTCCAGTGCCACCGCTTCCGCCACCTTGATGCCATCAATACCGGCCGACAGAATACCACCGGCATACCCTGCCCCCTCACCGGCAGGGTAAAGGCCGCGCACATTGAGACTCTGCAGGGTGTGTGGGTCGCGGGTGATGCGAATCGGCGATGAGGTACGCGATTCAATCCCGGTCAGCACCGCATCTTCGCGGTCAAAGCCGCGGATCTTGCGACCAAAGGCCGGCAGCGCCTCGCGCATGGCCTCGATCACGTAATCCGGCAGCGCTTCGGCCAGGTCACAGAGTTTCACTCCGGGCTGATAGGAGGGTTCAACCTCGCCCAGCTTTTCGGAAGGACGACCCCGCAAAAAGTCTCCCACCAGCTGAGCCGGGGCTCGGTAGTCACAACCACCCAGCTGATAGGCGATCGATTCCAGCTTTTCCTGCAGTTCGATCCCGGCCAACGGGCCACCAGGGAAATCCTGCTCCGGGTTAATGCCCACCACAATGCCAGCGTTCGCGTTACGCTCCTTGCGCGAGTACTGACTCATGCCATTGGTCACCACACGCCCCTCTTCCGAGGTTGCCGCCACGACCTGACCACCCGGGCACATGCAGAAGCTGTAAACGGCGCGGCCATTTTTGGCATGGTGGATCAGTTTGTAATCAGCTGCCCCCAACTCTTCATGCCCTGCATACTTGCCAAGACGCGCCCGGTCGATCATCGACTGCGGGTGCTCAATACGAAAACCGATGGCGAAGGGTTTGGGTTCGATATGTACTTCGCGCTGGTGCAGCATGCGGAAGGTATCACGCGCACTGTGCCCCAGCGCCAGAACCACATGACGGCTCAGCAACTGACTGCCATCAGCCAGGGTCACGCCCTTGACTTCGCCATTGTCCAGCAGCAAGTCGGTCACTTTGGATTCAAACCGAATTTCGCCCCCCATCTCAATGATGCTCTGACGCATCCTTGATACCACCGTGGTCAAGCGGAAGGTGCCGATATGCGGCTTATTGACATACAGGATATTGTCTGGCGCACCGTGATCAACAAACTCCTGCATCACCTTGCGGCCATAGAATTTGGGGTCCTTGACCTGTGAATACAGCTTGCCGTCCGAAAACAGCCCTGCTCCACCTTCGCCAAACTGAACGTTGGATTCAGTACTCAGATTGTGCTTACGCCAAAGTGCCCAGGTATCCTGTGTGCGCTTGCGCACATCCCGGCCGCGCTCCAGCACGATCGGCTTGAACCCCATCTGCGCCAGAATCGTGGCGGCAAACAGGCCACAGGGGCCAAAACCGATCACCAGCGGTCGTTCAGCCAGATCGGCGGGGGCCACGGCAACTGGGTGATACTCCGTATCCGGCGCCATGGTCACATGCGGGTCATCGACAAAGCGTGCCAGCACGGCAGCCTCATCTTTCACATCCAGGTGGATAATGTAGACGAAGGTAATCTCGGTGTTCTTCTTACGCGCATCATAGCTGCGCTTGAAAACACTGAAACCGAGTAGCGCATCATCCGCCAGCCCAAGCCGTTTCAGAATGGCCTGACGCAGGGCGATTTCAGGATGATCAAGAGGAAGAGAGAGTTCGCTGAGACGGATCATGGCAAGGGTTCCGGCCGGTTTATCCGGCAAAGAGACAACAAACCGCGAATTATAGCGACCAACAAGGGTAAAGTCAGTCTGATACACCCGAGAACATGGCACCAACAGGCTGCGAGACGTACAATCGGGTTTTAATTTTCAGATGGTTTCAACCGGTATGGCCCGTTCCAAAAGCAGTGCACGCTGGCTCGATGAGCACGTCAACGACCCCTTCGTCAAACAGGCACAGAAAGACGGTTACCGTTCCCGTGCCAGCTACAAGTTATTGGCGATCAATGAAAAGGACAAGCTGATTCGTCCCGGCATGCTGGTGATCGACCTGGGCTCGGCGCCCGGTGGCTGGTCACAGGTCGCCTCCAAACTGGTCGGCACAGGTGGCAAAGTGATCGCATCCGACATTTTGCCAATGGACAGTCTGCCCGATGTGGAGTTTATTCAGGGCGATTTCACTGAAGACAGCGTATTCGAGCAGATCCTGCACGCGATCAATGACAATCCGGTTGATGTCGTGATCTCGGACATGGCACCCAACCTGAGCGGTATCGCCACGGCGGATCAGGCAACCTCCATTTACCTGATCGAACTGGCGCTGGACATGGCACAACAGGTCCTGAAGCCCAAAGGCAGCTTTATTGCCAAGGCGTTTCAAGGTGAGGGCTATGAAGCGTTCGTGAAGGAAGTTCGCAACCACTTTGACACAGTGGTTATTCGCAAACCGGAAGCATCACGTTCACGCTCACGTGAAGTCTACGTGGTAGGCAAGGGCTTCCGTGGTTGAAAATTTTCACCAATAAATTGAAGTAACCGTCGTTATCAGCTACACCTGTATCCAAACAACAAAAAGCGTATCTAAATGAATACACAAGATAGCGATTGCCTGCCAAAGCTCTCCGGCCAGCTGCCGGCAGCGAAATGATCCACCGGCGGGTCGGTCTTGGTCTGACCGCCAAGACGCTGGGCATGACCCTCCTGATCCTCGCCCTGATTATCGGCGTTACGGCCATCATGAGCCGTGCCTTCGAGCGTTTGCACGATCAGGTAGACACGCTCACCAGTACCGAAATGGAAAACCTGATGACCTCAGTGCGACTGGTGCAACAGGCCGAGTCGCTGAACAGCCTTGGCTTTGGCCTGTCTGTTGCCAACAACCACACCGAGCGACGTCAGGCGCTGATAAATCTGACCGATCGAACCCTCTGGGTAAACCAGCTGACCGACCGCCTTGCCCAGCAGGGTGGCAACCCTGATCTGATCAATCAGGTCCGCGAGACACAAGCACAGCTGCAGAGCAACATTGCCGAACTGAATGAGCTGGTCAGCCAGCGCATCGATACCGGGCGCCAAGCGGGGCTTGAGCGCCAAATCAGAGCCCTGTCACACAACAACCGTGAACTGGCCGGGCAACTGGCTATACTGATGGGCTACTTTTCCGCCACCATGCGCCAACAGATGGTGATGCAAAGCGAGCAGCTTGCCGCCGAGATCAATGTCCAGCAACGCAATCTGATCGCACTTGCCCTGTTGCTGCTGGTCTTTGCCTTGTTGGCCGGGGTTTATTTCGAGGTCGTGGTGGTGAGGCGCATCCTGCAGATGCAGCGCAATGTGAGCGCCCCGGTTGTTGATGTTGATGCCTTTGATACTCATGGTGGCGATGAAATTTCCAGTCTGGCCAAAACCGTGCGCAGTTACGTCCAGCGCATACAGTATCAGGAAGCTCGCATGCGCGAAGCACATCAGGAGCTGACCTTTCTGGCTGAGCACGATGTCTTGACCGGGCTTGCTAACCGTCGTCATTTTCAGGCGGCCGCCCGACGTCTGCTGCGTCAGAGCTACCAACCATTATGTGTGGCTATTGGTGATATTGATCACTTCAAGAAGGTCAATGACCGGTTCGGTCATGCCACCGGAGATCAGGTCTTGATTGAAGTTTCACGGCAATTATCCGAAGGGCTGAGGGAAAGCGATATTCTGGCTCGATTCGGCGGTGAGGAGTTTGCCATTATTCTGACGACAGGCTCCCTGGAAGCTGGTTATCAGGTACTCGACAAGCTGCGAAGCCTGATTGCTGAGAAGCCGTTTTTATCCAGTCAGAAGCACGAAATTCACCTGAGCATGAGTTTTGGAGTTGCCCTGGTTGATGCAACAGTTCTTCAGAGCGAGACAGATGACCAACTGACCGAAAGCCTGCTGGATGCGGCGCTGCACGCGGCTGACAAGGCTCTCTATGATGCCAAGCGACAAGGCCGGAATATGGTCGCCTTAGCTCCAAAGACCGTTTATGCGCAGGCTATCTGATCTGTTTCATTGTGCCTGTTTCAGCGTCATTGGCAGGTTGATGCTGCCGTTTCTGCTGCTGTGCAGCCTGCCTCTGCAGGCCAGTGAGCACATTCGGCTTGGTATTCAGCTGGAACCGCCCACTCTCGACCCTACCGTTACTGCCGCTGCCTCGGCTGGCGAGATTACCTGGTGCAATCTCTTCGAAGGCCTCACGCTGGTCGATGGCGAAGGCCTTTTGAGGCCACGACTGGCACGCAAATGGCACCTGTCCGAAGATGGACTGACCTATACCTTCGAGCTGCACAAGGGCGTGACTTTTCACGACGGCAGCCGCTTCGATGCCCATGTTGCCGCCTTTTCCCTCAATCGACTGCTGGATGAAAACAGCGGCAACCCCCAGCAACAATGGTTTGAGCAGGTCGATAGTGTCACCGCTCAGAGTGACGAGCACCTCATCATCACGCTCAAACGACCCGACGCCGTGCTGCCCTTCGCCCTGTCACTGCCTGCAGCCGTCATGGTTCACCCGGACACCGTTGCAAACAACAGTGAACACCCAATCGGCACCGGTCCCTTCCGCTTCGGTCGCTGGGAGAAAGGGCATTCCGTCACCCTGAAGCGCAATATGGATTACTGGGGCAAGCCACCTTACCTGCACCAGGCACAGTTTCTGTTCATGCAGACCACAGTAGGCACCGAGAACATTCTGGCCGAAGGGCTGGTCGATGGTCTGCTGAGCGTTACCCGAGTTGGCAACCGTTTCATGATTCGACCCGATTACCGCATGAGCGCACGCAAACTGCAGAGCAAGATGATTCTGGCGATCAACAATGCGCGCCCGCCATTCAACGATTTGCGCGTGCGCCGTGCTCTGTCACACGCCATTGACCGCAACCGCGTCAGCAAACTGTACGGTGCTCAATTCGAGCCGGAACTTATTGGTACGCATTTCCCGCCTTCACACCCTGCCTATGTGGATCTGGTAGACCGCTACCCCTTCGACCGGTTACTGGCCCGTCAGCTACTGAGTGCGGCCGAAGTACCTGAAGGCCAGACACTCACACTGACAATTCCCCCGACCGATTATGGCCGTTACGGTGGCTTGATGATTGCGGATGATCTGGAAGCGGTCGGGTTCAGAGTCAAGCTGGAGCAGGTGGACTGGACCACATGGATGGAGCGGGTATTCCGGCAGAAGGATTACGAACTGACGCTTATCATGCATGTCGAGCCCATGGATCTGAACATCTATGCTCGTGACGACTACTACTTCAATTATGACAACGCCGCGTTCAAAACGATTTGGGAGCGGGTACTGAATGCACGTACTGAAGATGAACTACACCGACTGCTTGGTGAGGCCCAGCGCCGCATCACTGAAGATGCAGTGAATGTGTATCTGTTCATGCGCCCGGAACAGAACCTGATGCACCGGGACCTAGAAGGGATGTGGGAAAAGAGCCCCATCCCCTCCTTCGTGCTGGAAGATATCCGCTGGAAAGATCAGAAGCGGTAGGACCAGGCCAACCCCAGAATATCCTGACTCATGCTCAGGTCCGCCTCACCGCCACCAAATGCGGCAAGAGAACCGTTACCTTCGACAGACTCTTCAAGTGCTCGTGTATAGGCGAATGTCAGTTCCTGCGCTGGAGACGGCCGCCAGCTGGCACCCAGACTGACATGTTCCTGTACCACACCTGGTGCCAGAATATTGAAAAAGGTCTCACTGCTCGGCACCGGCTGGTCCGCATAGCTGTAACCGGCCCTAAACGTCAGGCGGCTTGACCAGTCATAGCTGACACCCAGCTTGTAGACATTGATATCCTGCCAGCCAAAACCCGAGCCGTTATCCTGCCCCAACTGTGTAATCGGAATCAGCGGGTTGCCCACTGAGGCCACATCACTGTAGTTAATACGCTGCCAATCACCCGCCAGGGTCCACTGCGGATTCATCTGCCAGGCAAAGCCGAGACCATAAGTTTCCGGTACATCAAAGCCACCCTGTTCAGCAAACAGACCACGGTAATCGCTGAAGCGGTCGGTCTTGATTTTGGATGACCAGCTGGCAGCCAGTGTCAGAGTATCGGTCACCTGCCCCTGCCAGCCGAGCTTAAGACCGAAACCGTCTGAGCTGTCGTGGCCATTGTCACTCAAGGCGGCAGGATTTGAAGACATGCTTTCGAAGGCTGGACCATTGACGCCTCGGGCTTCAAACATCTGATACACATAGGTCAGGCCGACACCCACACTGTAGCGCTCGGTCAGTCGATAGCCCACGGATGAGGTGACAAACAGCTGGGAAAGATCCACCCCTGCATCGCCAGTTGCGCCAGCGCCTGCATAGGGGTTGTTGGCATAGGAGGTATTCATGCCACCATTGGCATACATGGCCACACCGTAGGCCAGGCGCTCCGAGTGCTGGCGACTGAAGCCCAGCTCAGGTATCCAGAAGCTTTTGTCACCGTTGCCGTCATACTGACCATTGAATGCCGGGTTGCCGCTGATACGCGCATCGCGTTCCGGCTTGAACCAGGTGACACCCAGATCAAACTGATCTCCCAATACCGTAAGCGCAGCCGGATTGCTGGCGGCCGAAATGCTGTCGTGCGCCATCGCATAGCTGACACCGGCCATCCCCTGGGCCTTGATGCTGTTACCGTGGGTGAAGTAACCGTTGGTTGCTTCAGCAGTCAGCGGCAGGGTTGCCAGCGCAATGGCCGCGGCAAGGGGATGCAGTTTGTTCACGACGCTCTCCGTTAAAACAGTGTCTAATTAAGAACGTCATCATATTATTAAAAGTTATATAAGAAAAATAACTTTGATGCTTAAGATATATGCAAGGTGGTTATAAGCGAACGCCTGCCCGTTCAATAGAACCGAATCAGCACCACGCCCACCAGCAGAAACGCCACGCCCAGCACCCGCCCCAACGTGATATCGAACTGGGGAAAGGTCGCCCAGCCGAGATGATCGAGAATCACCGAGGTAATCAGCTGACCGGCTACAAACAGGGCGATCATGGTGGCAGCACCGATACGCGGCGCCAGAAAGACACCGGTAGAGACAAACAGCGCCCCCATGAAACCGCCTGTCCAAGCCCACCAGGGCGCCTGCCTGAGATCACTCAGCAACGGCCATTCAAACCGCATCCCTACGACGATCACAAACAGCGCCAGTGTACCAATCAGAAACGAGATAAAGGACGCCCATATCGCTCCTTGGCTGTGCAGCGCCAACGTGCTGTTCACACCGGCCTGCAGGGGCATCATCATGCCGGCCACAAACGCCAGCGAAAGCCAGAAAAACAGCATGGAGCCTCCTTTCTTCATCATTCACTCAACGGCGGGTCAGATAGACACCGCACTCCAGATGGTCGGTGTAGGGAAACTGGTCGAAGATCGCAAACCGCTCCAGTTTGTGGGTTTTGCTGATCTGTTGCAGATTTTCGTGCAGCGTCTCGGGGTTGCAGGAGATATACAGGATATGCGGATATTCGCAGATCTGCTCCACCGTATGCTCATCCAGACCGGCACGCGGCGGGTCCACCAGTACGGTGGTAAAGTCACACTCGTCCAGCGCCAGCCCCTGCACCTTACGACTGGTTTTCTCGCCCTTGAGGATCAGTGACAGATCTTCCGAGGGCATGCGCAGTACGTCAATATTATCGATACCGTTTTCCTGAATGTTCCACTCGGCGGAACGCACCGATACCTTGGAGATCTCGGTGGCCACCACGCGGCGGAAATTCTGCGCCAGTGGCAGGGTAAAGTTTCCGTTACCGCAATAGAATTCCACCAGATCACCGCCAGCGTGGGCACTGGCATCAATCGCCCACTCGATCATCTTTTCGCAGACATGGCCGTTGGGCTGGGTAAAGCCGTTTTCGGTCTGCTGATAACGGTAGGCGCGGCCGTTGATGTTCAGGGTTTCGACCACGAAGTCGTTATCCAGCACGATCTTCTGCTTGCGTGAACGTCCGATAATGCCGATGTTGAACTGTTCACACAGCGGCTTGACCCGCTCGACCCACTCGTCATCCAGTTTGCGATGGTAGATAAGGCTGACCAGCAACTCACCGGACAGGGTGCTGAGAAAGTCGACCTGAAACATTTTGAAGCGCAGTACCGGGTCGAGGCGAATTACCTCGATCAGCTCGAACATCACGTCATGGATGCGTTCGGCTACCATCGGACAGCTGTCCAACCGTACCGGCGTGCGCTTGTCACCGTCGAACATGACGTAATAGAGGTCATCGCCCTCATGCCAGGTGCGGAACTCGGCGCGCAGGCGGTAATGCTCGGGTTCAGAGGTAAACACCTCGATCGCGGGCAGATCGAATTCGGCAAATTGTGCTTCGATACGGGCTTTCTTGGTCGCCAGCAAGGCGTCGTACTGATCAGGCTCCACGCGGGGAAGGGCCATCGGCTAACCTCTGTGTTCTGTTGCTCGGGACGGGCGGCGGATTTTAGCACAGCCACCCCCAGCCTTCATTCAGAGATCAATCCAGCGTAGAATGCAGGGCTTCATTTGTCTTCAACCGACTCAGAGCCAACGATGTCCGACAGCAAGCGCAAGATTCTCGTCACCAGTGCCCTGCCCTACGCCAACGGTCCCATCCATCTGGGCCATCTGGTGGAGTATATCCAGACTGATATCTGGGTTCGTTTCCAGAAGCAGCGTGGCCATCAGTGTACCTACGTCTGTGCCGATGACGCCCACGGTACGCCGATCATGCTCAAGGCCGACCAGCTGGGCAAGAGCCCGCAGGAACTGATCGACCAGGTCAGTGCCGAGCACCAGCGCGACTTCGCCGGCTTCATGGTCAACTTCGACAACTACTACTCTACCCACTCGGAAGAGAACCGCCACTTCTCCGCGCTGATCTACGAGCGCCTGCGCGATGCCGGTCATATCACCCGCCGCACCATCACCCAGGCCTACGACCCGGTGAAGAACATGTTCCTGCCGGACCGCTTTATCAAGGGCGACTGCCCGAAATGCGGTGCCAAGGACCAGTACGGCGACTCCTGCGAAGCCTGTGGCGCTACTTATCAGCCGACCGAGCTGAAGAACGCCTACTCGGCCGTTTCCGGTGCGACCCCGATCGAGAAGGAATCCGAGCACTTTTTCTTCAAACTGGGTGACTTTGAAGAATTTCTGCGCACCTGGGTCAACGAGCACGTTCAGAGCCAGATGACCCACAAGCTCAACGAGTGGTTCGAGTCCGGCCTGCAGGAGTGGGATATCTCTCGCGATGCACCCTACTGGGGCTTCGAGATCCCCGACGCACCGGGCAAGTACTTCTATGTCTGGATGGACGCACCGATCGGCTACATGGCCAGCTTCAAGAACTGGTGTGACAAGAACGAGGTCGACTTCGACGAATACTGGAAGCAGGATTCCGATGCCGAGCTGTACCACTTCATCGGCAAGGACATCGCCTATTTCCACACCCTGTTCTGGCCGGCCGAGCTGAAAGGCGCGGGCTTCCGCACGCCTACAGGCGTGTTCTGCCACGGCTTCCTGACCGTCAACGGCCAGAAGATGTCCAAGTCCCGCGGCACCTTCATCATGGCCGAGACCTACCTGAAGCACCTGCGCCCGGAATACCTGCGCTACTACTTCGCCGCCAAGCTGGGCTCCGGCATCGACGATATCGACCTGAGCCTGGAAGACTTCCGCTTCCGCGTTAATGCCGACCTGGTCAACAAGGTGGTCAACATTGCCAGCCGCTGTGCCGGTTTCATTCAGAAAAAATTCGACGGCATGCTCGACTCCGAGCTGACCTACGCGTCGCTCTACCATGAAGCGGTCGCCGCCGGTCACAGCATCGCCGAGGCCTACGAGAAGCGCGAATATTCGCGTGCCATGCGCGAAATCATGCACATCGCCGACAAGGCCAACCAGTACATCGACAACGCCGAACCCTGGGTACTGGCCAAACAGGAAGGCCGCGAAGCCGAAGTACAGGCCAGCTGCACTCTGGGCATCAACCTGTTCCGCGTGATCATCAGCTATCTGGCCCCGGTACTGCCGGAAGTGGCCAAAGAAGCCTGTGCGTTCCTCAACATCGACACCCTGGCCTGGGATGCGATAGAGCAGCCGCTGCTGAGCCATAAAATCAACAAGTTCAAGCCGCTGATGCAGCGCGTGGACGAGAAAGTGATCGAGCAGCTGATCGAAGACTCCAAGCAGAGCCTGGAAGCCCAGCCGCAGGTACAGACCGCCAAACCGGCTGCTTCAAACGAGCTGAGCAAGGAACCGATCGCCGACACCATCGAATTCCCGGATTTCGCCAAGATCGACCTGCGCGTCGCCAAAATCGCCAAGGCGGAGCACGTGGAAGGTGCCGACAAGCTGCTGCGCCTGACGCTGGACCTGGGCGGCGAAACCCGCAACGTCTTCGCCGGCATCAAGTCCGCCTACAAGCCGGAAGACCTGGAAGGCAAGCTGACCGTCATGGTCGCCAACCTGGCCCCGCGCAAGATGAAATTCGGCATGTCGGAAGGCATGGTACTGGCTGCAGGACCGGGTGGTGAGGATCTGTGGATTCTGGAGCCGCACGAAGGGGCTCAGCCCGGCATGAGAATAAAATAAAAACGGCCTTGCATAATTGACTTGCTACAGCGCGGCGCTTCTATTGCCCCTTGTGAGCAGTCGAGCATCGCAGCGGCAACAGGGAAAAATGTTTGGATTGTCTGAGCCACGCAGTGGCGAGTTTTCCAAACATCCCTGTTGACGCGAGACGCGCAGAGTAGCCGAAGGCCTACTCTTAGGGGTGCCCTTTCTTTTGGTTACTTTTCTTTGGGCACGCAAAGAAAAGTAACAATCTCATGAATAGTCATCATCCGGATTCGCCAGTTTCACCTGCAGCGGATCCATCTTCCCACCCGGCATACCGATCATTTCGTTGTACGGGCTTTCATGCACCAGCACGGTGTCGGTAATCCCCAGCCCCTTGAACTGAAACTTGGCATCGAGCTGGCTATTGAAGCGCATTATCGTGCCCTTGTCATCGCACACGTTTAGCAGCTCTTCACCCTTCTTCAGTTTGACCTGAACCAGGTACATGCTGCTTTCAAATGCGCGCACGACCAGTTGTTCGATCTGGCCGATCTGCTTTTTAACTTCTTCGAGCGAAATCTTCATTGATACCCTCCTGTTGCATTACTGCATTTACGCAGGCCCGTTACAGACGGTTTAACTGTGTTCGTATTTAAGGTAAAACATCCCTCCTGCTTGATGGAGGTACAGGATGAAGTGTCTGATTATCGGGGCCGGCGGGATCGGCTGTTATTACGGCGCCAGGCTGCTTGAGGCTAAACATGAGGTGACCTTTGTTGCCCGTGGTGCGCACCTTGAGGCGATGCAGCAACAAGGACTAACGGTTGAGCATGAAGCCTTGAAATTTCACGCACCCGTTGATGCTGTTTCAATGGAGCAGCTGCTGGCCGAGCGCACCTGTGCCGACTATGACCTGATCATGCTGGCACTGAAGGCCGGTGCAACCGCCGACTGGCTTGAGCAAAGCCATGCCTGGCTGAGCAAAGCCGACACGCCGGTGCTGTCACTGCAGAACGGGGTCGACAATGAGCCTTTGATCGCGGACCGGATCGGTGCTGAACGCACCCTTGGCGGGCTGGCGGTACGGATCGGCGGGCATATCATCGCGCCAGGGCATATTGAGGCAAGGGGACCGGCTCAGGTGGTAATGGGCTGCTGGCCTGCCACCACCGACGATGACACGCGACTGAATATTCTGGCCGAAACCCTGAACGCCGCCGGCATCCCCACCCGCGTCACGGCCAATATCCGTTACGAATTGTGGAAGAAGCTGCTGATCAACAACGGTGTCAATCCGCTCAGCGCCCTGACTGGCTTGGATACACGCAGCCTGACCGCCGACCCGGTTTTGGGCAAAACGGTCTACCGGATGATGCAGGAGGTCGCCATTGCGGCACGGGCCGATGAGGTTGAACTGACCGCTGCCGACGTAGACGAGATGTTTGAGTTGATCAGCAACTTTGACGCGATCAAGACCTCCATGCTGGTCGATCGCGAAAAGGGACGGCCGCTGGAGCTGGACGAGATCAGCGGCGCCGTGATCCGCCGCTGCAAGGCGCTGGGCGAAGACGCCCCATGGACCGAGATGACCGAGCGTTTGCTGCGCCTTGAAATCCGCCCCTTGCAATGGCGACCACAGCCCGCATAATGCCGCCTTTTGAATCGTCAACCTGAGGATACGCCGATGACACCTGAAGCCTTTGCCGCCCGTTTGGGCACCGATGACAGCATCGATTTTGAAGACACCATGGCGGTAATCAGCGAGCATTTCGACTACGCGCCCTGCGCCTTCAACAACGGCGAAATCTTCAACGAAGCGGGCCAGAACGAGGGCTCCTGCAAGATCTTCGGTTTTGGCAAACTGATGGAGCTGGATGAAGCTCAAACACTGGCCTGTTTTGGCCGCTTCTACCGCGATGTCCTTACCACCCCTGACGGCACTGATCACGGCAATATTCGCAATTTCATGCAATCCGGCTGGGCCGGCATTCAGTTTGAAGGCGAACCACTGCGCCGCAAAAGCTGATCAGGCATCAGAGTCAAACAGCGGAAGCTGTACCGCTTCCGCGTCGCCTTCAGCCGTATCAAGCCGATACCCCACCCCAACCAGCCGTACCGGCTTCTGGCCCCGCTGCCAGGCCTCTTCAATCAGGGCCATGAACAGCGCCTTGTCGGGGCGACTGCTGCGGGTTTCGGCCGTAGTCTGGCTGAAGTCCTTAAACTTGAGTTTGACAACCGCGCCGATAATGCGCCGCTGCTCACGATGCTTTTCATAGCGCCGCTCAAGATCGGCCAACAACTCATCCAGCTGGGCCTGACAGGCTGCCAGATCAGGCAGATCACGGCTGAAGGTATGCTCAGTACTGACTGACTTGCGCTCGCGGCTCAGGCGTACCTCCCGGTTGTCCTGCCCTCTTGCCAGCTGCCACAAGCGTTCACCAAAGCGTCCAAACAGCTCGGTCAGTTGCTGCTGTGACAGCTGTTGCAACTGGTCACAAGTCTCGACCCCTAGTCCCAATAGCTTCTCCTGCGTCCGCGGCCCCACACCCGGAATTTTCTTCACCGGCAGCTGCGCCACAAATTCGGCCTGTCGCATCGGATCGACCACACAGAGACCATCCGGCTTGTTCCAGTCACTGGCCACCTTGGCCAGAAACTTGTTCTGCGCCACACCGGCCGATACGGTAATACCAGTCTCTTCCCTCACCTGCTGACGAATGGCCTGCGCAATCCGCGTCGCACTGCCATCGAACAGAGGGCTGCCCGTCACATCCAGATAGGCTTCGTCGATGGAAACCGGCTCGATCGTATCGCTGTAACGACGATAGATATCAAAGATTCGCTCCGCTACCTCGCGGTAACGCGCCATGTTGCCGGACACCAGTTGCAATTGGGGGCAAAGCTGCAGCGCCCGGGCAGTCGACATGGCGGAATGCACACCAAAGCGCCGTGCGGGGTAGTTGCAGGTTGCAATTACTCCACGCCTCTCGGCCGCCCCTCCTACTGCAAGAGGAACCTCACACCACTCTGGATGATCCAGCATCTCAACTGCGGCAAAAAAACAGTCGCAATCCAGATGTATTATTTTGCGTGTATTGCCTGACATTCGCCCACCTGTCATCCAGCATTCATCTGACTGTCACTTCAGTGTCAGATCACCGCCATAGTGTACAGGCAGTGAACTGAGGTGACCCAACATGCAGATCGATGTCGAACAGGTACTGGTCAACAAGTACCCCGCTTTTGCAGAAAAACCGGCTCCCGTACGCCGCTCCACCCTGTTCTGCCTGCGCCGCCTGGTGCGTGAACAGGAGATCAACCACTTCCTCGAAACCCATCGCGGCGTGCGTGGCTTCGAGTTTGTGGATCAGGTTCTGGACTACTTTAATTTCAGTTACGCCATCAGCCACAAGGAGCGAATGAACATCCCTTCTTCAGGCCGCGTCGTGATTGTAGCCAACCATCCACTGGGGGCACTCGACGGTCTGGCGCTGCTGAAATTGGTAGGAGAGGTCCGCCGTGATGTGCGCATCATCGCCAACGATGTACTGATGCACTTCGATGCACTGCACAACCTGTTCCTGCCAGTCGATAATCTGGGTGGCAACACCCGCAAAGACAACATCAACCGTATTGTGGAAGCGCTGCAAAATGATGAGGCCATTATCGTCTTTCCTGCCGGCGAAGTATCCCGTGCGGGTCTGACCGGTATCAAGGATGGGCGCTGGAACAGTGGCTTCCTGCACTTTGCTCGTCGTGCCAATGCCCCTATTCTGCCTGTCTATCTGGGCGGCAAGAATTCGACGTTGTTCTACAGCCTGTCATACATCAACCGTTCCATGTCGACCCTGTTGCTGGCGCGTGAAATGTTCAACAAGCACTCGGTGACACTGCCTGTGCGGGTGGGCGAGCCGATCGCCTTCAGTCAGCTGGATGCACTGCCGGTATCAAACCGGGACAAGGCCAAACTGCTGAAAAAACACCTGTATCGCATCGCCCGCAACAAGCCGCCACTGTTCCTGACCGAAAAGACCATCGCCCACCCGCAGAACCGACAGGCGCTCAAACTGGAACTGAAACAGGCTGAGCTGCTGGGCGAAACCGCGGATGGCAAGAAGATCTACCTGTTCGACTACCATCCCGATTCGGTTGTCATGCAGGAGATCGGGCGTCTGCGAGAAATTGCCTTTCGCACCGTGGGTGAAGGGACCGGCGAAAAGCGCGATCTTGACCATTATGACCAGCATTATCGTCACCTGATCCTTTGGGACGAAGACGATCTGGAGATTGCCGGTGCCTACCGTATCGGCGAAGGCCATCAGCGCCACAACGAGTCCGGATACCCGCTATACAGCGAATCACTGTTCCACTACAGCGAACAGATGGAACCGATTTTTGCCGCCGGTATCGAGCTGGGACGCAGCTTCGTTCAGCCACGGTACTGGGGCAAGCGCTCACTGGACTATCTCTGGTACGGCATCGGTGCCTACCTGCGTCGTCACCCGAACGTTCGCTACCTGTTCGGCCCAGTCAGCCTGAGCCACAGCTATCCGAAACGGGCGCGTGACCTGCTGGTCTGGTTCTACCGTCACTACTTCCCTGATCATGCCTGGCTGGCACGCTCACGCAGCCCCTACCTGATCGACAAGGATACCGAAAATGCCATCGCGGACATTTTCTGTGGCAACGACTATCGTGAAGATTTCAGTCGTCTGCGCCAGCAGCTGGAATTCCTTGGCGTAACCGTGCCGACGCTCTATAAGCAGTATTCGGAACTCTGTGAGCCCGGCGGGGTCAGTTTTCTCGACTTCGGCATCGACCCCGACTTCAACTACTGTATCGATGGGCTGGTACTGGTGGATACCGAACAGGTCAAGCTGCGCAAACGCGAACGCTATATCGGCACAACTGACGCCACCAACCGCTGAGCGTAATTTTGACAGGGTTTTGTTAAAGTATCAGTCCACACCCTTTTCGGGAGAACTGGATGCATCCACTGGGGCTGGTACTTTTTGCCCTGATCATACTGGGTAGCTGGTACTGGTGGCAGCGACAGCCTGACGACAAGCGAGGCAGCGCCACCCTCAAACTGATTCTGATTTTCGTCACCATCGGCTTGCTGGCGATGGCGATCACCGGACGCATGCACTGGCTCGGCGCCCTGATTGCACTGGTGCTGCCATTTCTGCAAAAACTGCTGCCACTGCTGCTACGCTTCCTGCCCTCACTGGCAGGTACTCTGAATCGCAAGCGCCAGCAGAAAAAACAGCAGCGGTCGAACCGCCCCAACAAACAGATGAGCCGTGACGAGGCACTTGAGATTCTTGGGCTCAAGCCGGACGCCAACCGCGATGATGTCATTCAGGCCCACCGTCGCCTGATCCAGAAACTGCACCCGGACCGGGACGGCAGTGCCTATCTGGCTGCGCGCATCAACGAGGCCCGCGACCGCCTGTTGGAATGACTAGTGCCACCAGTCAAGCTCATGATGCTCCATCATGGGCTTTCCTGAGGGCAGCAGTTCCAGCTCGCTACCATAGGCAGGATGGAAGTGAGTGAGCTTCAGCCGCCCTTCCAGATCGAGCTGAAATACCAGCTTCGAATCACTGCCTGCAGCCTCCTCTGAATCCAGCCACAGCTGCAGCCTTCCAGAGTCGGCCTGCTGCCAGCGGCCGCTGTACTCGATCACCGGCTGCTCATTCAGATAATCCTCAAGCAGCTGCGCCTTACCGTCTGGATCCAGTTGCAGGCTCAACCGGCGCGTCAGGAGTGTGTCTGCAGTTCGGTAGCGGGTAAACAGTCGCCACTGCTGCAAATCACCCAAACGCGCACAGCCATTGTAAAAAAGACCATCCACCTCGGCTGAAAGGGTCAAGGCATACCACCCTCCACGAGGCCCTTCGCAATCGCGTTTTTCGACCTCCATCAGCAGCTGATGGCTGCTGCGACCACCACCAGTGGCCATCGTCTGCTGCCAGCGCCGCACGGCCCCGAGTCGCTCACCTTCAGGGCGCTTGAATCCCAGCTGGCGCAAACTGTCACGGTAATGCACTCGAATCTGCCGTTCACGCAACTCGAAAACGGTATTGCCACGCATGGCAACAGCCCACAGCTTGATATCAGGCAAATCAACATCACAGGCTTTAAGCGACCCGCCGACCAGCAACGGCTGGGTCAGCTCTACACCCTTAATCGATACACGACCAAATGCCTCGATATATACGGGCCAGCCATCACCCAAGCTCTGACGCGCATACTCGCGTTCCAGTGGTTCACCCATCAAGGCAATCGGGTGACGCATTGTCAGGCCACAAGGCTCAAACCAGTACCCTTCAGCATTCTGAACCAGCATCCCTCGCAAGAAAGTACGAGGCTCGGCAGACTGATTGGCCACACCTGCACAGCCGGTCAGCAGCAGGCTAAACAGCAATAACATGGGTCGTCTGAGTATATCGCTCACGGCGTGCATCCTTGTTCTCAACAACGAAATCATCAACTTAAGAATAATACCTTCTAGCCAGGGGCGATATGATCTATCCCATAATCTGGCCCGCTATGGATTTTGACCTACACTGACATCACTCTACCTCAGCAAGGAGATTCGTCATGTCGGATCATGTCTACAAGATTATCGAAATTGCAGGCTCCTCCGCCGAAAGTCACGATGATGCCATTCGCAATGCGGTTGCCAAAGCAGCCGAGACCATAGGTCACCTCAACTGGTATGAGGTAAAAGAGGTGCGCGGGCATATCGCAGACGGCAAAATAGCCCACTACCAGGTTGTCATTCGGGTAGGATTCAGGCTCGAATAAATGACCTTCCATACACGGCTCACTCGGAGGCTGCCCACGCCTACCGTGTCCGAGTGAGTCTGCCTTCGTTCACCCAAGGTTCATATCTGTCTGCTTTATAATGCACTCCGTTAATCTCTAACGTTGCCTATCTGCAACAAGCCTATCCTGGAAGGATGACCACTTTGCCCTGGCATACCCATTCTCTCAAGCAGCTGGTTCTGCTCGCCTTCTTTCTGGCAGCGGTACCATTGGCGGTGCTGGTATACCAGTCAGGCAATGCGCTGGTTACACAGTCAGCGCAGGCACGCCTGCTGGCGAGAGAAATGCTGGAAAGCAGCCAGCGTAATGAACAGCTACGCACTCTGACCGAAGATATCATTCGCGCTGCACGGCAGTACGATATCGTCAACCGTGCCGAGGTACGCCAGCGGCTGGAACAGAATCTGAATGATTATGCCGCCTTGCTGGATCTGGCTGACAGTTCTGCGGCTCCCACCCTGCCACGATCCGATCTGCACCAGTTGCTGACTGAGCTGCGAGGGCTGTCCACACTCGAACAACCACCCCGTTTTGCCAGTGGCCGCCTGGAGCAGCTGATGCATGAAACTCAGCAGCTGATCAGGGCGAGTGATGCCGGCTTCAATGACAGGCTTGAATTGCTGGAGCAGCGCGTACAACAGGAGCAGCTTCGTACCGGCTGGTTTGCCGTACTGCTTATTGCCACGTCCACGGCCCTGATTCTGTTTTTCAGCGGGCGAATCAACCGCCCGGTACAACAGCTGATTCGCCATATTCGCAACATCGGCGAGGGTGAACGCACACCGCAGGCTGATCTCAGCGGTCCTGAAGAACTGGCACAGGTAAACACCCAGCTGAACTGGCTGGCGCAACATCTCGAATCACTGGAGCAGGACAAGGTACGATTCCTGCAGCATGTGTCACATGAGCTCAAGACTCCCCTGACAACGCTGCGAGAAGGCGCAGATCTGTTGGCAGAAGAGCTGGCCGGGCCGCTTACTGCCGACCAGCACGAAATCATCCAACTGCTGCAACAGAACAGCCTGACGCTACAGGAACTCATCGAGCAACTGCTCGACTATAACCGCCTGCAGCAACCGGGACAGGTCCAGCTGGAGAATGTGGTGATACCACCGCTGGTGCAGCGTATAATGAGGCCTTTCAAGCTGCAAATCGAGCAAAAGCAGCTGCAGGTCAGTACCCGTTTCGAGTTCGAGAGCTGCCACACCGATGCCCAGATGTTACAGCGAGTTCTGTCCAATCTGATCTCAAATGCCGTGCATTATTCAGACCAACAGGGCACTTTATCGATTTCAGCCTGTCGCAATGGCAACGCACTCGAACTAAAAGTTGCCAATAGCGGCCCTCTGATACCGAACGAGGATGTTCCAATGCTGTTCGAGCCCTTCTATCAGGGCAAAAATCGTCGCCGCGGGCCCTTGAAAGGCTCAGGTATTGGGCTGAGCATTGCACAGCAGGCCAGCCGGGCGCTGGGAGCGAAGCTGGTGTTGAGTGAAAATGAAAATGCACGGGTAGCCTTCACCCTGACGCTGCCGCCTGAGGATGCCTGAACCATGTTATCGCGAGCCTTAGCTGCGCTGCTTCCACTTTTGTTGCTGACAGGTTGCCTGCCAACACTGCCATCCGACTCGGGCGTCGAGTCGAGTTCAAACATGGCGCAGAAATGCCATATTGATAACGATCAGCTGCTTGGTTGGTTAAAATATGAACATCGTTATACTTCGTCTACACTTAACGACAAACAACAGCTACTGATCGACGCAGAAGCAAGACAGCCAAAAACTCTCTACCCTCTGTTACTGAGCACACCCGGACAGTCTCCACAGCATGTAGCCCGGGCTCTGGAAATGCTCACAGCACTACAGCTGCAACCTGTCGAGGTTGACTGCGGTGCCGATCAGTTTCTGCAGCTGCGTTTGCGCCAACTGCAACAGCAGCTGAATACCCTGCAACAGCTTGAACAACTGGAGCTGGACAATCAGAAACTCAAGCGTCAGGTCGATGCCCTGACGGATTTGGAACGACAAATAACGCGACAGCGTGAGGAGCACTGACAGATGACGTCAACCCCCCGTATCCTGCTGGTCGATGACGATACCGCCCTGCTGCGCCTGCTTGAAATGCGCCTGCAGGCGTCGGGCTACGACATCAGCTGTGCCGAAAGCGGCGAAGAAGCCCTGGAGATGATTCGCCAGCACAGCTTTGACCTGGTTCTTACCGATCTGCGGATGGATGGCATGGATGGCCTGATGCTCTTCTCCTGCATCCAGCAGGAGCAGCCAGACTTGCCCGTGATCATTATCACCGCCCACGGATCCATCCCTGAGGCTGTGGAAGCAACTCAGAAAGGCGTATTCGGCTTCCTGTCAAAACCCATCGACAAGGACCATTTGCTTGATACCGTTCGTGCGGCACTTAACACGTCTCAGCGTCACCGTGACCAAAGCTGGCGCGCGGGTATCATCAGCCACAGCGCACGTATGGAGCAGCTGCTGGATCAAGCTCAGCGTGTAGCGGCTTCTGATGTAAGCGTACTGATAACCGGCCCCAGTGGGAGCGGCAAGGAGCTGGTTGCCCGTGCGATCCATCAGGCCAGCGCTCGTGCGGACCAACCGTTCATTGCCATCAATTGTGGCGCTCTGCCCGAGCAACTGCTGGAGTCCGAACTGTTTGGCCACACCAAAGGTGCGTTCACCGGTGCGGTTAACCAACACGAAGGCTTGTTCCGTGCGGCACAGGGCGGCACCCTGTTTCTGGATGAGATCGGTGATATGCCGGTAGCACTGCAGGTAAAACTGTTGCGCGTACTGCAGGATCGAACCATCCGCCCGGTTGGCTCGACCCAGAGCACGCCGGTAGACGTACGTATCATCTCAGCGACTCACCGCGATCTCGAAGCCGCGATGCTGAGCCAAGAGTTCCGTGAGGATCTCTATTACCGTCTCAATGTGGTCAACCTGGAACTGCCGCCACTGCGCGAGCGGCCCGAAGACATCCCGCTGCTGGCTCGTCATTTCCTTACCCAGGCAGCTCATAAACACAACCGCAAGGTTCGTGGCATCTCTCCCGGTGCGCTTCATCTGCTTGCCCAAGCGGCTTGGCCAGGCAACGTCCGTCAGTTGGAAAACGTGATGGAGCAGGTGGTTGCCCTGAGCCCTTCCCCCATCATTCCCGAAGGGTTGATATCCAAGGCACTGACCAATCAGGAGCGTGTCATTCCTTCGTTCAATGAAGCGCGCGCTGACTTTGAGCGACGCTATCTGATCAAGGTGCTGCAGATTACGGAGGGCAATGTCACCCATGCTGCCCGTATTGCCCAACGCAACCGGACCGACTTCTACAAGCTGCTGAACAAGCACCAGCTGGAAGCGGCTCAGTTCAAGGCTGATGCCAAGGCTGCTTTGGCCGCTCAACAGGAAGCCCTGAAACAGGCTACCGAGCAGCGCAAAGTCGGCTGACCCTGCCGAACTCGGCACAAAAAAACCGCGCTTGCTTTTGGTAGGCGCGGTTTTTTGTGTTTGAATGCGCCGTTTATCGGCCCAGCATCTCCAGCGCCTTGTCGGTCAAGTCAATAACATCCAGTACCGTACCGCGGCCCTTAACAACGCGCACCACGCTGTCGCCCAACAGAATCAACTCGGCCGCTTCAGAATCGTATCCGAGCCGCTCAAGATAATGCCGCGGCAGACGCTCGCCTCTGCGATAGAGATCCGAGTCCAGCACTTCACCCTGACGCACCTTGTCACGCCACCCCGGCGGCAGCTCGCCCCCGCGGGCAAGTTTTTTCTGCAAACCCGGTGGCAAGGACTTCATCCTGCCCGGTTCAGAACGAACACCATAGCGCTCTTCCAGCACCTGGTCGCGCAGCAAGCGCCGCTCACGCTCGGACAGGGGTAAAAAACCGTCAACTCGGTCATCAGAGCGACGTTCATCACGTTGCTGAGGTTGATGTACCCGCTCGGGCCACTCCTTCTGAGGTTTCCCATCAGGTCCTGCCCAGGAAGGCTTGTCTGCCATAGTCGGCATAGATATCAGGCAGGCTGACAGTATCAAGGTCAGTTTTTTCATGGCTACCTCTGGTCTTCAGAAGTCCTTCCGGACCGGTGTTGGATTTTATTGCCCATTTTTATAGTATCGCTGTGCCTTTTATTCCCTGTAGACGAGTTTCTAATGTCCTCTCTCCCCAGCCTCAATGAAGCCTTGGCATTAATGAACCAGCAAGCTTTTGCCGCTGCCCGTTCCATCTGCCAGCAGCACCTTGCTCACAAGCCCGACGACTTCAACGCTCGCCACCTGCTGGGACTGATTCAGCTCAAGTCCGGCAATGCCATTGCCGCCTGCCGGGAACTGCAACGTGCAAGCGAGTTACCCGTACAGGCGCGCTTTAAGGCTCAGGCTCTCAGCAATCTCTCACTCGCATTGCAGGCAAGGGGCCGATCTGAAGACGCGTACAGGGCAATAGAGCACGCCATCACCCTGCTGCCCGATGAATCGGCATTCCAGCTCAACCGACTCGCCCTGCTGGAACAGCTTGGACGCTGGCAGACAATTGAGCAGCTTTTCACAGTTCAGCCTCAACTTATGCACTACACCGATGCCCGGCTGACCCTTGCAGTAGCGCTGCGCCACCAGCATAAAAGCCCTGAAGCTCTGAATCTGCTGCAAACCCTGTTGGTATCACCTGACTTCAGTATAGAAGCCGAATCTGAATGGGCCTTGAACCTTTGCCTGTGCCAACAAAGTGACAGGCTGTTGGCGCAGTTGCGCCAGCAGGATTGCTCACCGACACGGCTGTTGGAGCTGGCGGATTACATTGCCGAAGAAAGCGACCCTGAGGTGGCTGTTCAGTTATACGAAGAAGTGGTTAAGCAGCAACCTGATAACGCTCATGCACAGCATATGTTGAATGCAGCGGGCGGGTACTGTTCTGCCGAAGCACCAAAGGGTTATGTGCAGGCGCTGTACGATACCCACGCCGAAGAGTTTGAAAATCGTTTGCAAAAACGGCTTGAATATCGCGCCCCCCAACTGCTGGCCGAGCTGCTGACACAACTGATTGAGCCCGACAATGCAGATCTTGAGATGCTGGACTTGGGGTGTGGCACAGGTCTGTGTGGACAGGCCCTGAAAGCGGTACTGCCGATTCATCGGCTATATGGCTGTGACCTGTCGCACAGCATGCTTGAGTTGGCTGCCGCCAAAAAGTGCTATGACCAGCTCGAATGCCACGATCTACAGAGTGCGCTGGCACAATCAGGCCCGGTTGATCTGATTACCGCCACCGATGTACTGATCTACACCGGCGACCTGCACCCCGTTTGTCAGGCAGCCGCCAGAGCCCTGCGAGCGGGTGGCCACTTTGCCTTTACCGTTGAAGCGGCCGAAGATGATCAGGCGGTCAGTCTCCAATCATCGGGGCGCTTCCGCCACAGCCAGTCTCATATTGAAGCGGCTGCAGCTGTTGCCGGGCTTCACGTGAAGTACTGCGCAACCTTTCCGCTGCGGCTGGAACATCAGCGGCAGCTGACCGGTCTAATGGTGGTGCTTGAGCGCCCGAGTCAGGCCGAGGGCAACAACGCCAGCAGTTGATCACACAGATTGCGCAACCGCTGCAGCTGGGCGCGCTTGCCCGCGGGTTCGGCAACGGCCGTTGCCGGCTGCTGGCGCAAAATACGTTCGCACAACAAACGCTGATCATCACAGCCAATGCCTGCCTGACCCCATAGAGGCAACGTCTGCTCCAGCAGCCAGCTCAGTGGCAGCAGGCTGCTCTCCAGCGTTCTCTGATCCTGAGCAAACCCCCTAAGGCGCTTCAGCGTGTCCAGGTCGGCAGCATCCGGTTGCCAGAGGCCGTCCAACAGCAACGTCAGGCGCTCAGGTTCAAGATCCTGCAGCGCTCCCGGCAGCCGCCGCAGGACACTCTGACCATACCAGTGTTGCGCCCTGGGCAGCCACTGCCTCACCTGATCGCTGACAGGCCGGACCACCAGCAGTGCATGGGTACCGGCAACCGGATCACGTTGCTCGCCCAGACGTACCGGCCGATAGCCACAGTGATGCCAAAAGGCCAACAAAGATTCTGAAGCCGCGAAACTTGCACCCAGATAGTCAACCCCGGCCGCGACCGCCATACATTCCAGTTCATTCAGCAGCTGAGCCCCCAGTCCCTGCTGTTGCAACAAAGGGTGCACAGCAATGCGCATAATACGCCAGGCTCGCCAGGAGGCCACCTCACCCCAGCCCTCCTGCGCGATCAGGGTTTGCGGCAACAGATGGCCTCGTGGCCGGCGCCGCCCCTCCCACACCGTCTGTGCCAGCGCATCCGGCAGCTCCCCCTCTTCTGCCACCAGCACACAGGCCAGCGGCTGTCCCTGCTGCATCAGGACATGGATCTGAAGGTTGGGGCTGTCGAGCAGAATCCGCAGATCTCCCGGCGTCGTTCGGTAGTGAGCCAGCAGCAGCAGAGCGAACAAATCACGCAGCAGTGCCGGGTCTTGACTCAATTGCGCCTGATCAATGGTTTCCAGCAGCAGTGATTGATCCGGAGATGGAAGGGGCTGTGTATCCACATCCAGCAACAGCATTCGATTACTCAGCTGCTCCAGAGGGTCAGGCCCGGCCCAGCGAATCGGTGTTTCAAGTCGATACTCTGCTGTATTGGGCCGGTGCAGCTCAAGGTGATGCCGAAAACGCAGAGCAAAACCCTGGCCATTGCCCTCATAGCCATGCAGAGTGGTGGAGAATACGATCCGCGGACAACAATTCAGCAGTTCAACCAATACGGGGGTTGGAATGGCGGCGGCTTCATCAACCAGCAGCAAGTCAGCCTGCACTGGCTGATGCAACAAATCGTCAGGGCTGGCAAACAGCAGCTGCGACATACAATCAGGCGCAAGCGCCTGCACCCGTTCAAACACGGCACCTGTCGCGGCACGAGAAGGGGCTGTCAGTATTACTCGCTTTCCCTGCTGCAACAGACGAGCAGCTGCTATTCCCAGAGCCGCACTCTTGCCCCGACCCCGGTCGGCTATCAGTACCAGTGCAGCACGACGCTGCTCAGCCACCGCCAGCACACGTTTTACAGCTTCAGCCTGATCCAGACTCAGACAGGGCTGCTCTGCAGGCTCAGGATCTGCCGTCTGAGGCAACCGAGGCCAAGTGGCTCCGGCTTCACTCCAGCACAGCAACTGATCACTGCCCTCAAGAATACTGCACAGGTACTGCAGAAAGTGACCTTTCATGTCAGCAGGGGTATGGGGTTCCACACACAGAGATGCATATTCAGGGTCATCATAGCCGCGCCATTGATCGGCAGCGGGTGTAAGCAGCAACAGCACGCCGCCCCCTCGGACAGTGCCACACAGCTGGCCAAAGGCATTGGGATTGAAACCGGCGTACGCATCAACAACGGCAAAGTCGAGCGTTGTACCCAGAACACGGTGCAGCTCAGCGGCTTTTAGGGAGGGAATGGCATGAGCAGCCGCAGTCAGTGGCTGTCCCAGCAGCACACCCTGACCAGAGCACAGGGCCGACAATGCAGTTTCAAGCTGGCGGTGACACCATGCCTGTTCACCCTGCACCCAGACCAGCAATCGTTGACGCGACTGTTTCAGCTGACGCTGCAGCCGCTCCAGCAGCGGCTGTGAGTTCATCCGTCAGTATAGGTCATGCTGGGAGTTGCGGGGTCTGTAGCCGCTTCGGCAGCATAGAACACCCCCGGTGCATCCTGCCTGGCTTCCTGCATTTTCTGTTCCAGATGTTGGCTGACCTTGCTGAGATTAAGATCGCCTCTTGGCTGATAGGTCTGAGCTACCAGCCAAACCGGCAGGTCAGGGTTGGACGAATTTTCCCGAATGTAGCGGTAGCAACGCTCGGTCAGTTGCTCGGCATGCTCATTGGTACAGGGCAGCACGGCCCCCAGGTCTGAGTTGGTTTCCCAGCCGATCAGGTCGCCCGGTCGAGACAGCTCTTCGCTCAACACCCGAATCACCTCCAGCAGGTGCTTACGCTTTGTGTGCTCGCCCAGGCTGATGCGCATCACGGTCAGAGGGGCAAACTCTCTCACTGCACGCCGACACTCCAGCGCCAGCATGTGCCGGAACCAGTTTTCGGTGGCGATACCGGTGTTGGGATCAAGTGCCAGCACCGGCTCCTGAGCGTACGTTACCGCAGCCGTCATACTGCGATTGCGCAGCATAAACAGCAGTGCAGCGGTACCAATCAGCAGCACAATTTGCAGTGCAACCACTCCTGCCCCGTATTCACCACCGGCCAGCAGCGCCAGTGTCAGCATGTTGAGCAGCAGCAACAGCACCACAAGATGGCGGCTGCGTCTAAGCTGCTGAACGAACATCGAGTCCATGTTCCGAGTTCCTTGATCATCTCGATTTGTCACTCAGTAAAGCGACTTTTGACTCTCGATGCAATCGACTGCACCCGATCAACGTCGCTTCTGGTGCTTTTCCCGGTTTTCCTGCCGTGCCTGCTCGCTTTTTCGCAGCATCAAATACACCGCGCCGGTACCGCCATGATGCGACGGAGCCGAGTGAAATGCCATGACCTGCTCCAGTTCAGGCAGCCACTGATTAAGGTAGGTTTTTAACTGATTGGCATGCTCATCCGAGCGCCGCGCACGCCCCTGTTGAATCAATACACACCGAATATTCAGCTCAGCACTCTGGCGTACAAAACCCGCCACTTCATCACGCGCCTGGGCAAGTGTGCAGTGCTGAAGATTCAAACAGGCATCCGTGCTGTAACGGCCAAGGCGCAGATTTCGAAACACACCCTCCTGTACCCCATCACGCTTCCAGCTGATCGGATCAGCCGGATGCAACCATTCCAGCGGCGCCAAAGTCAGCCCCTCGGGGGCACCTTCAGCCAGCTGACGTCGAATGCTTTTGTTCGGGTCAACACGCAAGGGGCGAACGGCAGCATGGTCACGCGTGGTATCGGCATAATGGTGTCGACTGACACCCTCAGCCAGCATCTGCTGCATGAATTCATCGTGGTTATCAGATCGCATGACGAACCCTCCTCTCAACAGCCGGGCACTTCAGCCCTGCAGCTGCCAATTGTGACAGCAGCCGCAACAAAATTGAACGCTTTTACCGAATCCGCTTCTCATCTATGGTTAGATAAAGCCTCAGCAGGAGTATGACCGATGCAGCGCTTCATGATCGCCTTGATCATTGTGATATTAAGTACGGCTGTGTACCTGTTTCTACAGCCAGACACCTCCACACCCGCACCACGCCCTGACCAGCCGCCTGAAGTGTCGGAACAAACCCGCTCGGAAGCACAGGCTCATATTGATAGCCTGACCCGCCAGGCATCCTCGGACGTGATCGAGATGGACAAGGCACGCCATTTTGTTACCGGCGAACAGCTGCTTAGCCTTCCGCACAGAGAGGCGCTCAAGGCCGAACAAGAGACGTTGGAGCAGGACGGCAACGCCAGCAGCTTCGCCGTGGATATGCCTGCGCGTTCTGCAGGCAGCACCAGCCAGCCTGCACCTGAACTGGCACTTGACCGTCTGAGACTGCAGGAGCTGCTGCAAGACCCTGACCGTTCGGCCAACGAGGTGTTCTATATCCACGCTGTTCAGCCCGCCGACCGACATGGCCTGTGGGGAATCATGCGCCAGGGACTGATCGAAACCTTTGCCCGCGGCATTCGCGTCAATGACCGTTCTCGCGTCCTGAGTGTTGCCATTCCTGAAGATGCGGACACGCTGCAGGAAGACCGCAGCAGTTCATGGCTGGGGCGGTTGCTGCACGACAAGGTTGAGCAGACCTGGGTCTACAACCACCAGCAGGGACTGCTGGGACAGAACCCTGATGTGATTCACCCCGGCCAACAGCTGGTGATCGTGCGTTTCAGCGAAGACGAACTGATCAGCATCTATAACCATTTCAGTGAGTCCACACGCTGAGGCGGTGGACTCCTGCCGCCGAAGTGCGTACAATTATGACCTTATTTCAGGAAGGCGGCACCTGAGCAACACACTCCCGCGGCTTTCCTCCTCTTCTATGACCCAGGTAATACTCACAGCATGTCCAACACTGAAACCAGCCCCGCCAGCTTTGGCGATTTGGGACTGTCCGCTCCTATTCTCAACGCTCTGACTGACGTTGGCTACGAAACCCCTTCGCCGATTCAGGCCAGGAGTATCCCGCCGCTGCTGGAGGGACGGGACCTGCTTGGCATGGCTCAGACCGGTACCGGCAAGACCGCCGCATTTGCATTGCCGCTGCTGCAGCGTATTGACGCAGCCGCCACTCACCCTCAGGTTCTGATTCTGGCACCGACCCGTGAGCTGGCTCTGCAGGTTGCGACTGCCTGTGAGAAATACGCCCACCATCTGCCTGGGCTGCGTACCCTGTCGATCTACGGTGGACAGGGTTACGACACCCAGATCCGTGGCCTGCGCCGTGGCGCCCAGATCATCATCGGCACCCCGGGGCGCGTGATGGACCATATCCGTCGCGGCACGCTGCAGCTGGACAAGCTGCAGGCACTGGTTCTCGACGAAGCTGACGAAATGCTCCGCATGGGCTTCATCGACGATGTGGAGTGGGTACTGCAGCACACACCGGCACAGCGTCAAATCGCGTTGTTCTCGGCCACCATGCCGCAAGCGATCCGCAACATCGCGGAAAACTACCTGAACAACCCGGCCGTAATCAAAATCCAGTCACAGACGGCAACGGCCAGCACCATTCGCCAGCGCGTGTGGACGGTTCGCGGCATGAGCAAGACTCAGGCCCTGACCCGCGTACTTGAAATGCATGAGCATGAAGCCGCTCTGGTGTTCGTACGCACCAAAACCTCAACCGAAAGCCTGGCGGATGAACTGACCCGTGCAGGTTTCCCGGCGGCTGCACTGCACGGCGATATCGCTCAGGTTCAGCGTGAACGCATCGTCAGCAAGCTGAAAAAAGGCGAGCTGGATGTAGTGATAGCTACTGACGTGGTTGCCCGTGGCCTGGACGTTGAGCGCATCAGCCACGTTATCAACTACGACATTCCGTACGATAACGAGTCCTATATCCACCGTATCGGCCGTACCGGTCGTGCCGGGCGCAACGGCGATGCCATTCTGTTCGTTGCACCGCGCGAGCAGCGTCTGCTCAAGCAGCTGGAGCGTACTACGCGCCAGCCGCTGGAAACGTTGCAGATGCCGAGCGCCAAGGAGATCAATGCGCTGCGCGCCGAACGTCTGCAGAAGAAGATTCTGGCCGCCGCCGAATCGGCCGACCTCAGCCAGTACCAGCCGGTGATCGATTCCCTGCAGCAGAATTCCGAACTGACTCACGAGCAGATGCTGGCCGCAACACTGGCGCTGATGCATAGTGACAAGCCGTTGTGGATGAACGAAAACGAACCCGATCCCAACCGGCCAGTACGTGAGCGCCCTGAGCGTGGCGAACGCCCTGAACGTGGCCGAGGCAAACCGGGTCGTAACGATCCTGTTGCCGAAGGCATGGAGCGCTACTGGATCGGCGTTGGTCACCTGCACGGCGTCAAGCCGGGCAATATTGTGGGTGCCGTTGCCAATGAAGCCAACCTGGAAAGCCGCCTGATCGGTCGTATCAACATCGCTGATGAGTTCAGCTGCATCGACCTGCCGGCCAACCTGAGCAGTGAGCAAATTCAGAAGCTCAAGCGTGCACGCGTGTGTGGCCAGAAACTGGACTTGCGCCCCTGGACCGATGCATCTGCTCCGCGCCGCTCACGCAGCAGTAACAGCAGCACCAGTAACAGCAACAAGCCATCACGCCGCGCCGCTCGCGCCAACTGATAGCCTGTAGAAAAAGAAAGGCTGCCTCCGCAACGGAGGCAGCCTCACAGGGCCGGAAAAGATTCCGGCTGATGGCCATACCCAGCGGGCATGGTGATAACGAGACACAGCAACCAACTTTCCTCCCAGTATAGTCAATCCGGTGGCCTAACAAGTCTGCCCGGCTCTATAATGCGTGAAACTTTTTCATTCAGGAGTATGTCATGACCACTCTGGGGACCCCTCTTTCCGCCACGGCCACCCGCGTATTGATGTGCGGTGGTGGTGAACTGGGCAAGGAAGTCGTGATCGAACTGCAGCGCCTCGGGGTTGAAGTGATTGTGGTAGACCGTTATGCCAACGCGCCCGCGATGCAGGTCGCTCACCGCTCGCATGTCATCTCCATGCTGGACGGCGCTGCTCTCCGTGCTGTCATCGAGCAGGAAAAGCCTCACCTGATCGTGCCCGAAATCGAGGCCATCGCCACCGACACTCTGGCCGAACTGGAGCAGGAAGGGTTCACTGTCATCCCGACCGCCCGCGCTACTCAGCTCACCATGAACCGCGAAGGCATTCGCCGCCTTGCTGCAGAAGAACTTGGCCTTGCCACTTCTCCCTATCGATTTGCCGGCACACTGGAAGAGTTCCGCCAGGCGGTAACGGAAATCGGTCTGCCCTGCGTGGTCAAACCGATCATGAGTTCATCCGGCAAGGGCCAGAGCACCCTGCGTGAAACGGATCAGATCGAGGCCGCCTGGCACTACGCCCAGGAAGGCGGTCGCGCCGGCGGTGGTCGTGTCATTGTGGAAGGCTTTGTCGAGTTCGATTATGAAATCACTCTGCTGACGGTACGTCATATCGGCGGCACCAGTTTCTGCGAGCCGATTGGCCATATTCAGGTGGATGGTGACTATCGCGAATCCTGGCAGCCACAGGCAATGACAGATTCTGCACTGAAAGCCGCACAGACGGTTGCCGAGCAAGTAACCGGAGCACTGGGTGGACATGGTCTGTTCGGGGTGGAGCTGTTCATCCGCGGTGACGAGGTGTTGTTCAGTGAAGTTTCGCCGCGTCCGCATGATACCGGCATGGTGACACTGATTTCGCAGGACCTGTCCGAGTTTGCGCTGCATGCCCGCGCCATACTTGGCTTGCCGATTCCGGTGATCCGCCAGCATGGCCCATCGGCTTCAGCCGTCATCCTGCCACAGGGAGAATCCACTCAGACCAGTTTCGGCCATCTGCAGGCGGCATTGGCTGCACCGGATACCGACCTGCGCCTCTTCGGCAAGCCAGAGATTCATGGCCGCCGCCGCATGGGGGTTGCACTGGCCCGCGGTGAAAACGTTGAAGAAGCCCGCGAGAAAGCTCGCAACTGCGCCCAGAGCGTGCGTGTAGAGTTCTGATCAGGTATTCACCAGCGCCAGCTTTCGATTACGGGGCAGGCGCTTGAGTGCCGCCTCCCGTCTGTGGGCACTGCTGCGGTCGTGCCCCGATTCCTGCCAGACCAGTACCACCGGGCGCCGACAACGGGTATAGCGGGCACCACCAGCACGCTCGCCATTATGTTGTGCCAGCCGCCGTTGCGGGTCTGTGGTCACGCCCGTATATAGGCTGCCATCGGCACACCGCAGCATATAGACCCACCAGCCATCCTTTTCCTGATTCTCTTGCACCTGTACTTCCGAACCAAATTCGCCTGCTGCGGCTTATTGCCCCTGTTGCCGAAACGGACAGAGGCGTAGAATTCCGCTTTCTAACAATTCTGGGGGCTCGGTCAGACCGATGCAAACACTATTAATCACGATGGCAGGTATCGCCTTCCTGCTGATCGTGCTCGAAGATGTGGTGCACATCAACAAGGCGAAAACCACACTTTTCCTCGGCACACTTGCCTGGATACTACTGTTTCTGTTTCCTCAACACGGTGCCGATGCGGCCATGGTGCAGGAGCAGCTGAATGAAAATATTCTTGAAATCGCCAGCCTCTGGCTGTTCCTGATGGCCGCCATGACCTTTGTGGCCTTTCTCAACCATCAAGGCTTGATCGAAACCCTGATCTACAAGGTGTTGCCGCGCCGACTCAGCGAACGCAAGCTGATGTTTCTGGTAGCCGGTTTTGCCTTCTTCTTCTCGTCCCTGTCGGACAATATCACCGCCACATTGATCTCGATTGCACTGGTACTGTCGCTGCGAATGGAGGTAAAGAAAACAGTTCGCTTCGCTGTACTGGTGGTATTTGCGGTCAACTCGGGCGGTGTTGCCCTGATCACCGGCGATGTCACCACACTGATGATCTTCATGCAGCACAAGGTGGAAATTGACGACCTGCTCTGGCTCAGCTTGCCGGCACTGACCAGCGTACTGCTGCTGGCCACGTTGCTGTCACTCAAGCTTAAGGGCGAAGTCGAAATCATTCCCTCTCCACGCCGTGATGACCGGGTGGGCAAGATGATCGCCATGATCTTTCTGCTCACCATTTTTTCTACCATTATCCTCAACGTGATCGCGGGGGTACCACCGCTGCTGACCTTCCTGTTCGGCCTGTCGATCATGTTTCTGGTGGGTCGCCTCTGCTATGAGGAAGACGAGCGTGAGAGTCTGCTCGACTACATCCGTGTCATCGAATTCGATACCCTGCTGTTCTTCCTCGGCATTCTGCTGTTGGTCGGCATGATGAAAGAGATCGGTGTGCTGGATTCGCTGGTGCGGGTGTACGAGGTGATGCCGACTACAGCGGCCAACTACGTCATGGGACTACTGTCCTCACTGGTGGACAACGTGCCGCTGACCGCCGCATTGCTTAAGTCTGAAATCGCCATGAGTACTGCCAGCTGGCTGACGCTGACCTACGCGGTGGGCGTGGGCGGCTCATTGCTGGTAATCGGCTCGGCAGCTGGAATCGTGGCCATGAGCAAGGTGGAAGCGATCACCTTTATCAGCTTCATGCGTTATTCGGGGTTGATTCTGATCGCATACAGTGTGGGATTTGCTGGCAGCTATCTGGTCGGTCAGATGCTGCACAGCTGATGTCAGTCCGGCGAGAACCGCTCAAATGCGGTTCTCGGCTTCCGCCGCACCAAACCAGGACAGCTGCGGCTGTAATGCCACCACTTCGCCAACTATCACCAACGAGGGTGCCGGCAGCTGCGCCGCAGCCTGCTGTGACACAATGGTGTTCAGCGTTCCGGTAAGAACACGCTGGTCCTGCGCTGTGCCTCTGGACACAATCGCAACCGGTGTATCAACAGACTTGCCATGGCGGACCAGGCCATCGCACAGCTTATCAAGCGTATGCAGCCCCATATAGAACACGATGGTTTGATTGGGATGCACCAGTTCGGCAAAATCCAGCTCAGAGGTGCGATTTTTCAGCTGGCCGGTGACGAACTTGACCGACTGAGCATAGTCACGATGGGTCAGCGGAATACCGGCATAGGTTGAACAAGCGCTGGCGGCGGTAATGCCGGGCACTACCTGAAAGGGAATGCCCTCCTGTTTCAACCGCTCCAGCTCTTCACCACCGCGACCGAAAATGAACGGATCACCGCCTTTCAGACGCACCACCCGCTTACCGGCACGGGCATGGTCAATCAGCAGCTGGTTAATTCCTTCCTGAGGTACTGCATGGTTGTCCCGCTGCTTGCCGACAAATACCAGATCGGCATCACGGCGACACAAGTCCAGCACGTCAGGCGAGACCAAACGGTCATACAGCACCACATCCGCCTGCTGCATCAGCCGCAACGCCTTGAAAGTCAGCAACTCAGGATCGCCGGGGCCGGCCCCCACCAGATACACTTCTCCTACCTGGTGCTGAGCATTCCCCTGCTCGATCTGCTGTTCAAGCAATGCTTCGGCAGCGCTATCCTGACCGGCAAATACCCGCTCTGCCACCTGTCCCTGCAGCACCGATTCCCAAAAGACTCGGCGTTCATTTACACTGCCAAAGCGTGCCTTCACCTTGTCACGAAAACGCCCTACCAGCTGACCCAGACGGCTGTAGCCGGTAGGTATCCAGGTTTCGAGCTTGGCGCGCAGCAGCCGTGCCAGCACGGGCGATTGACCACCGGAGCTGATGCCGATCACGATGGGTGAACGGTCAACGATGGCCGGAAACACGAAGGTGCAGAGCGCAGGACTGTCGACAACGTTGACCGGCACGTTCTGAGCTACAGCATCGTAATGCACACGTTCATTAAGCTGATCATCATCGGTAGCTGCCAGCACCAGCACCTTGCCGTCCAGCAGCTCAGGATGGTATTCGCCGATAATCACCAGCCCCCGATTGAGCTCCAGCAACGATTCCAGCTCTGGCAGGACACGGTGCGACACCAACGTAATGCGGGCTCCGGCGCGTACCAGAAGGCGCGCCTTGCGCAAGGCCACATCACCACCGCCAATCAGCAGCACGTCACGCTCGCGCAGGTCAAAAAACAGCGGCAGGTAATCCATCGCGGGGCTCCTCAATCAGGCCAATCTCTGCCCACAACTATAGCCAGAATCGATGGAATAAAAAATAAGTTTTTTATAACTTTATTGAAAAGCCCTGAGAATTCAGGGCTCCAGCGGAAAACGACGCTGCAGGTAAGCGACAATTTCGTCAGACTCGTACATCCATTCACTGTGGCCATCTTCATGATCAATGCGCAGGCAAGGCACTTTCATTTTACCGCCGCCATTGATCAAGTCCTGGCGGTGACGACCGTCGGCGCGTACGTCACGAAGCTCGATCGGCAGGTTCAGGCGACGCATGGCACGGCGCACCTTGACGCAAAACGGGCAGGTTGGCAGCTGATACAGAGAATGGCTGCCCAGCGCTTCTTCAACCTGCTGCTGGTGCTGCGGGGTGCGCTTGCCACGACGTGGCAAAGTCAGAAAATGCAGAGCCATAACAATCAGGCCCAGAATCCAGCGGACGGCTTTCATCGTGACATCGATTCCTGTTTAGAAGTGATGGCGCATATTACACCATTGACCGAGATCAAAAAACCGCCGTCGCCATTTGCCCCCTGTCAGCCACCCCGCGCTCCATGGTATTGTTAGCGCCTTTGAGACCACATTGACACCCCAGCGCAACCAGCGAAAGTGAAGCGTTACAGACTATGGCCCAAGCTGAATCCAAATCTACCGCCAGCACCGGTTTCCAATTCAAGAGTACCCGTGCGGCCCTGAACGAACTGATCCTGCTTGAATCAGACCCGGCTCTGCTGGCTCCCCAGCTGGCAGCCCACGCTGCACGCGTCCCGATGCTGTTCAACGGTATGCCGGTAGTACTGAATCTTCAGCAGCTACCACAGCTGCCCGGTGCAGCTGAGGTACAGACATTGATCGAGCTGTGCCGCGAACAGACACTCATGCCGGTAGGAATCAAGGCCGAACCAGGCAGCGCCACCGAACTCTGTGCGCAGCTGCAACTGGCTGACTTCAGCCTGCAGCGCCGGGTGGCGGAGCCGGCACCGGAGCCAGCCAATGAACCATCGCCCAGACAGCCCGCCGCAGAAGCTGAAACGGCACCAGAACCTGCTCCGCCCCGCGCCGCCAAAATCGTGACCACCCCGGTACGTTCCGGCCAGCAGATCTATGCTCGTGGCAGTGATCTGGTGATTCTTTCATCGGTGGGTGCCGGTGCCGAGGTGATGGCGGATGGCCATATTCATGTCTACGGCCCGCTTCGGGGTCGAGCCATGGCGGGGGTCAGTGGTGACGAAGACGCACGTATTTTCTGCCAGAGCCTTGAGGCCGAGCTGATCTCCATCGCCGGCTATTTCAAGACCAGCGAAGATCTGCAAACCGAGCATTGGCAGAAACCTGCTCAGGCATTGCTCAGCGGTTCACGACTGGATACAGTCGCACTTTAATTAACATCGATCCATTTACACGGACACACACGCATGGCTGAAATCATCGTAGTCACCTCAGGCAAGGGAGGCGTTGGCAAGACCACCAGCAGTGCCGCTATCGGTACCGGCCTTGCCCTGCGCGGATTCAAAACCGTTCTGATCGACTTTGACGTGGGTCTTCGCAACCTCGACCTGATCATGGGATGCGAGCGCCGCGTGGTCTACGACTTTGTCAACGTGATCAATCAGGAAGCCACCCTCAATCAGGCTCTGATCAAGGACAAGCGCACCGACAATCTGTTCATCCTGCCCGCTTCACAAACCCGTGACAAGGACGCGCTCAGCGTTGAAGGCGTGGAAACGGTATTGAACGAACTGGCCAAAACCTTTGACTACATCGTCTGCGACTCGCCTGCCGGTATCGAAAAAGGTGCCCAACTAGCACTCTATTTCGCCGATACCGCTGTTGTCGTCACCAACCCCGAAGTCAGCTCGGTACGTGACTCCGACCGCATTCTGGGTGTACTGCAGAGCAAGTCCCGCAAGGCCGAACAGGGTGGCAGTGTAAAAGAGCACTTGCTGCTGACTCGCTACAACCCGGGGCGGGTTATGGCGGGTGAAATGCTCAGCGTTGAAGACGTGAAAGACATTCTGGCGATCCCGCTGCTGGGTGTTATTCCAGAATCAGAAGCCGTGCTCAAGGCATCCAACCAGGGCGTTCCGGTTATCATGGACGACGATAGTGATGCCGGACAGGCCTATGACGATGCAATTGCACGCTTCCTCGGCGAGGACCGGGAGCACCGCTTCCTCGATGTACAGCGTAAAGGCTTCCTGAGCCGGGTATTTGGACGGAAGGGCTGATGGGTATTCTGAGTTATTTTCGACAAAAGAAGCAGTCTTCGGCCAGCGTTGCCAAAGAGCGGCTGCAGGTACTGGTCGCATACGAACGCTCGCAGCGCAGCCAGCCTGACTACTTGCCACAGATGCAGCAGGAAATTCTGGCCGTGATTGCCAAGTATGTGGATGTATCGCCGCAGGACGTACAGGTCAATCTGGATGAAGACTGCTCCATCCTGGAGCTGAACGTCACCCTGCCGGAAAAGAGCTGACGCCTGCACCTATCCTGGTTCGAACAAGCCCGCATCTGCGGGCTTTTTGTTCAGGGCTGTGAGCCACCATAGACCACAAACCAGGAGTTCAGTGTCCTGCCCGGATCGGCATAGCTGACCACTTCACCCTCTGGGGTCTTGATGCTGCCACCGGCGGCATTCACGATTGCGTGAGCCGCCGCCGTATCCCACAGCGAGGTCGGCCCCAGCCGCGGATACAGATCAGCGGCCCCTTCGGCCACCATGCACAGCTTGATCGAACAGCCCATGCGGGTCAGCGTAAAGTCACCCAGCGCTTCCATCCAGGCCAGCGTTTTCGGCCCCAGATGAGAACGGCTGCCCAGCACTCGCCAGAGCGTTCCGGGCTGATGTTCGGCCACCTGTATCGGCTGCCGTACCCCCACCGAATCCAGCTTGAAGGCACCCACACCCTCCGCTGCCAGCCAGGTCAGACCCAACGCCGGGGCGTGTACCACACCCAACACCGGCTGGCCCTGTTCGATCAGCGCGATATTGACGCTGAACTCGTCATTGCGCTTGATGAACTCCTTGGTGCCATCCAGCGGATCCACCAGCCAGTAACGACCTGCACAGTCGGGGCCGGAAAAAGCATCAACCGACTCCTCACTCAGCACCGGCATGGCCGGTTTCAGCTGTGCCAGGCAGTGCAGAATCACATCATTGGCTGCCATATCAGCCGCCGTCACCGGCGACTCATCCTGCTTTTGAGTCACATCAAACTCACCGGCGTAGACCTGCATGATCGCCTCGCCGGCCTCAAACGCAATCTGCTCCACCCGATCCAGCAGTCGTGCAAGCGGGAGTGGTTGCATGGGATTCCCCTTCGGTGTGCCTGTTGTCCATATTTATCTGCGTGAGCGCCGATGGCGTCTAGAGCAAAACCGCCTCTGCCCGTACCGTTGTGGCGTACAGTGCAACCAGCGAATAGTTCATGAATTCGGTACTGGTCGAAAGATAGTCTTTGGCCCAGAAACTGACCTTGTCAGAAAAGGCTTCAAGCCTTGCCGGCCCATCTTCCGCCTGTTGCAGCACCGTATTCAACGCCGGAAATTGACAGACGACCACCTCTGGCGAGTCCTGTACCTTACCCGCATCCGTAACCGCCAGCCGCAAAACGGAACATGAAGGCGCCCACTCCACCATGAAATAAAGCGACTCGTTTTTGACGTTCGCATCGAGACACGCTACCGCCCGCTCAAGTGCCGCTTCAACAACATCCTTCACGGCCGCATCGTCGACTTCCGTGGATTCGGCGGCGTGAAACACCAACCCGACCACCGACTCTTCCGCCACATAAGGATTCCGACCCTCACTCACGCTCCAGTTCACGCTCACACTTGCTCCTCGTCAGCTAGCCTACCGTGCAACTGTGTGCTGCGCCGATTTGGCCAATATATTCAATACGGGACAAAGCCCTTGTCCTATTTTTGTGTGCAGCATTCGGCACACACCGCATCATTTTAATTTATACAGGTACAGATATGGATATTCGATCAGCCAGCATGACTCTCGTAACGCCTGCCCTGGAAGAGACTCGCCACTTTTACGAAACGCATTTTAACGCACGTCCGGTCTTTGACTGTGGCTGGTATGTGGTACTGCGTCTTGGCACAACCGACTCTGATGTTGAACTCTGTATTATGCTACCGCAGGACGGCATGACCACGTTTACCGGTGGTGTGTGCCTTAATCTGAGGGTTTCTGACGCTGACAGCGTCCATGAACGTCTGCACCGAACCGCAGGACTACCCGTTGAGATACCACTTGAAGACCACCCATGGGGAGATCGCGGTTTTGGCCTCAAGGATCCGGCCGGAACCATGATCTATTGCTACCATCCAATTGCGCCAGATGAATCCTTTCAGCGTTTCATTCTCGATGATTAGAAATAATTGAAAACGCATCCGGTGACGCCAGGCCGATCCATTCGGCCCCTGGCTGCTGACGCAGTCTGGCCGGAGTGATTCCGAGCCAGCGACGCACGTCCCGGCACATATGTGCCTGATCAGCGTAACCATGAGCCAAAGCAATGTCTGCCAATGGCAGGTCCGACTGCACAATCGCAAGGCCAGCACGCCTTACTCGACCAAGCCCTTTCCAGAAGCGAGGTGATGCACCGGTAAGATCCAGAACCCCGCGACGGATACTGCGTTCGCTGCGGTGATGGCTAATGGATCGTCCCTCATTCAACTCCTGCAGGCAATCTGCCAGCCACTGTGGTGGCAGTTGCGCGTATTCCATTACCCCCAAAAGGCACTGCTGCATATCGGCCGGCTCTGCCTCATGGTCCAGCCTGGCGACAGCATCAAACAACGGCTGGTCACGATACTTTACACTCGCCTCAGTGCGCTCCCAGGGAAATGAAACCCCTGGCGCCAAACGTATCCCCACAAACCGAGTCTCGCCCTCACAAACCACATGTCTGGGGGTGGCATCCAGCCCTGTGCAGACAAAACTCACAGGCCTTCCATGAGAACTGATGGCAATCAAGTCGCGACAGCCGTCCGGCAGCACAGACATTTCCCCTTTGCCACACTGTACACTCCATTGATACATGATGCTGTCCATAGATTCTCTTAGCAGTAAGACTCAGCCATGTGCCAGCTTCAGCCCCACAATACCGGAACAGATCAGTCCAAGGCTGACCAGCCTGAGCGGCTCGGTGGAATCGCCAAACAGCAGCATGCCCATCAAGGCTGTACCGACAGCCCCGATACCGACCCACACCGCATAGGCAGTCCCTACCGGGAGGGAGCGCATGGCAATGCCGAGCAGCGCAAAACTCACCAGCAGTGAGACAACCGTCGCCACACTGGGCCAGAACCGAGTAAAGCCCTCGGTATATTTAAGGCCGATGGCCCAGCTAATTTCCAGCACGCCTGCCAGACACAGAATCAACCAGCTCATACAACACCTCTCTTGCGTAGGGCCGTCCCCAATGGAATGCAGAGAGGTGGGGTCGTCCCCACATCTGTTTGATATGTGCTGGCCATTATAAAGCGGACAATACCGTTTGCGAATCGCCCGCTAAAACGAGCCGTGGGCGAACCACATCCACAGCGCCATGGCGATCATCATCAGGTTTTCCGTTAGCGACACAAAGCCCAGAGGAACACTGTTCGCACCACCGACACAGGCGCATTTGAGCTCACGCTTATCAATGTAAACGGCCTTGAACACCGACATCGCACCCACGGTACCGATGAAAAGCGCAATCGGGATCGACACCCAGTTCAGCAGACCCCCTACCATCAGCACACCGGCCAGGCCCTCGGCGTAAGGATAAATATACCCATAGGGTACCCAGCGTCGCGCGAGCAGGTCGTAGTTGAGAAACATGGTGGAAAAGCTCTCGACATCCTGCAGCTTCAGCAATGCCAGAGCCACCATCGAAAGCGCAATAAACCACTCGACCGTTTGCACCGACATCAGGCTGCCATTCACCCCGATATTCAGGGCCAATGCGGTCAGAGCGGTCATCGCGAACAGTGCAGCCACCGGGCGATAGCTGGTGGCATCAGGGTCTGGCAGTGGCTTGCCCACATACTCGCGCACCTCTTCATAACCGCCAATGCGCTCACCGTTAATAAACGTCTGCGGCGTGGTATCCACATCATGTTCGGCCTTGAAGGCATCGGTTTCTTCACGCGAATTCAAATGATGGTCTTCAACATCGAATCCGGCCTGCCGCAAGGTATGCAGGGTCTTCCGCCCGAAGGGACACTGATGCTCGGGCGTCTTCATGCGGTATAGAACAGCGCGTTTCGCGTCCTTATTCATTTTCATCTCCTGCTGTTGCCAGTTTCAGGGAGACGCCTGGGCCCTGAACAGCATGCCAGGACCGAAAGGTTCAGCGCCTTTCACATGGCAAGCTAGCAGAAAATTCGGAAACGGGGGAAACGGGAGGCAACACGCGTGGGGTTCACAGGCACTCGGCACGCGCTACTGATCTGATGACTCAGCCGCCTCACGCAAACGCTCACGGCGCTGCTGGTCTTCCTGCAGCACCGCTTTTATCTCTTCCAGCACGGCATCCACATCGGAGTCGTCACCCTCATCCTCAAACTCACCGCTCAGTTCAGAATCCGGGGTCAACTCACCCTCCTCAAACAGCGCCCAGATTTCGTTCGCGTACTGTGTATTCAGCAAATCCGGCGCGTACTGGCCGTAATAACGGCGCATATTATTCACGTCGCGGGCGAACATGGCCTGAGCGCTGTTGTTGGAAGCGGCATTGACTGCCTGCGGCAGGTCGATGATGACCGGGCCGTAATCATCCACCAACACGTTGAACTCGGACAGGTCACCGTGCACTATACCCTCACACAGCATGAGCGTGATGTAATGCATCATCAGGGCATGATCTTCAATGGCCTGCTCTTCTGACATCGATACATCCGCCAGTCGCGGTGCGACATCGCCGGCATCGTCCGTAACCAGCTCCATCAACAGCACGCCATCAAAGCAACCATAGGTTTCAGGTACCCGTACACCGGCTCTTGCCAGTGTCGAGAGCGCGTTGATTTCGGCGTTCTGCCAGACCTCTTCCTGCTGCTTGCGCCCATAGTTTGAACGCTTCTCCATAGCGCGCGCCTGTCGTCCGCTGCGCACCTTGCGCCCTTCCTGATACTGCGCCGCCTTTTTAAAGCTGCGCTTGACCGCATCCTTGTAGACCTTGGCACAGCGAATGGTATCGCCACACCGAACAATGTAGATGTCGGCCTCTTTGCCGCTCATGAGGCGGCTGATGACTTCATCGATCAGACCATCATTGAAGAGAGGTTGTAAACGTGCGGGGATTTTCAAATAGCGCCTGCCGGTATTGGTCGGTAAAAAGTCTCATTGTACCGTTAAAGGGTCAACGGCCACCATGACCCTAAGCTGCTAAGCTTGTGACAGATGCCGTACCCAAGCTGGTTAAACACGGTTAAAGCTGACCTGTTGGTCGTCAATCTGGGTTGATGGCCGTAGTCGGACTGAAGCGATGGTCAGGCGTTCACTCGTGGAGCCACGGCGCATAACTCAACCCCACCAATACTCCCTCGGGGCTCATGAACCGGGCAACGGTCTGCCCCCAGGCTTCAGTACGGGCGGTATGAACGAATGCTTGCCCTTTCGCTTTCAACTCGTCCACCGCCGCCTCGACAGATGCCGCATCCGCCAGTTCAAATTCCACAGTGGCGGTCGGCACAGGAACCCCTTCGGGCCATTCATCCTGTCCAAAACAGGACTGAGCGGCCATAGCAAGCGGCCAGACACCAAAATGGTTCGCCCCGGGGAATTTATCCATGAAGCGATAATCGTCAATCTTCTCCAGCGGCAACCCCAGCAGTCCTTCATACAGCGAGGCACTTGCAGCAGGGTTCTGGGTTATCGTGGCAAATCCTGAAATGCATTTATTAACCCGGCGGAAATTTATGTCGACTATGCAGCATAGGCGATATGCTCTGCATCAAAGTATTTTTTCACTCGTTCAGGACGGCGTTGAAGCGTCAGCATGCATGATCGCGTGCGCTTCTTCAGATCGTCGACAGAGCGAGTAGCAGGCCCACTATGCACCATGCCTTTCAGGTCACAGTTGAGGTATTCATCCGGATTCAACTCCGGGGAGTAGGCTGGCAGGAAGAATACTTCCAGATAGCGTTTGACTGTCTTGCGCTCCAACCAGCGTTTGACGACCTTGGCATGGTGTACCCGCAAGTTATCCAGGATCAGAAAGACCTTGCCGGGCGTCGATTCGATCAGCGCGCGCAGAAATTTCTTCAGGACCTTGGCGGTCATGGTCGACTCATAGAGCATGAATCGTACAGTGCCCTGGTTGGTGATCGCCGAGATCATGTTGAGCGATACACGTTTGGCCGGCAGAGGCTGCACCGGTGTTTGTCCCTTTGGTGCATAGCTCCGACCGTGCTGGGTATTGTTTTTGATACCCGTCTCGTCACCCCAGAAAATCTGGGCATTCTCTGCTTT
>NZ_JBEPQA010000023.1:0-64190 GCF_040547585.1 Marinobacterium sp. MBR-111
AGGGTTTTAGGCGTCTAAAAAGCGGAAACCCGCATGAATACTGGCCTGAGGCGTGTAAAAGAGACGATTTTCAGTGGATAACTGTCGAACTCGGGGGTCCAGCATGATTGCCTTGAAGCAGGCAAACAGGCAATCATTCAATGGGTGCGGAACGGGAATCGCGTCATGCAACCAAGCCTTCGAGGCAAACATGCCTTTGGGTGCATCATCGAAGCATTTGTCAGCCAGATAGTGATCGAGTGCATGGAACCATTCATGCGCGATACTGCCGGGGCCTGCATTCTTCGCCAGCGAGAAACAGCGTGTGGCCGGTGTGTAATGGGCAGCCACGCCCGGGCGCCCACCGATACCATACTGAAAAGCCAGCGTACCACGCAGCGAGATAAGTGCCTCAGGTCCATTCAAAATTGTCATCAGGTCGCCCAACGCATCGTAGAAATGGGCTGCGGCCTGTTCGTTTTCGTCTCGTGTTACCCAGCGACCTATTTCAATGGAACGAAAGTCATAACGTTTGCGGATGTCGGCGAAATTGATGATTTCACCAAAGCGATGCTCTGGACCACGGCGGTAGAAAGTACGACTGGAATTACGAGGTGCTGCCATCACATTACTTGCACAAGACCTTAAGACGCCTGAAAGCCTGCCTGAATATCAAAAGGGTTTCCAGCATTAGAACACGCATACAGCGACCACAGAACTGCGCGCACTTTTGATTCAGGGCCCGCGCCAGCTTTTGCTGCTTATTTTTGCAGGAGGAATAAAGATCAACCCAACTCCAAAAGTCGCCTGTGAATGGCTTTGAAATCTCCCCTTTGCGCCAACGCGTTCAACTCTTCGGCAAAACAAGCACTTTCTGGGTGTTGCTTGCCCAGTTGTTCACACCATTCGGTTATATCAGTAACAGCACCCAACTCCAGCCACACTTCCAGCTGTTGAATGGAGTCCTCATTTATAGCAATACTTGAGGCCGTCACACTACCTGAAGAATGCGCTTCCGAAGAGTTAGACGCTTGTATGTCAGCCAATCCACACGCACGAGCAACCTCATGACGCAGCCGAGCCAGGTCCACCGGCTTGCCCAGCAAGGCGGTGTAACACTCCCCCGTTTTTTGGCGTTCCGGTTGCAAGTACCAGGTAGCTGATAACAGCAATACCGGCACAAGAGGGTCTATTGCTCGCGCCGCCTCGAGGACGGCACCACCTGACGCCTTTGGCAAACGGTAATCAGTCAGGATGATGTCCGGCATTGTGTCCTTAGACTGTAAAGCATCGATCGCTGACTCCGCGTCGGTGAACGTTTCGACTGCAAAGCCAAGCTCTGACAGCTCCGTGTAGAGTAAATGACGGATCTGCTCAGAATCTTCAACCACCCAGGCTTCAAGGCCATCGGCATTATACAAAGGCAACATCCGAGTCGGACTTTTAAGCACAGCAATGCCTGCATCTTCTCTACCCGGTTTGACCGGCACAGTGAAACGCACGCAGGTACCTTTATTTGGTGCACTGTTCAAGCCAACATGCCCTTGCATTCGCTCGACCAACTCTTTGACAATAGCCAGCCCAAGGCCGGCCCCCTCCCCCTTATCAGACACTCGAAAAAACGGGTCGAAAAGCTGATCATGCTCTTCGGCATCTATACCACACCCTGTATCTTCAACCTCACACACCAACTGAAGCACGGACCCTTTCTTACTTTCGTGTGTATTCTTATCGTAAATACGAAGCGTAATATCACCATTAACCGTATATTTCGCTGCGTTATCCAGCAAATTAAGTAATATCTCACGCAAAAGCGTCTCATCACAGCGAATTACAGACGGCAGCAATTCATCAATTTCAAGCCTGAAGCCGTTATTATTTTTACCGGCCAAAATACGACCTTCATGCGAAACATTATTTATAAAAGCATGCAGATATAGATCAACCTCATTCATTTCTATCGAGGTAACATCACGTGCGTAATCAATCAGACGGTTAATCAGGTTAAGCATATGGCTGGCACTGTCATAAATAATATGACTCATTTGACCAGTTTTGCCTTGCTCTGTACTCAACAGCTGTGAATATCCCATAATGGAAGTCAGTGGTGACTTCAAATCATGTGTCACACGGCTTAGAAATTTTGTTTTTGATGCATCCGCCTTGTGCGCAGCGTCAAGCGCCTGATTCAATTCCTGTGTCCGTTGAGCCACCGCCCGCTCGAGGCGATCACGCTCGGCCTTTTCACTTTCACGCAACTGCAACTCCAGCATGCGCTCGTACTCACGCTGCTTAAGCACATAGATCAACAGCAGCCCCATAATCACCATAATCTCAATACCGACCCTAGCCAGAGAAAAACTTAAGTTATAGTGAATATTGAGGGCAAAGCTCATAACAAGAAGTGTTGTGATCAGCCAGTTCAGTGACAATAACCCGATCAGAAAGGGTTGCCACCTCGCTGAAATTTTCATCGCTGCAGGAACAATACACAGCCATAATAATGCAAAAAAAATGTGTACTCCTGATGCAAGCCTGCGTACGGCAACACCATCAAGAAAGAAACCTGTTACCGAAGCCAAAAACGTTACACCCAAAACACCTATTGGCACCCAGCGCCAGTATGGGTGTTTGTTAAGTCCCAGAAAAAAGACACTAGCTGCTATAAAAAGAGACTTTTCGAGTAAAGAACTCATAAAACGAATATTTAGGCCGATATCCGACTGCTCCGAGAACAACAGGTAACTGATATAGCCTTCTTTTTCGGCCTCAAGAACAAATAGAGCCAACATCCAACAGGCAAGCAACAAGTAGTGCAGGTTATGTTGCAACAGCAGCACAACAAAAAGCGTCAGTACAATGGCAAACAGAACGGAGTGCTTTTGATACCGGTCACGCTCAGCAATAACAAAGTCAACGGGGTTCCAGCTTGTAACCCCTAATGCAGGGCGATGATTTGAGCGTACATGCAGCAACAACAATACTTGCTCTTTGGCGCTCAGGCTCACAGGTACAACCGCACGAGTCGTCTTGACTGCTCGGCTTTCAACAGGAACATCAGCGCCTATGCGCCAATGCCCGACAGTTTGCCTGGTGTCTGGCACCAACAGCCATGCATCGATTTCATCCAAAGCCCAGGGGGAAATTTCCAGCCAGCGATATAACGGCATATCACTGTCATTACTCAACACCACCCGCAGCCAAATTGACGATTGTTCACGCGGGGCAGCCAGTATCGCAGGAGTATGCTCAACCGGCACCCAAGACGCGCCATCAAGAATCTGGTAAGGCTCATGGCGCTCGCCATAGGCCACATCCAACACTTGCATCATGCTTGCCAGATTGGTTTTTGAATCCTGAACACTTAAATCCAGAACCGACTCTGCCCGAGCAAGCAACGGTGTCAGCAGCAGGATACAAAACAGTCCGATCACGCGTACCAAAAGCATGACAATCTCACTGCACTGGACAAGCCTGACGAAAAGCCGAAGGGGTTGTGCCGAAACGTTCTTTAAAGGCAGTGGAGAAGTTCGCACTTCCGCTGAAGCCGACCCGGCAGGCAATCTCGCCAACGGATAATGCTGTGTTGCGCAGCAATTGACATGCCTCTTTCATACGTTCCTCTCGAAGATACTCAAAAACAGTCATTCCGGAACAATGCTTGAAAGCGGCATTCAAACGCTTGGTGTTGGTACCTGTCAGGCGCGCCAATTCCTGAATACCGGGCGCATCATCAAGGCTGCGCAACAGATACACCCGGGCACTGTGAAAGAGGACAGAATACAAATTGCCATCATTATTGCTGACTTCGCTCACCGTTCCAGGTGCACCCATCACATCCGTGAAATGTTGAGGGCTTTGGATCAAACGATTCCGCAGGTGGACCGACAGTCGCAACCGTACTTCGTCAAAACTGAAAGGTTTTCCAATAAAATCCACAGCTCCAGCCAGCAACCCCTGCACCCGCTGTTCGGTACCGGAGAAAGCAGACAGAAAAACAACCGGAACCTGGGATGTAGCTGGATCACCACTTAACGCTTTACATGCCGCAAAACCATCGCAGCGCGGCATATCCACATCCATCAAAATCAGGTCTGGCGACAGCAGTTTGGCTTTATGGACACCATCGACACCATCATGCGCATGATAGAGGCGACAACCATATTGTTGCAGATAGGTTGAGATAAGCATCCGCTCCGCTTCAGCGTCATCGATCACCAGTATCCTTTTTCCCTTCAGCACATCCATTCCATACGCCCAACCGAATTACGTTCATGCTTGTGTTGTCGGCAATCATCGCACACAAACGAGCGTTTCATGTAATCAACCTATACTTTTTCCCTCGGGCAAAAGACTTACCCATCGGGCAAAGCCGAACCATTCTATAACAAAACCAATGCCACTTACGGGCATGACGACTACAATCGGCACGGCAACACCTGCTTTTTATGAATACCCGACAGCTCAAGTACCATATAGTCCTGCCAACGCGGCGCTTGTCCAGCTGCAACTCTCCAGATAGTAACGATTCAAGCGGATCACCGCTCTATCGGTTGTAGCTCCCAATGCAGCACCTTCAAAGGCAATCACCAGCTTTAAAACTTTGCCAAGGTTCCCTGTGCGCAGCATCAGTGCACGCTTGATTGCGTCACTCAAGGGCAACTGTTCACACACAGTCTCCAGACTTTCGCTCAACATCAAGTCTGCCATCGACAGTAATCCCACCATAAATGCGGCATCAGGGTCATCATTGAATTCACCGGCCGCCAGTCGCAGACACATGGCAGCCCGCGTCAAAGCCTGTGGTAACAACAGCATATTGCACGGATCATCGTTTGCGAGCACCAACGTGGTGACCAGTGTGCGCAGCCGATCGATACCCAGCAGCAGTATTGCCTGGCGCAAACTGCTGATAGTGTTGGCGCGCTTGCAATGCGCTGAATTGATCATTCGCAGCAGGCGTACACACAACTGTGGTTCATGTGCCAGCAGTTGCTCGATCCTGTCATAATCCACTTCCGGGTGTTGCAGCTCGCTTAGTATCTGCAACTGCGCCTCTCGATGCCCCTCCCGCTTGACTGCCGTTTTCCGTTTGACTTCAGGCCGTGCATAGAAGTACCCCTGAAACAGGGTAAACCCCTGCAGTTTGCAGGACTCAAACGTTGCCAGATCTTCCACCTTTTCCGCCAGCAAGGTGATACCCCGCGCCCGATACTCATCCAGATCGCGCTCTTTGAAGGTCTGATTGAGCATATCCAGCTTGATAATATCCGCCAACTCCAGCAACGGTCGTGTGGCCGGTGTCAGTTCAAAATCATCAAGCGCCAGCGCATACCCCCGCGCCTTGAGCCCTTGCAACGCCGCAAGCACTTCGGAGTCGCCTTCAACACTTTCCAGCACCTCGATTACAACCTGTTCTGGATTCGGTGGCAGCAATTCCGGCAGTAACAGCCAGTCACGTGGTGCATTGAAAAACAGTTTGCGACTGCCACACAGTGATTCAATACCGGTTTCGTAGAAAGCCGCATTACAAGCCCGTGCGGTGGCCATCATCTGATCATCTGATCATCTATAATTGCAGTATTTGCATTTGCACTGGCCCGGTAGAGCAGCTCATCTGCCACATGCCTCATGCGCGCATCGCAAATAGGCTGAAGGGCTATGCAATAAGGTTGACTGAACGACATAAGATGATGCCTGAACGAGTGTTAGACCTGAACCAGCTTTAATCATAAAGGAAGTCCCTGATCGGAACTTTGGAGGCAAAGCCAACAGGTTTGCTCAAGGCGACTTTTGCTTGTGTGATATTTCAAATCGATACCGATCAAAAAACTTACCTGCCAGCAAACCCCCTTCCCCTCCACCAAACAAAAACAAACGCCAGTTTGGATATAGTCACGTCTTTGTGTGTGTTAACAACTCAGGGATAGTCGATATGATGTTTTTCCAACAAAAAAACAGGTACAGCCCCCCCGATAACCCCATACCTGTCTTGGAAAGCATGGGTTCATGCGTCAAAGTGAATCTGCTGCAACATGCCGGGACCATAACAAAACAAGCCACTTTGGCTGCCGCCCTGATGGGTACCTCAACAGCATGGGCAGCGCATGACCTGGTCCTCAATCATACCGGGCCGGACAACATAGCCATAACTCAAACTGCGACGTACACAGTGAGGCTGGACAACAGCCATCCAAGCTGGACCGATACAGCTACTGGAGTTGAACTGACATACAACTACCACCCTGGCTTAGCCAGCTTCACAAGCAGTACGTTTAACAACGGCTCGGGTTCATGTACTGACAACTCATCCGGCACCATCACCTGCTCCATTGATAATATCCTTCATGGAACAACCGACTTCGCCATCGACTTTGCTTTTCTGGTCCATGGAAACTCGCTTCCAGACAACTCTCAAGTTTCAGCCAACCTGCAAACGACTGCTACAGTTACCAGCACAGACGACAGGGTGTCGGATAACGAGTCAGAGAGTGTCACTACCAACGTACAAGCAGGAACCGATTTAGGTGTCACATTGACATCTTCCCCTGCCAGCGGTGGGTCTGTTGCATCAGGTGCCATCTGGTCTCATGAGGTTACCGTCAACAACAACGGTCCCCTGAGCGCAACCGGCACCACCGTGACCCTTGCACCTGCAGCCGGAACTCGCTGGGTAGCAAGCAGCCTGCCCGCTGGATGCAGCATTGCCAGCGCCAATGTCGAGTGTACCATCGACGGCAGCTTTACTAATCAGGCATCGCAAACCTTTAGCGGCATTGAGTCACAAGTGATTGCTGCGCAAGGTTCATCTTTAAGCCTGACAGCGAGCGTTGCGTCTGACCTGACTGATGATAACTCAACGAACAACTCAGCAGTGTCAAGCGCCTCTGTGACATCGGGTACTGATCTGATACTGGATCTCAGCGAGAACCCCACAGGCACCATCATCGCTGGTGATCCATCCACTATCACTGTGACCCCTCGGTACACTGGCGATGTTCCCGATACGCCCACCTATACGGTGACCATCCCGGGTGCATTGACCGTTGATACCAGCTCACTCAACTATGATGGCTGGGGCAGCTGCAGTTTCAATAGCCCAACAAACACATTATTGACCTGTAATGGCTGGAACACCGGTGGTGCAGTAGCTGGTGCATCGCAACCGATGGGCACTGCCACTTTTGATGTAACCGGACCAACCGGTGACTATACCCTTAACGGCTCGCTCAGCAGCAACTCTCCGGAAGAGATCACTGCGAACAACAATGATAGCGTGCTCGTTGAATTTGAAAGCCCGATAATTAATATTACGATTTCGAAGACTGGACCCGTAGCGCCTCAGGACAAGTACCAAACGGGCTCCGCCATCGAATACACCGTTACACTGCGTAACCCCACACCCGATAACAATGTTGACTTCTGGGGACCTCTATCTTTTTCGGAGACCGCACCAGCAGGGCTGACAATCGACAGCATCACTCCACCTAATGCAAACTGGACATGTAGCACCTCAGGCTGTGACCGCACCTACACCGAGGCTGATCCTTTCCCACTCGGCACATCTCAAGCTTTCACTGTCAATGCAACAGTGGACAGTACTGATGGCAGTCCACTCGTAAACGAAGTGTGCCGCGCCGCGTATATCCACCCATTAGTGGGTACCGTAAACGCTCAGGAGTGTGACACAGCAGGTGCTGTTACCGGCCACCCGGCCGCCGACAGTACCGATCTTGCAGTCGCCAAGTCTGTTACAACCCCTGCTAACGACATAAAGGCAGGCGACTGGCTGGCGTATTCAATTACAATGAGCAACATCGGCAGTAACTCTGCCAGCAATGTTGTTGTCTCTGACAACCTTACCGGGCTGATCACCAGCACTGACGGCGGCAGCTTCCAGATCACCACGATTCCAGCTGGCTGGAGCTGTAGTAATGGAGGCACATCTTTAAGCTCTGGTGCTTACCAGAACTCTACCTCTGTAAGCCTAAGCTGTACCATTGCCACACTGGCAAATGGTGCCAGCGACACCCTAGAGTTCCGTATTCGCCCACAAGGCTCTGCCAGCAACGGTAATAACCTCAACCGCAGCAACACAGCCTATATTCAGTCAGATACCCCAGAACCTGATTTCAGTAACAACACTGGCTCAGTCAATGCCGCGGTACAGGCCAAAACTGACTTTACAGTCACCAAGGCAGTGACAAGTTGGGACAACAAAACAGGTACCGAACTGCAGTACACCATCACTGTCAGCAACGCTAACCTCTCAGGTGCAAATAATGTTGTTGTAACAGACGTACTGCCGGAAAACGTGACCTATCTGGGCCTCGACGGTTCTACTCTACCGTCCTGTAGCGGCGTGGATATTGGTGATACCACAACATCTGTGGATAAAACCCTGGAATGCAGCTGGAGCAGCTTCCCACGCGGTGGCGATCGCAGCTTCATTGTGCGTATTCGTCCGAACAACGAACAGCAAGGGCAAACCTTCGTTAACGATGTTTACGTCAACGTAGAGCCTGAGACTGAAATTGCCAAAGCCGGCACTACAGAAGAAACCGACTACACCAACAACGCCGCACAGGCCAGCGCCACCGCTGATGAATCTGATATCGACCTTCAGGTCAACAAACAGGATATGACAGACCCTGTATATATCGGCGACACGGTGACGTATCAGGTGCGCATTACCAACAACGGCCCATCCGTTGCCACCAACGCATCTATCTACGATTATCTGCCAACTGCCGGCTTCAAATGGGTTGGTGACGTTCGATTCTATGAAGGCAGCTATGCCCCTGGTAACGAAATCACGGGTACAGATCTGACCGATGCCGGTATCAGCTGTTCCAAGCTGCCCAACGTTGATGGCGTGGGTACCGGTGGCGAAGACAAAAACCTGCCGGGTAAACTCAGCTGGATGTGGCCGCCCAATAACGAGAACTGGGTCGGAACAGACCCGGACTATAACTCCGATTACATCGATGGTGCGTGGGACTCGCGTATTCTGAGTAACGCGGATATCGCCTGTAACATGGGTTTGTTGGAAAGCGGCCAAACACGCGTGCTGACATACACCCTCGAAGCTACAGACCGCGGCGTGTACATGAACCACTCGGTTGTACGTTCTCAGGAACATATCGACCGTGTTGGTCAGGGGTTCACCGACCGACACTGGGAAAATGATGTTGTACAGCACCGCACCACGGTACGTACCACACCGGATCTGACTTTTACAAAAGAAGTATCCACCCCGGTAGTATCGTTGATGGAACCGTTCAGCTACACCATTACTGTTACCAACAACGATACCGACGCTCAGCTGTACTACCCGAAAGTTGAAGATACGTTGCCCGCAAACATGGAACTGGCTGGCACACCAACACTTAGCGGAGCATTGGTGAACGGTGCACTTGTCTGTACCACCATTCCGATGCCGCCCGCTGCAGGAACACCGAGTGCCGCTGGCGATACAGATTTTGCCTGCGCACTGGGTGAAGGAGTACCAGCACAGGGGCAGGTCGTTTTGAGTGTTCCTGTCAGGGTTACCGGCGGCTCAGTTGCCACATTGAACAACACCGCTCAGCTGCATTTGGATACCGACCTTGAGTTTGATAATCCTCCGCCACCTGCGGCTGAGGACAATGTCGATGTTGATGTCGTGGTATCCAGCCTTGCAGGCCGCGTCTATCACGACAATGATGATAGCGGCAACTACACCAACGGTACGAACCCGGCCATTTCGGGTGTTACGGTTAACCTGACGGGTACTGATGATTTCGGAAACCCGGTCAGCCGTTCAACGACCACTGATGGTAATGGTGAATACCTGTTCGACAATCTTGCACCCGGCAACTATACCGTGACTGAAGAGCATCCAGCCAGCTGGATTGATGCCGAAGAAACAGCCGGCTCTGAAGGCGGCAATATTGCCACCAATGATGTGATCAGCGACATCACATTGCCCGCAGACACTGACGCAACCGAATACAATTTCGGTGAACTCAGAGATCTGGGGACCGGCACCGTCACAGCCAGCATTTCGGGCTATGTCTATCATGACCGCAATAACAATGGCGTGTTTGAGACGGACGAAGCGCCTATTGCCGGTGTGACCGTACGTCTGGAAGGTAATATTAATGGTGACGTTCGGACCACGACCACCAATACCAGCGGCTATTACGCTTTCAGCGGTCTTGAGCCGGGCGTGGAGTACACCGTTACGGAGGAACAGCCTTCAGGTTGGGTCGATGGCCGTGAGACAGCAGGCAGTGTCTTCACCGACTCAGCCAACAGCAACGATGTGTTTGTCGTGAATGTTAGAGATGATGAGCATGGTGAGGAATGGAACTTCGGTGAACGCAGATCTTCAGACCTGACCCCCACCGCCATTCCGGTGATGGGCCCGTTCGGTTTGCTGTTGACTGCATTGCTGCTGGGCCTGATGGCGATGCTGTCACCGCGCATTCGCCGTCAATTTTGTTGATTCACTTCAGCATCTGAACAATTAAACAAAGGCCACACCGCAAGGTGTGGCCTTTTGTGCAACTACAGGCAATAGCGTCATATCACCGATTGCGAGATAAACGCATCCCCGGTTATTATGGCGCGTTTTAAATATTCAATTTGAAATGGAGTTTTGATATGACTGAGCAGGTAGTAACTGTGGAAAAGCCCACCACTGAAGGCAGCTGCAAGCTGGTTTACATTCTGTATCTGGTAGGGCTTGTGTTTGGTATCACCGGTATCATCGGTGTCATTATGGCCTACATCAATAAAAGTGATGCACCGGAATGGCTGCAGCGCCACTACCAGTTTCAGATCCGCACATTCTGGATCGGTTTTCTCTATCTGGTAATCGGCAGCATACTGTCGCTGGTCATCATCGGCTGGTTTGTTATCCTTTTCTGGGTTGTATGGCTAATCATTCGTTGTGTCAAAGGCATGAAAGCGCTGGACATGAAACAGGCGCCTGCCAACGTCACCGGCTGGCTGTTCTAGGCTCTGATTTTGTTGTACCGAAGCCGCACCTGTACGTGCGGCTTTTTTGTAGCTGAACCCTTCCCGTGATCTGTGGTCATTGTCTGCTACATTGAAACAACTCCCCCTATCGGCAAAGGACAACATCATGAACAGGACGCTTGTCGCTCTGGCTGTGGCCGCTCTTGTAAGTGGCTGTACGACACAACCGCAAGAGCCGAACGAACAGATCCAGCACTCCCAGTACGCGCCATTGCTGACCAGCAAGGAGTGGATCGTCGAGGATATTAACGGACAGGGCATCATCGACAGCTCACGCGCCAGCCTCAGTTTCGATGCTGAGGGACGGGTCAGTGGCTCAACCAGCTGCAACCGATACTTTGCCGGCTACAGCCTGAATGGCCATCGGCTTGAAATCAATCAGGCGGCCACCACCATGATGGCCTGCCCGGAAGCATTGATGCAACAGGAGCGCCGCTTCCTGAATGCGCTGGAAGCGGCCCAGCGCATTGCAATCGACCCCAGCGGTGCACTGATTCTGCAAGGCAATGGCCATCGCATGCTGGCCCGCTAATCTGACAAAGCCCCCACGCCCTGCCAAGGCAGGGCACACCCCTCTTTTTCTCCCGCCCTTCGAATCTTTGACATCTGCAAATATTGATATGAGTCAAAACAAAAACATTTTTTAGCTTATTAAGTATCCAATTAAAGGATCAAAAACATACAAAATAATCAATAATGCTTCTTATTAAAAATAAAATATTATTTATTTTCAATAATTTAAATTTTTATAAACAATGAAATAGGTATTTTCCAATATGATACATAACGTATTTTTAAAATATTGATTTATGTATCACGAGTGCTAAATTGCGAGGGCTTTCAAACAACAAGAACCCCGATACAGAGGTAAGCTCCATGCATGATAAACTCGCTAACACCATGGAATTTCCGCCGGAAACACCGCAGCCGAACATCTACCCGCTGCGCTGGGAAACCAAGTCTTCCAAAGTAGAAGAGATCTGGGATGCATCTCTGCGTGAAGCCTGGAACCCGAAAGACCTGCCCTGGGACACCTTTGACGCTTCCAGCTACTCATGGGAAGAGCGTGAAGCAATCGCCTACTGGTGGACCCTGCTCTCTGTATTTGATGCCTCTGCACCGCCGGTTTTCGCAGAAGCATTCATCAAAACCTACGAAGATCACGAAGAAGATGCCATCCGTCGCTGCTTCTTCTCCGTCACCCGTGACGAGCAGAACCACGAACAGATGTGTGGTCTGGTGATCACCAAAATGCTCGAGTCCGCCAGCCCACTGGAATATGAGCCAAAGACTGAACTGGGTCGTCGTCTGCAGAAAAATGCACGCTGGCTGTACTACAACGGTGGTCGTTACTGGAATGGCTACAAGAAAGCCGTTCCCAAATACAGCCTGGCCGTACTGTTCAGCTCATTCCTGATGGGTGAAATCGCGGCAGCCACCATCTTCAAACAGATGTCTCAGAGCTGCGAAGAGCTGGTATTCACTGAAGCGTTCAAGAACATCGGTCGTGACGAAGGCCGCCACATGGCGATCTGCCTGTCGCTGATGGAGCGCGACTATCCGAAGCTCTCCCAGGAAGAGAAGTCGATCATCACCAAGCAGATCCGCGCAGGCTACCTGTTCCTGTCTGCCGTGCTGTTCGAGCCGCCGGCCGAGTTCTGGGATCTGCCTGAAGACTTCATCGCTACCCAGCGTGAAGCGGAAGCCATTGCACGTGAAGCCGGTTTCGGTATCCCGACTTACGAAGACAAGCGCGAAAACTGGCGCAACGCCATGCTCAACCTGAAAGCGGTTCTGGACAAGTATGACACCCCGTTCCCGGCGATCCCCGAAGTGGACATCACCGGTGAGGAAGTGACCCAGGCGGATCTGGATTCTGCGGATATCATTCCGATTTTCTGATAACGCCTGTCCGATGCTTGCTTTTACAGCCGCCCCGACCCAATCGGGTCGGCTGTTTTCCGTTACCAATTTCTGCTGTTACAGGGCTGACTGAGCCATTCAGAGCCCGGAGGTGCGTATGACTACAATCCGTTTGTCCCCGTCCGGCAAAGAGGTTGAGGCCAAAACCGGCGAGACCGTGCTGGAAACCCTGGAAAATGCCGGCTATGCCCTGCCCAACAATTGCCGCGCCGGAGCCTGTGGCGAGTGCAAGGTCAAAGTGCTCAGCGGTGAATTCGACCAGGGCATGGTGCTGGATATGGCACTGTCTCAGGACGAGCGTGCCGAGGGCTATGGCCTGATGTGCATGTGCAAGCCACTCAGCGATACCCTTGAGATCGACTGGGGCACGGATGATGCCAAACCCAAACTGTTTCCGCCGCGCGAAAATATTCGCTGCGTGGTCGTGGACCGCATCGAGCGGACGCCGCGTATCGCCGAAATTCGCCTGCGCCCCATTGGTGAGCCGATTCGCTTCTGGCCGGGTCAGTATGTGAGCCTGACCGATACCCAGAAAACGGTCACCCCACGTTCCTATTCCATCGCCAACGCCCCGCGCCCTGATGGCGAGATCGTGCTGCAGATCACACGCGTGCCGGATGGCAAGACCAGCAACTGGGTTCACGATGAAGTAAAGCCCGGCAGCATGGTCAACGTGTCAGGCCCCTATGGCACCTTCATTGGCGACCCCAGTACTGATGGTCCCGTACTGTGTCTGGCCGCCGGTACTGGCCTTGCTCCGATTCTGAGTCTGGCAGATGCCGCCCTGCGCCGTGGCTTCAAGCAGCCGGTGCACCTGATGTTTTCGGCTCGCACCGAAGATGAGATCTATTGCCGTGGCCTGATGGAACTGTGGAATGCGCGTCATCGTCGCTTCAAGTTCATCCCGACTTTGACCCGGGAACAGAAAGAAGGAATGCAACACGGTCGTATTCCCGACATCATCAAGGATCTTTATGCTGACCTGTCAAAGCATGCAATCTACATCGCCGGCAGCCCGGAGTTTGTAGATGCCTGCATCGAAGCGGTCAAGGCGCAGGATGCTCAGGCCGAGATGATCCACACCGAAGGCTTCTTCGATCAGGCACCGCCGGTCGCACCTTCCAAGTCTCAGCTGGTGTGACACAAAGCGCTGCCGGAAATCAATCCGGCAGCCTCTGCTGCTTGTATTCATCGCCCTTTGTGCCTAACGTTGAATGGGTATCCCCGACAGCGGCGACAGAATGGAACCGGCAGACTTTCTCCCCCGTCATCGACTTCAATCCCTGTTGGATCACCTGTTACAGCAGAGTTTTGAAATCCTTGCGCCACAGGTGCGCGATGGCGCTATTCTGTTCAGACCAACACTGCACGTTGATCAACTGCCGAGAGGGGTTACCCAGCAGCAGGCACCCGGGCACTATCGACTGCAGCAGGGTGATTCCCCACGCTGCTTCAGCTGGGCCAACGGCCCGCAGGCAATAAAACCTTTGACGTTTACCCCGCAAGAAACACTCTGGCGCTCGGAGTTGCAGGCCGATGGCAGCCTGCGCTTTCATGAAGCCCCCGTCGTGACCCGTGCTACTGCGGTGATCGGGGTACGTGGCTGTGATTTGGCCGCGCTGGCACTGCAGGACCGCCACTTTCTGGAGCGAATTGAAGACCCTCTCTATCGTCAACGCCGCGACAGCCTGCTGCTGATTGCGGTGGACTGCTCGCACCCGGCTGACACCTGCTTTTGTGCCAGCACTGGCGACGGACCCGAAGCGCAAACCGGATTTGATCTGGCCCTGACCGAGCTGGCCGAAGGTTACCGTGTCAGAGCCGGGAGTGTGCGCGGGGAAGGTATCATGCGGGCCCTGCCACTGGTTGCGTCCGATGCCGCCCTGCGACAGGAAGCCATCGAGCAGGCGCGCCGGGCACGACAGCAGCAGCGCGCCCTGCCTGACTTTGATCCTGCCGCATTAATCCAGCAGGGTGAACATCCAGCCTGGGACAAGGTCGCCGATGCCTGCCTCAGTTGCGGCAACTGTACCTCCGTCTGCCCCAGTTGTTTCTGTCACAGCGAGGCTGAAGCCCCGACGCTTGATGGCCAGCAATCGGAGCACCAGCGTCAGTGGGACTCCTGTTTCAGCGAAGGCCACAGCTACATTCACGGCCTGCATGTCCGACCGGATACCCGCAGCCGATATAAACAGTGGTTGACGCACAAGTTCGGCAGCTGGGTGGAGCAGTATGGCCGCAGCGGCTGTACCGGCTGCGGTCGCTGCATCAGCTGGTGCCCGGTGGGGATCGACCCGCTGCAGGTGCTCAGCGAGCTGGGCGAAGAGGTGAAATAATGCGTCATCAGCAGCTCCCCGCCAGTGCCGAAGTCGTCCGCCGAGTGCAGGAAACCGCCGATATTTTCACCCTGCAGCTGCGACTGGACGATCCGTTAGACCCCTCGTTGCTGACTATTCAACCCGGTCAGTTCAACATGCTGGGCGTGTTCGGTGTCGGTGAAGTCCCGATCTCGTTCAAGGCCCTGACAAACGACCATGATGGCACGCCCCTGCTTGAACACACTATTCGCGCGGTGGGCCGTGTCACACGGGCACTGTCGGCACTGCAACCCGGCGACCGAATCGGCGTTCGCGGTCCCTTCGGGCACGGCTGGCCTCTGGCCGAGGCGCAGGCAAAAGATGTGTGCGTGATCACCGGCGGACTGGGCTGCGCCCCGGCGGTTTCGGTGATCGAGCATCTGTTTTCCAACCGTGACGCCTTCGGCCGGATTCATATCATTCAGGGGGTACGCCACTCTGACGATCTCATCTGGCGTGCCCAGTACGAGGCCTGGGCGCGCCAGCCCGATACAGAGGTGCAGCTGGCTGCAGACAGCGCCGCGCCCGACTGGCCCTGGTTCAGCGGCAGAGTCACCGAGCTGATCACACGTCTGTCATTGCGACCGGCGCAAACCCACGTCTACTGCTGTGGCCCTGAGCCGATGATGCGTGCCAGTGCCGAGCAACTGATTGCCCAGGGTGTAGCCGAGGATGCAATCTGGCTCAGCCTTGAGCGCAACATGCAGTGTGCCACCGGCCACTGTGGCCACTGCCAGTTCGGCGCCGACTTCATCTGCCGCGACGGCCCGGTGTTCAATTATCCGCACATCCGTAACCGACTTGGCCTGAAGGGAGTATAGGTGAGTAGACCCAAGGTTGCCGTGCACAAATTCAGCTCCTGCGATGGCTGCCAGCTCGCGTTTCTGAATCTGGGCGAGTCGCTGCTGCAGCTGAGTGAACAGGTGGAAATTCTGCACTTTCTGGAAGCAGGCATGAGCGAAGCCGATGCTCAAGTGGATATCGCCTTCGTTGAGGGCAGCCTGTCTACGCCGGATGAGCTGGAGCGCATCAAGCAGGTACGCGCCAACAGCCGCTTTCTGGTCAGCATCGGCGCCTGTGCCACCAGCGGCGGCCTTCAGGCACTGCGCAACCTGGATGGTCAACATGATGCATGGCGAGATGCGATCTATGCCCGCCCCGAGTTCATACAGACCCTGCAGGATGTAAAGCCTATCGCCTCCTTGGTGGACGTGGATCTGGAGTTGTGGGGTTGCCCGGTCAGCAGCCCCCAGATAGTGGCAGCCGTGCGCTCGCTGCTGTTCGGCGTCGCACCAGTGGATGATCGTGACCGGGTCTGCCTGGAGTGCAAACGCCAGCAGGCCGTGTGCGTGATGGTCACCGAGGGCAAGCCCTGTATGGGCCCGGTCACACGCACCGGCTGCGGAGCGCTCTGCCCACGCTTTGGCCGCGACTGTTATGGCTGTTATGGTCCTGCCGAAACGGCCCAAAGCGACACCCTGGCACGCCGTTTCGCAGGTTTGGGCCTAATGCCGGACGCCATTGCCCGACGCTTTCTGCTGATCAACTCTCAGGCCCCCTCGTTTTTACAAACCGGCCGGGTATTCTGGCACTCGGGACAGGAGGCTGAAGATGACTGAGCGCCGTATCCGCATCGATGTACCCGCCCTGACGCGGGTAGAGGGTGAAGGCTCGCTGCGACTGGAGGTCGTTAATGGCCAACTGGTTGAACTGGGCCTGTCGATCTTTGAGCCACCGCGCTATTTCGAGAAGTTTCTGGAAGGGCGCGATGCCCATGAAGTCGTGGACATTGTGGCCCGCATCTGTGGCATCTGCCCCATCGCCTATCAGGTCAGCGCCCTTAATGCCCTCGAGTCACTGGCCAAAGACCCCTTGCCACACTGGGTACAAAAACTGCGCCGGCTGTTCTACTGTGGTGAATGGCTGCAAAGTCACGCCCTGCATATCCATCTGCTCGCCCTGCCCGATTTTCTGGGTTTCGACTCTGCCATCGCCATGGCCGAGCAACACCCGGAGACTGTCCGGCGTGGCATGCAATTCCAGGCGCTGGGCAATGAGCTGATCCGGTTGCTGGGGGGGCGCTCGGTACATCCCGTTGGCGCCCGCATTGGTGGCTTCCACCGCGCCCCTGAACCCGAGCAGATATCGCCCCTGCTGGACAGGCTGCGCGAGGCTCAGCCACTGGCCCGTGATCTGACCGCTTTTTGCTCAGGGCTGGACCTGCCGGATGACCCGCAGGACTTTATCAGCATCGCCCTGACTCATCCGGATCGCTATGCCATTGAATCCGGTCGGCTGATCACCAGTACCGGGCTCAGTCTCGGGGTTGAGGAGTTTGAGCAGCACTTCCACGAACACCACAAGCCGGACTCCACCGCCCTCTGGTCCGACCTGAACGGCGAGCCCTATCTCACCGGTCCATTGGCTCGGTTGAATCTCAATCACGAACACCTGCCGCCCGCCATTCAGCAAAGCCTGAAGGCAACCGGGCTGCAACTGCCCAGCAACAACATGTTCCACAGCCTGATAGCCCGTGCACTGGAGATCGAGCTGGTGATTCACGAGGCGATCGACATACTGCAGGACTATGAATACCCAGCCGCTCCCTGCCCGCAACCCGAACTGAGCGCAGGGGTCTGCTTCGGCATGAGTGAGGCGCCGCGTGGCCTGCTTTGGCACCGCTATGAGGTAGGACCGGATCAGCGGATCAAGGCAGCGCGCATCGTGCCGCCCACCAGCCAGAATCAGGCGCGCATTGAAGCGGACCTGTATCGCTCGTTGACCGCATTCGGGTTGAACCGGGATGAGGAGTCTCTCAGGCTGAGGGCCGAGCAGGTCATTCGCAACTATGACCCCTGTATCTCCTGCGCCACCCATTTTCTCAGGCTGGATATGCGTCGATCATGAGTGGCTGGCGGGTGATCGGCATCGGTTCTCCGTTCGGGGACGACCGTGCAGGCTGGGTGGTCTTGGAACAGCTGGCACAGCACTCACTGCCAGAAAATGTAGAGCTGATAACACTGGATCGGCCAGGCCCGGATCTAATCAACTGGCTTGAGCGGGACATAAAAACAATTTTGATCGATGCCGCACAGACAACTGCGTTTCCCGCGGGACACTGGATGCCGCTTGATATCGACCAATTGGACAGTTCTGAAGACCTGTCCAGTCATGGCTTTGGTCTGGCACCCACGTTGAAACTGGCGCAGGCTCTGGGGAGCCTGCCGCATCAGCTCAGGATATTTGGGATCTGCATCGCCCCCCGCTCAAGCCAGCCTGAACACAACACCCTGTCCTCCAGCGTCATGACAGGGGCAGGACAGCTTTCGACTAGGCTGGCAGAACAGATTGCCGCTGATTCAGATGCGCGCTATACCGCAACCGGCAGCGGCGGGGTCGGATCGATCGGGTCGTCATCCCGCTCCGACTGCTCGCGCAGGTAGTGCTCAATCGCCTGCGAAACCTGCTGACTCAGCCCCTGCAGTCCGGTATTGCCGAACAGGCGGTTGAATTCCAGCAGATAGGGGTAGCCATCCACCATCGCCACGTCAAAGCCGGCATGGTCGATCTCCAGTTGCTGGGCCACGCGCAGCACCAGATCCACGGCGGCCTGTGGCAGTGGCGTCTCGATATCCACGGTGCCACCCTGAGACAGGTTGTTATGGAAGCCATCATGACCCTGGCAGCGCCAGAAACCGGCCACCAGCTTGCCGCCCACCACAATGATGCGCAGGTCACGATCGATCGGCAGCTGTTCCTGCACGTAGATCACCGGTGTCTTGCCCAGATAGGCATTCCAGTCGGCCCGGTTCTCGATCAAAAACACCCCCTGCCCCATGCTGCTTTTCGGAATCTTGGCAACAAAAGGCAATGGCATCTGATCCCAGACACGCTCGGCATGTTGCGGATCATTGGGCTCAATCAACGTCCAGGGAATATTGCCTGCAGCCACCATCTGAAAGGCACGGGTCATCTCAACCTTGTCATGGCCAATCAGGTATGAGGAGAGGCTGGGGAAGATCTTCTTGTTGAGACCAAACACCAGTGCATTGACCTGCCAGTATTCGGGAAACAGCACCCAGTCTGCCGCTTCAACCCGTTCGCGTTCACGGAAAAGATGCTCGGGTTTGATGTAATGCACATCAGGCAGGTGGAGGGTTCGGAACGCATCAAAGGACACGCATTTCATTTATGTTGAACCGGTGAGTTGAAAGTCGCGGATAATAATCCGCTTCTTCACCGGCGCAAAGCATTTTCTGCTGCATTTTTGAGCAGAAATACGGTGCTGTTTTATCGACCTGGCAGCAGGGTGAATTCACCCGGCAGAGAGTGTAAGCTGTGTTACATTCTGTTCGGTTTCAGGAGTCATGAATATGTCGGCCCAGCGCAATCACCTCGACTTTTTTGCCATCAGCATCATGCTGATGCTGTGTACCATCTGGGGCTTTCAACAGGTGGCGCTCAAGCTGGCGGCAGATGATATCGTACCGACCCTGCAGATCGGCCTGCGCTCCGCATTTGCCGCCAGTGTTCTGTTCCTGCTGATGCTGCGCAGCGAAGGCCGTAACGTCTTCGCCGATGGTACCGTCAAGGCGGGTATCCTGGTGGGTACCATGTTTGCCGTCGAGTTCCTGTTTGTGGGGCTGGGCCTTGAATATACCAGCGCTTCACACATGGTCGTGTTCCTCTACACCTCCCCCATCTTTACTGCGCTGGGGATGCACTTTGTTCACGCCGACGAGCGCCTGAGCCGCATTCAGTGGAGCGGTATCGGCCTTGCCTTTCTGGGGGTCTGCATCGCATTTCTGGGTCCAGCCAATGCCGGCCAGCAAACCACCCTGCTGGGCGATTTCTATGCCCTGCTGGCGGGTGCCGTCTGGGGCTTTACCACCGTTGCCATTCGCCGTTCCAAGCTGTCAGAGGCACCTGCGGTCAAAACATTGTTTTACCAGATGGCCGCAGCCTCGATCCTGCTGATCGGCATGGCGTTTGCGCTGGGTCGCGGCGAGATGAACTGGACCCCCGAAACCAGCATCAACATGGCCTTTCAGGCCGTGGTGATCGCGTTCGCCAGCTATCTGACCTGGTTCTGGCTGCTGCGCCGTTACTTGGCCTCACGCATGGCCACCTTCACCTTCATTACGCCGCTGATCGGCGTGCTGTTCGGCGTGCTGATTCTGGGCGAAACCCTGAGTGTGCAGTTCATCATCGGCGGCCTGCTGGTGCTGACCGGCATCTTCCTGGTCAGCGCAAAGGACCTGCTGAACCGGCGCAGGGCACGGCTGGTAAAAGAGGCACTGGATTCATAGCGGCGTAGGGTTGAATCCGCACCCTACTCATCCACTCTGGGCTCAAGCTCGGTGCTCCAGCCCAGATCATCAAGAATGGTATACAGCGCCGGCAGTACCAGCAGCACCAGCAGGGTCGATACCAACAGGCCGAACACCACCGAGATCACCAGCGGAATCACGGCCATCGCCTGGGTGCTGGTTTCGGCCAGCAGCGGCAACAAGCCTGCAACCGTGGTGCTGGTGGTGATCAAAATGGCCCTAAAGCGATTACGGCTGGCCGCACTGGCCGCCTGTGCCGTGGTCATGCCTTCGGCACGATAGGATTTGATGAACTGCACCAGCAGAATGGCGTTGTTGACCACGATGCCTGCCAGTGAGGCGGCACCAATCAATGATGGCATGGACAGGTTATATCCCATGATCAAGTGCCCCCAGACCGCCCCCATAAACGCCACCGGAATCGACAGCATGACGATGATCGGTTCCAGATAGCTGCGAAACTGGAACGACAGAATCAGGAAGATCCCCAGCAGGCCGATCAGCAACCCTCGGGCGATCGACTGTCCGGTTTCCTTTGAACGGGCGGTCTGCCCTTCAACCTGCAGACTGATCCCGGGCCACTGCCGGTATAATTGCGGGAAAACCCGTTGCTGCAGATCAGCCACGATATTGCCGGCGTTGGCCACACGGCTGTCGACATCAGCCGAGACCGTCACCGTGCGTTGGCCGTTAATGCGGGTAACCTGCGCCCAGTGACGCTCCTCGACGATGCTGACCACCTCCCGCAGGGGAATCATCTGAGCGTTATTGCCGAGAATCACCGTATCCTGCAAAAAGGCACGGGTAGCACGCTCGGCACTGCTCTGACGGATCAGCACTTCAATATGCTGATCCCCGATCTGCACCGTATCGACAATATCACCCAGCAGACCGGTACGAATCTGACCGGCCACATCCGCTACCGTCAGGCCCAGTGCCAATGCGTTTTCCTTCAGCTTGAGGGTGCGCTGGGGTTTGCCGGGGCGCAGATCATCCAGCACATTGAAGGCACCGGCATAGCTGAAGATTTCCTGGCTCAGGTAGTGAGCAGCCGCTTTCAGGTCATCCAAATCATGGCCCTGCAGACGGACTTCGATCGGGGTGCCTGCTGGACCAAACCCCGGTTCCTGGATATTCAGTGCAATCACACCGGGGATATCACCGATCTCTTCGTACCAGCGCTCGGTCAGCCGGGCCAGATCAACCGTGCGCAGCTCGGCAGTCAACAGGTCCGCCATCACCGTAGCAACATGCGCGCCCTTTTCTGCGGAACTGGCATGCCGATTGAAACGGGTTTGGATATTGCGCACCAGTTTCTGTCCATTGGGCTGCTGCGGACTGTACGTCTCACTCAGCCCAAGCATGGCGTCTGTCACCCTTTGCGTGATCGCCTGTGTTTGATGCAGCGGGGTTCCCTGGGGCAGCAGCACACGCGCCTCGAGCACATCACCGTCGATTTCAGGCATCGCCTCCATGCGCACATGCCCACCGGCCATCAGGCCGATCGAACCCAGCAGAACAATCACCATGGCCGCCAGCACGCCGTAGCGGAAACGGATCGCGCCGTCAGTCAAACGTCCTGTTGCTTCCCGCAGGCGCTCAAAGCGGTGATCAAAACCGCTACGAAAGCGGGAGGGAGGTCGCTCCTGTCCCTTCGCCCTGGCCAGGCCGCTTTTCAGATGATGCGGCAGTATCCAGAAAGCCTCGATCAACGATGCCGCCAGCGCCGCGATCAATACCACCGGCAGTACTTCCAGCACGGCTCCCAGTTCACCAGCCAGAAACGCAAGCGGGACAAAGACGGCCGCGGTGGTCAAAAACGAGGAGAAGACCCCAGGCATGATTTCCAGAGTGCCTCTTGCCGCCGCCTGCAGTGGGGTGGCTCTCAAGCTTGCATGGCGCGCAATGTTTTCAGTGATCACCACTGAGTCATCCATGACAATACCGATCGCCATCAGCAGCGCCACCAGCGTGATCATATTGAGTGAAAGACCGCTCAGCGCCATCACCAAAAAAGCACCGGCAAAAGCGGTTGGCAAACCAAACAGTGCCCAGAACGCCAGCCGAGGGCGGAAAAACAGCGCCATCACCAGCCCCACCAGCAGCAGGCCGGTGATGCCGTTGCTTACCAGCATCTGCAGGCGGTCCTTGACGATGGAGGTCATGTCCTGAGTAATGTCCAGGTTTACACCCTCGCGGCGGGCCTGTTCCTCCGCGATGAAAGCCTCCAGAGCATCCATCACCCGCAGGGCATCGTCATTACGGTTCTTGTGAACCTCGAGAATAATGGCGCGCTGGCCGTTGAATTCGACCCGCTCCTCATCCCGCTCATGGGTTTCAGACAGGCTGGCAATGTCACCCAGCCTCAGCACCGCTCCGCCGGCATTGGCCACAACCGGCAAACGAGCCAGAGCCTGCAGCGTGCGGCGCTCATCGACAAAACGCAGCTGGATATCCTGATTATCGGTTTCCAGCGCCCCCAGTGGCATATCCAGACTCTGGCGGCTGATGGCGCGGGCAATATCACCGGCATTCAATCCGTACTGACGCAGCTGGTCACTGGAAACTTCCACTTGCCACTGGCGCTGGGACAAACCTACCGTCACCACATCGGCCACACCCTGAAGCGTAAACAGACGGTCTTGCAGCTCATTGGCGTAGCTTTCCAGATGGGCAAAGCTCATCGGCCCGGATACCGCAATGGCCGCAATCAGATCGGTACGGTAAAGCTCACGAATGACCGGCTTTTCGGCCGTTTCCGGCAGGTCGGTCAAGGCATCCATTTCGGTGCGGATATCATCCAGAAACCGGCCCATATCGCCCTTCGGACCCATGCTGGCGATCGTCTGAGCCTGGTTGTCCCGTGCAGTACAGCTGATCTCACGCATGTGATCCACCCGCTGCAGGGCTTCCCCCAGCCGCTGGCAGATAGCCTCCTCAACATCGGCAGCCGTGGCGCCGCGATATTCCATACTGATGCTGACTTCTGGCGGCAAATAGGCGGGAAAGGTTTCACGGGTAAGGCTGGGGGCAACAAACACGCCCATCGCCAGTATCAGGATCAACAACAGGTTACTGGCGGTCGGATGACCGGCAAACCAGCGGATCATGGCTGCTCTCCCCGCGCGTCCTGTTGCAGTCTTTGCCAGGCCTGCTCATCCGGCTGCGGTGCAAGCAAGGCACCCTCAACCGCGGGCACCAGATCATCCAGAATCAGCCGCTCCCCCGCGTCCAGTCCCTCGGCAATAACGGCCAGATCTCCCTGCTGCCAGGCAACGCTGACCGAGCGGCGCTGCAGCCGGTTATTGTCATCCGCCAGATAGACCTCATTCTGATGCAGCGCACTGGCCGGAATCACGATGACCGGTTCAGGTGTAGCTGCGGAGATGTTGGCCTGCACGAACATGTTGCGTACCAACGGTGGCCGTGACGGCGGCTGGGCATTGCGATAGGGTTCATCCACTGTAATCACGGCCTGCAGGGTCCGTGTTGTGGGTTCAAGGCTCCCGGTCACTCGAGTGAGCCGACCGCTCCAGCGAATATCCGGCACATTGCTGGGGCTTACCCATACGTCGAGCCGTTCCAGTGGCAACTGTTGATGGAAGTTAACGAAATCATGGCTGGAAGCCTCGGCATCGGCCGCGACCGGCGCCAGGGGCAGCTGGGACAAAACCCGGCGCAGCGCTTCCAGCTCCACCTGAACGGTAGCCTCGGCCTGGGCAATATCATCGACTGTAAACAGGGTTTGGCCGGCGCTGACATACTGGCCTGTTTCCACCTCGGCCTGATGTACGCGCATCGCCCAGGGTGCCTTGAAACGTGTATCTTCAAGATCCTTGATGGCGTTTGCCCGATTGACTTCGGCGCGGGCCTTGCGTGCGGTCAGAGCATCACGTCTGACAGGAATCAGGCTGAGTTGGTTGGTCAGACTCTGTACCGCCTGCTCTTGCTGCAGGGTGGCCCGCTGCTGCTCATCCAGGCGGGTGGCAGACAATGCACCGCGCTGTACGAGCGTTTGTGAACGCTCCAGCTCACGCTGCACCAAAGCCAAACGACGCTGTTCCAGTGCCAGCAGAGCCTGGGTATTTTCTTCTTCCTGCACCAACTGACGCAGCTCGGCTTCCAGACCGGCCAGATCCGCTTCGGCGGCCGCTTGCGCCAGCTCATAGCGGCTGGGATCGATCTGCAGCAGAGGGGTATCTGACGCAATCAAATTGCCACTGTCCAGCTCCGGGTGCTTCCAGACGACACGCCCGGCCACATTCGCCACTGCCTTCCAGCTGTGGGCCGGCAACACCTGACCATAGCCACGCACCTGTGTGATCAACACCTGAGGCACAATATCCAGCACCCGTACCGGGGTGGCCACCGTCTGAGCATCAATACGTTGTGGCGGCTGTTTCAGCTTGACCATCACCACCACGAAGAGCACTCCGGCAACCAAGGCCAAAGCAAGGGTGAACTTATTTTTCCTTGTCATGCGTCGTCTCCAAGAGGCTGTCGCTGAAAAGCCGATAGATACGTGGGGCCATATGCTCAATAGCATGCAGCTCACCACTGACCATCCCCTGCACCACCAGTCCCTGTATGGCACCCAGATAAAGCACTGCCGCTGCTTCAGTATCAATATCACGGCCCAGACAGCCTTGCTCGGCACCCCGCTTGAGCAGTGTAACGACTCTGTGCCGGTAGTTAGCCAGCGTGTTGCGGACAATCTGCTTGGCAGGTCCATTACCAGGCTTTTGCAACTCACCCAGCATCAGCCGGGGAACGCCAGGGTTTTGGACAATAAAGCTCACATGAGCCATAAACATGGCCTCCAGCGCCTTGTCAGCCTGCTCATACTGTTCAGTCACACTGAAAACACGCTGACTGAGCTGATCGGAAACCCAGCGAGCCACTGACTCCCACAAACGACCTTTGGTGGGAAAATGCTTGAACAGAGCCCCCTGAGACAGCCCTATTCTTTCGGCAATACTGGCTGTCGTTAACGTGGAGGGATTCTGGTCGGCAGAGAGCTGTACAACGGCCTCTATGGTGGCGGACTGTCGCTGTTCAGTACTCTGATAGACCCTTTTGGGACACTCTATTGTCTCAGGCATGGCACAACCCAAAGAAAGTAATTAATTACTTTATATTGGGAGAGTAAGCCCTTTTATGCAAGCTGCGATTACGAGATGGATACTGTCGCACATTTTTGCGCTGATGGGTTTGCGATGATGTTTGGCGAACTGACGACTGAGCATACGGAATCGATCACTTACGCCAGATCTGTTCATGTACCAGGCCAAGTGCAGTTCATCATCGATGGCTTGCTGGTGTCGTGATCAAAGACTTATGGCTTGCTGAACGTTCTGATCACTGCCGTTCGGCCCCTGCTGTCCACCGGACAGTTGGCGCTCTATCTCTTCCCTGATCATTGCTTCGATCTTCATCCGCACATCAAATGGCAGTTGGGCCAGAGACTCTTCAGTCAGGCCCAGCTCCTTGAGCACCTGGTAGCGAATGCGTTCAGCGGGTGACATCTGCAGCAGGCGCATCAGCTCATCGTGCGCATCCTGCTCTGCAGTTTGCTCCATACGCATGTTGTTTTCTGCAGCCTGATCTCGCTCAAGCTGTTCTCGGCTTTGAGCAGCCGTTCTGGCGGCCTCTTCCTGCAGCAGCACGGCAAAATCCACCTCTCCTTTTTCACTCGCGGATCGGGTCTGCGTGATCATAGGAGTTGAGTGTGAGTCGATCCTGATCATCCGGGGCTCCTTTATTAGGTGACACCAGACTCAAGCAAGATTCAGGCCATGATCTTTAACTCAATCCTATCAACAACTTGAGCGCCACAAGTGGCAAAGTGCCGCCTGCAAGCAGGTCAGTGCTTGCCGCTGCGGCGACGCCTTATGCAATCATGAACTCATCAAAGAATGCACTCAGCTCTACATGCGCATCAAGCGGCAGGATAGTGGCAATATGCTGGTCCGGCCGAACCACAACCATGCAGCCGCTGTCGCGATCGATACCACGCTGCTCGAAAACATCGTGGCTGGCATCGGTCTGAAACACCTTCTCATAGTCCCTCAGCCCATATTTGCCCTTGGCAGGCCAAAGATAGTTCGGCAGCGTTTCTATGGCGAGATCCTGCTGCTGGAACACAGCGTAGACATCGATCACCGAGTCAATATCCGCACCGGCAGGCGTATATTTCTTGACCGGCGATAACGCTGCGTTTTCAAGAAACTGTACCAGTTTGCCGGTCTCTGAAGCGGTATCTCGCGGATCCTGCCTGTTGCCGAACACGAATACGCGCCAACGACCGTCCGCCTTGTTCAGATGGCCAAGGTGGACAGGACAACCATCGGCGACACGAACCGCTTCGGCTGAATGGAAACGCTGACCAATCGGGAAGCCCGTTGCCAGCCCCTGATGCTCATGACCGGTACACAGATAGGATTCATCGTAACCAATGGATGTACCCGCGATAAAGCCGTTCTGTCTGGCGATGAACTTCTCGATATCCGCCGTGCTGGTCTTCCTGGTCTGTCCCTCTGCCTTGTCTGCACTCGGGCGCGTGGCCACCAGGGCTGACATTTCACGGTCGGCGTTGATCAGCATCTGCGCTACCTTGCGGCGCTCCGTAACATAGGTCTGCAACAGCTTGGGATCAGACTTGCCCTGCAGCACTGCGGCCAGTTTCCAGCCCAGATTGAACGTATCAGGCAGCGAGGTATTCAGGCCCCAGCCACCCTTGGGGCTGTGCGTATGACAGGCATCACCGGCCACAAAGGCACGCGGAATGAGACCGTCCGGGTTGCCCACCGGGTTGTTGTCGAATCGTTCGGCAACACGCTGACCCACTTCGTAGATTGACCACCAGCCCACTTCCTTCACATCAAACGAATACGGCTGCAGAATCAACTGAGCCCTGGCGATGAGGTCATCAGCCGTCAACTCGAGCTGTGATGCCCTTTGATTATTCTCCAGAAGCCCCAGCTCCACATACAGTCGGACCAGATAGCCGCCCTCTCGGGGCACGATCATCACGGCACCGTTTTCCTTGGACTGGATAAAGGTTTTGACGCGGATATCGGGGAAGTCGGTGACCGGCAGAACGTCCATGACGCCCCATGCCTTGTTGGCAGAGTCACCCTGCAACTCAATACCCAGACTCTTGCGCACCGCACTGCGCGCACCGTCAGTACCGACCACATAACGCGCCTTGACCGTTTCAACTTTGGCCGACTGCTCGGCATCAACACGCTCAAAGGTCGCCGTGATCGGGTGTGCATTCAGGTCTTGGGTAAGACTTTCATCCACCTCCAGTTCAAGAAGGCGGCGGCTGTAGTGTGGCACCAGATGTGTAACCGATTGCGCCATGCCTTCCAGCAGCAGTTCATGCAACCGTGCCTGGTTCACGACACCGTGAACGAACTCAGACAGACCGAGGCGCGCATCCGGTACCTTGTGGGTGCGCTTGATGTTTTCGGGATGATCGGTGTCTGGCTCCCAAAACGCATTCTGACGCAGCTGGTAGCACTCTTTTACCAGCATCTCGCTGCTGTTGAAGGCTTCCATGATCTCCATGGTGCGGCAGGAGATGCCATCGGCCTGGCCAAACAGCATGGGGCCGGACTTCTGCTCAACGATACAGGTTTTGATATCGGCAAACTCGGACAGCTGACGTGCCAGTGCGAGCCCTGCGGGGCCACAACCGACAATCAGGACATCCACTTCCTTAGGCAGATCCACAATGGGCGGCGGGGCAACCGGCTCACGCGCAGCATCAGGAATTTGGTAGTTGCCGGGTTTGAAACCGTTGAGATGATATTGCATCACGCGATCCTCTTATGCTTATTCGCAGGGCCAGTATGACTTTAGCCCGTCTTTGCGTTTGTTGGTTGTAAGAAGACTAGAGGATTGGTGCCGCGAGCCTGTCATCTGAAAATGGGGACAAGACGCTCGCTCATCAAGAATGTGCAGTGTCTCCTCGGATAAAAGAACCGCTTTTTTTGATGATAAATATCACCTATCCTTCGATCCGATTGATAATGGTCACCATTAAAAATCCCACTGCACAGGAGTGATGCCTTGCCTACCCCAGCAAAGTTTTATTTAGAAGATTTGAGCGTTGGACAGATATTCACCAGCAGTACGGCACAACTTGATGAAAAGGCCATTGTGGAATTTGCCCGCAGCTACGATCCGCAACCTTTTCATCTAGACGCGTCAGCGGCAAAAGACACCCTGTTCGAAGGGCTTGCCGCCAGCGGCTGGCATACCGCATCGACAACCATGCGTCTGCTGGTGGAGGGCGGAATGCCGGTTGCAGGCGGCCTGATCGGTGCCGGCGTCGAGGTCAGCTGGCCAAAACCTACACGCCCTGGTGACACCTTACAGGTGACAAGTGAGATAACCCAGGTCACACCCTCCCGATCACGGCCAGACCGGGGCATTGTCACTGTCCGTTCGGAAACATCCAATCAGGATGGGCATATTGTCCAGATCATGACGTCCAAACTGGTCGTTTTCAGCCGAAGTACCGGCCAGGGCGACATGATCCGTGGATGACGCCTTAAGTCACGCGTCAGACCTATCGCGCACAGTTCACGTCAACTGCCGGTATCCAGCTCCAGTTTGGCCTTGTCGACCAAGTCTGTCGGCAGTTCTTTCTGCACCGAAACGCCGAGTTCCTTGAACTCGGCCGCCTGCTTGATCAAATTGCCTCGACCCGAGTACAGCTGTGCAAACGCGCGCTCATAGCTGATGCGAGCGCCATCCAGCTTCTTGCCCACATCCTGCATGCTGGTGAGAAAATTGTTCAGCTTGTTGTAGAACCGCTCGGCCCGGTCAGCCAGCTCGGCGGTATGCTTGCTCTGATCCTCGAAGCGCCACAGCTGCCGCACGATGTTGAGACTGGTCAGCAGCGTGGTTGGTGTCGCCACCAGTACATTCTGCTCCAGTGCCCGCTGATACAGGGTTTCATCAGCTTTCAGCGCCTCTACATAGGCCGACTCCACCGGGATGAACATGATCACGATTTCAGGTGAATTCAATCCCGGCAGACGATCATAACGGCGCTCGGCCAGCTCCTTGATGCGATCGGCAACCGCACGGGCATGCTCGCGCAAAGCCTGCTGACGTTCACTGTCCTGTTCAGCATTGACATAACGAGTGTAGGCCGCCAGCGAGGTCTTGGCATCAATGATCAGGTGCTTGTCACCGGGCAGATAGACGATCGCATCGGGACGCTGGCGTCCATCTTCACCGTTGAAGCTCACCTCACGCCGGTAATCGACGCCGGCCCTGAGGCCCGCGTTATCCAGTACGTTCTCAAGCATCAACTCGCCCCAGTTGCCCTGAACCTTTTTCTGTCCCTGCAAAGCAGTGGTGAGTTTTTCGGCCTGTTCGGTAATCGCACGATTCAGCTGCTGCAGATTTTGCAATTCGGTACGCAACTGGACACGCTGCTCCGTTTCCCGCAGGTGAATATGCTCTACCTTTTCCCGAAAACCCTTCATCTCGCTTTGGATTGGATTCAGTAGATGGTTAAGGCTCTGCTGACTCATTTCGGTAAACGCCTTGCCCTTGCGCTCCAGAATTTCGCTGGCCAGCTGCTCAAACTCCTTTTTCAGCTGCTCACGACTGGCTTCGAGCTGTTCCATCTGCTGCTGGAAATGGCGTTCCTGCTCTTCACGCCGTGTCTTAAGGGCACTGTGTTCAGATTGCAGCTGCTGCAACTCTTGCTGCAGTAACTGAAGACGTGATTTCTCTTCCTGCCACCAGCTTGCATATTGCCGTTCGGCCTGCTGACGCTCGTCATGCTGCACCTGCAGCCGGCTCAGCTCGACCTTCAGCCTGAGTTGCTCCTGTTGCTGTTGCTGAGTCTGGTCACGCAGCATGTCACTTTCATCCTGCAGCTGCTCAAGCTGGAGTTGAAGCTGGGCAGCAACCTGTCGCTCGCGTTCAAGCTTCAACCCGCTGCGCCAGCTGACCAGCGCCCAAACCAGCAGCGCGATGATCAGCGAAGAAACAATGGCAGGAAGCAGATTTTCAACAGGCATAACGGTCTCATCCGTACGGGTTTTCAACATGTTAGCAAAGCCGAGACGGATTCTCTTCACTCCATCTCGCAACGCTTTGCGGTACACTGCAGCTTTTCGTCAACCCGAGATCCAAGATGCAGCCCGTTATTCTGGCCGGTGGCAGTGGCAGCCGCCTCTGGCCCCTGTCCCGCCAGCATCATCCCAAGCAGTTTTTAAGCCTGGCCGGCCAGCAAAGCCTGCTGCAGCAGTGCCTGCAGCGCGCCGCTCAGATCAGTCAAGTCCATGCACTGCTAATAGGACGCGAAGAGCATCGCTTTCTGTTGGCCCAACAGCTGCAGGAAACGGGGTTGCAAGGCCGCATTGTGCTGGAACCCGAAGGCCGCAACACGGCGGCCAGCCTTGTACTGGCCGCACTGGATGCTGTTGAGCGGGGTACCCCCTGCCAGCTGTTGCTGGCCCTGCCGGCTGACCAACTGATCGAACCGATTGACTCTCTGGCGCAGGCGGCTGAAAGCGCCAGACCCGCCGCCGAATCCGGCCAGCTTTGCCTTTTTGGCGTAGTGCCTGATCATCCCGCAACCGGGTATGGGTATATTCTGCCAGACCCTGCAGATCCGGTTCAGGTTGAGCGCTTTATCGAGAAGCCCGATGCGGTGCAGGCGGCTGATCTCATTGAGCGCGGAGCCTTCTGGAATGCCGGGGTGTTACTCACTCGGGCGGACACATTACTGGCAACTCTGACGCCCCTGCAGCCGGATCTTATTGCAGCCTGCAGGCATGCCTGGCAACAGCGCACGACCGACCTGGACTTCATCCGGGTGGGTGTCGAGCCCTTTCTAACCTGCCCTGAGATCTCTATCGATCATGCGCTGCTGGAGCATGCTTCCAGCTGCCACGTTACCGCACTGCAGGCCCACTGGCAGGATCTGGGCAGCTGGGCAGCCCTCGAACAGCAGCTGCCTGAGACACCCGATGGTTGCCGCGCTCAAGGCAAGGTGACACGTTTACACTGCCACAACACGCTGTTCATGGGTGGGGAGCGGTTGATTGCAGCTCTGGGGCTGAGCAATCTGTTGGTGGTGGATACCCCGGATGCCTTGCTGTTGGCCGACAAGAACTACGCCAATGAGATGAAGCAACTGGTAGCCGAACTGCAGCAACAGGACCGATCCGAGCTGATCAACCATCCCCGGGTTCACCGCCCCTGGGGCTTTTACGAGCATCTTCTTGACGGTCCCGGCTTCCGCGTCAAGCTGATCAGCGTCAGCCCCGGCGCCGCCCTGTCTCTGCAGCGCCACCGGTATCGTGCCGAGCACTGGGTCGTTCTAAGCGGCCATGCCAGCATCTCGCGGGATGCTGAACATATTGAGCTGGGTGCCAACCAATCCATCGCCATTGCGCAAGGACAGCTGCACCGGCTATCCAACAATGGCACGGAACCCCTGTTGATTCTTGAAGTCCAGTCGGGTGATGTACTGGATGAAGCCGATATCGAACGGCTGGATGATCGCTATGGCCGTGGCTGATATTGGCACTGATCAATCCGGATGCAAAAAAGCTGCGTAAAATGAATCAGGAGGCCCCTTTATGATACAACCCAAACACCTGCTGATTCTGATGCTGTTACCACTGCTGGCGGCCTGTGCCAACAACGACTGGCGCACCGCCAGCCGTGCCAGTGCCGGCATCGCTCCCGACCCGAGAACAACACCCGAGCCCGTGATACAGGTCTACGCCGCGGACGCCTGGGGCTGGCGAGGAATCTTCGCTGTGCACACATGGATCGCGCTCAAGCCGCGCAACGCGGATCAGTACACCGTCTACGAAGTTGTTGGCTGGCGCGAGCGACGCGGCTTGCCGGTACTGCGCATTGAACAGGATACGCCTGACCGCCACTGGTTTGGCGCCAGGCCTGAGCTGATTCTGGACCGTCGCGGCGAAGGCGTGGATGAGCTGATCACCCAGATCGAGAGCACGGCACAAGACTACCCCTGGAAACATGAATACCGCGTATTCCCCGGCCCCAACAGCAATACCTTTCCGGCCTGGGTCGCTCAAAAAGTGCCTGATCTGCAACTGGAACTGCCGTTCAGAGCGATCGGTTCGGGCTGGGCAGACTGACGATCGATTTGGGGGTTGGCGCGACTCTCTGCCAGACTGTGTGACATGACAAGATGTACAACCCACTGACAAGGAGGGGGCATGTCTCATTCATGGCAGGCCATCATGCAAGAGGCTGTTCAGTTCAGACACCAGCTGCATCGCCAGCCGGAGCTGACCTGGCAGGAGCAAAACACCAGCCGAATGATACGAGAACAGTTGGACAAACTGGGGATTGCCTGGCGCAGCTGTGCAGAATACGGCACGCTTGCCACTCTTGCTGCTGATGCAAGCGGACCTCATATCGCCCTGCGCGGCGACATAGACGCCCTGCCTATCGAAGAGCTTACCGACCTGCCCTACCGATCTGAATCGCCCGGCTGTATGCATGCCTGCGGCCACGACGGCCATACCGCAGCCCTTTGGGCAACAGCAGCCTGGCTGAAGGCTCACGAAACAGACCTTCCGGGCCCCGTTACACTACTGTTTCAGCCGGCTGAAGAAGGCGGTCATGGCGCCCGCAAAATGATTGAAGAAGGAGCACTGAACGGCATTGACCGTATTTACGGCTGGCATAACTGGCCCGCCATCCCCTGGGGACAGGCGGCCTGTCCCGATGGGCCGGTCATGTCCGGCAACGGTACCTTTCACATCACCCTCACCGGCAAAGGGGGCCACGCCAGCCAGCCAGAAATCTGTCGCGACCCGGTGCTGGCCGCCGCAGCCGTGACCCTTAACCTGCAGCAGATCGTCAGCCGACGCCTGCCGCCTCAGTCCGCGACCGTGATAAGCGTTGCCTCCATTGAAGCACCCAGTGCACCGACCGTGACACCCGAGACCGCTCGCATTGAGGGCAGCATCCGTTTGGCACAGCCCGAGCTGCGTCCACTGGTGAACGAACTCATCGAGCAGATCACCCAAGACACGGCGCGCACCTACGGTGTCACGGCGCAGGTTGAAACCGTGAAGCGCTATGAAGCCACCATCAATCATCCTGAAGCGGCCGCAGAATACCGCCGCGCACTTGAGTCCTCTCTTGGGGAAGAGTGGCAGATGCAGAACCTGCCGCTGCCAATCATGGCATCGGAAGACTTCAGCTATTACCTGAACGAAGTGCCGGGGGCGTTCGCGCTGATTGGCATGGCACGGGAAGACAACTTCCAGGCCCCCTGCCACAGCCCACACTACCAGTTCAATGACGACTTGCTGCCCAGAGTGGTAGAGGTTTTTGCCCGACTGGCAGGAGCGCCTTTGCCGGAAAAGGCCGATTGATTACCTATCCGAGTGTTTGAAGCACAACCGGGATGAATACTATAAGCGCCTGAAAGTAATTTCAGCCGAAAGGGACTGGAACGGCTGGATTGCTTTTTTCCTCAAGCTGATCAAGCTGACTGAGGGACGTGATGTGTTGTGAGCCGTTTGTGGAAGTAGCAATGGCAACAAAAGACCTTGTGGAGCGCAAAGTCAGATACATACTCCTCAAGTTCAGTAGTAAAGTCTGCAGGCTCCACAAACTGTTGCCCAATTAGGCTCAAATTTAAAACCCTGGCCTACGAGACCAATGCTATTGAGTCCGTGGTGAACTGCTTTGACGGACAACCAATCAGCAGTATTTGGCCCTTTGCAGACGTCAGAGTTTGTTGATGGCTCCCAGTGTCAGGGACGTTAACGGAAAAGCGGCCATTACCAATCAATCTATCAGTTGGCCGCCTGGGCACGCAACGCCTCTATATCACGCTTGGGCGAAGTCCCGAACATACGGCTATACTCGCGGCTGAACTGGGATGGGCTCTCATAACCCACTGTGTAAGCAGCACTGGCGGCATCCAAATATTCGCTCAACATCAGCCGTTTAGCTTCGCTAAGACGCAGCCACTTCTGATATTGCAGCGGACTCATGCCTGTCAGTCGGCGAAAATGGCTGTGAAAGCTGGGCGAGCTCATTTGCACGGAGGCCGCCAAGGCATCAATACGCAGTGGCTCGGCATAATGCAGACAAAGCCAGTCGATTGCTTTTGCGATCTTGTACCCTTGCCCCTCCACCGAGGCGATCTGGCGCAGCCGACTGCCTTGGTCACTGGTGAGTAGACGGTAATGGATTTCACGTATGATCCCGGGGGCCAGTGCCGTGATGGCCGCAGGCTCGTCCAGAAGTTCCAGCAGTCGCTTGAATGGATCCAGTATCAGCGGCGTTACAACGCCAGTGCCGAAACAACCGTCGCCGGCACTGCTCTCGGCAGCCGGTACCTCTCCGTGCGCCAGCATTTCGGTAATCAACCGAATATCCAGCTCCAGATTCAGCCCCAGGCAGGGAGCCTCGGTGCTCGCCGTCAATGTTTCCGACTTGGCGGGCAGCTCCAGTGAAGTGATCAGGAAACGGGAGATATCGTAGGGATAGGCCTCATCGCCGGCGAACACCTGTTTGTTGCCCTGCACCACCAGCACGATGCTCGGTTTGATCAGGCAAAACGCTGGCGGTGTGGGCGCTTCGCGGCGGAACAGGTTGAACCCCGGGATCGCGGTCGCGACATCCGTCTGCTCCAGAGTCCAACGATCGATGAGAGGCACCAGTGCCTGTTGCAGGGGGCTGCAAGACGCATGCAGCCTGGTTGACGTGTTCATGCCTGATTCCTGTTCCCCCGGTTTGACGATTTCCAAGCGGCTCATGGCAAGGCAAGACAGCGCCTGCCGTACTTTTCAAGCCTACCCCAAACTGAAACCAAAATATCCTGAACGGATGCAAACTCATCGGATCAGGCAATAGAACCAATGGATCGTTATATCGGTGCATGACAAAAGGCAGCAATAATTTATGCCACATCATCAGTGACTCGTGCCAGCGGTCACCCGAATAATTCATGTCGAGGAGTTCCCATGTCCATTCACGCATACGGTGCCCACGCCGGCGACCAACCGCTTGAACCGATGAACATCACTCGCCGCACTCCGGGTGCGCACGATGTGCAGATCGACATCGCCTACTGCGGCGTCTGTCATTCCGATATTCACCAGGTACGCGCCGAATGGGCCGGCACGTTGTTCCCCTGCGTGCCCGGCCACGAGATCGTTGGTCGCGTCGCGGCGGTGGGTGCACATGTATCCGACTATCAGGTTGGTGATCTGGTCGGCGTCGGCTGCATCGTCGATAGCTGCAAACACTGCGCGGATTGTGCCGAGGGGCTGGAGAACTACTGCGATGAGATGATCGGCACCTACAACTTCCCCACGCCGGACGCACCGGGGCATACCCTGGGTGGTTATTCCGAGCAGATCGTGGTGCATGAACGGTACGTGCTGCGTATCCGTCATCCTGAAGCCCAGCTGGCCGCCGTGGCGCCGCTGCTCTGTGCCGGTATCACTACCTACTCACCGCTGCGCCACTGGCAGGTCGGCCCGGGACACAAGGTCGGTGTCGTCGGCATCGGTGGTCTGGGTCATATGGGCATCAAGCTGGCCCATGCCATGGGCGCTCATGTAGTCGCGTTTACCACCTCGGAATCCAAGCGCGAAGCCGCCAAGGCACTGGGTGCGGACGAGGTTGTGGTCTCACGCAATGCCGAAGAGATGGCAGCCCATGCCAACAGCTTCGAATTCATCCTCAACACCGTGGCCGCGCCGCACGATCTGGATGCGTTTCTGACCCTGCTCAAGCGTGACGGCAACCTGACACTGGTAGGCGCCCCGTCCTCGCCACATCCGTCGCCGGAGGTGTTCAACCTGATCATGAAACGTCGCAGTTTGTCCGGCTCTATGATCGGCGGTATCCCGGAGACCCAGGAGATGCTGGATTTTTGTGCCGAGCACGGCATCGTCGCGGACATCGAGATGATCCGTGCCGATCAGGTCAATGATGCCTACGAGCGCATGCTCAAGGGCGATGTGAAGTACCGCTTTGTCATGGATATCGCCACGCTTGCCGACTGAGTCGCTGGCGCAGAATGGCTCACTTAACGGAGGCTCCATCATGAACAATGAAACCCACAACACCCCCATTCACCAGGAGGAACCGAACATGGCACGCCGCAACCTGATCAAGCTGGCCGGCATCGGTGCCGCGACTGCGGGCGTGGCCGCGATGACCACCGGTCAGGCCTTCGCTCAGTCAGAACAACAGCCGTCTGCACTGACACTCAGCGATGAATGGGACAAGACCTTTGCCAAGAGCGACAGGGTTGACCACCGCAAGGTCAGCTTCAAGACCCGCTATGGCTTCACCCTGGCGGCGGATATCTACCAGCCGAAAAACAGCAGCGGCAAGCTGGCAGCGATCATCGTGAGTGGTCCCTTTGGCGCAGTGAAAGAGCAGTCATCCGGCCTCTATGCACAAACCCTGGCCGAGCGTGGTTTCGTTACCCTGGCGTTCGACCCCTCCTACACCGGCGAAAGCAGCGGTGAACCGCGTAACGTTGCTTCACCGGATATCAGTACCGAAGACGTCAGTGCCGCGGTCGATTTCATCGGCCTGTTGCCGGATGTCGATCGCGAGCGCATCGGCATTATCGGTATCTGCGGCTGGGGTGGCATGGCGCTGAACGCCGCGGCAGTGGACAAGCGCGTCAAGGCTGTTGTAGCCAGCACCATGTACGACATGACCCGCGTCATGTCCAAGGGGTATAACGACAGCCTGACCCAGGAACAACGCACCCAGACCCTGGAGCAACTGGGTCGGCAGCGCTGGCAAGATGCCGAAAATGGTGCCCCGGCCTATGGCCCGGTTTCGCTTGAGCTGAGCGGAGGTGAACCGCAATTTGTGGTGGAATATGCGGCCTACTACAAATCACCAGAGCGAGGCTTCCACCCGCGCGCAATCAACTCGAACGCGGCCTGGACGCTGACCACTCCGCTGTCGTTCATGAACATGCCGATCCTGAGCTACATCGCGGAGATCTCGCCGCGTCCGGTGCTGTTTGTCCATGGTGAACAGGCTCACTCGCGCTACTTCAGCGAAACCGCCTACGCTGCGGCGGCAGAGCCGAAGGAACTGATGATCATCCCAGGTGCCAATCACACCGACCTGTACGACCAGATGGATATGATCCCGTTTGACAAGCTGGCAGCCTTCTTCCAGCAGCACTTGGGCTGAGCCACCCAGGGCCAGCCTTCTCGTACCGGCACTGCGCTCCCTTTTTTTGGGGGGGCCGCGGTGCCGTCCTCATTTTCACTCCTGATCATCGCCTGTGCGAGTGGTCGGGCTTGCTGTGTTCAGCAACAGGTATCGCTGCATGACTCAATCCTGTGAAGCGTCTTTCGACACCATTTTACCTGCCCAGGAGCCGGCTAAGCCGGTAGAGCGCTGGGGCGCCGTATTCGCCATGTCTCTGTGCGCCTTTATCATGGTCGCCGCCGAGTTTCTCCCGGTCAGTCTGCTCACGTTGATGGCCAACGACCTGGGCGTCAGTGAAGGGGCGGTGGGTCAGGGGATCTCGATTTCAGGTCTGTTTGCACTGCTGACCGCGTTATCCATCTCTCCACTTGCCGGCAGCTTGAACCGTCGTGTACTGCTGCTTGGGCTGACCGGGGTCATGGTGCTGTCGACCCTGATAGTAGGTTTCGCCTCCAGTTACACTCTTTATATGCTGGGACGTATCCTGGTAGGAGTTGCTCTGGGCGGTTTCTGGTCGTTGTCGGCTGCCGCAGCCGTGCGCCTGGTGCCTATCGACAAGGTCCCCAAGGCTCTGGCCATCTTCAATGCCGGCAACGCACTGGCGATGGTGATTGCGGCGCCGATGGGCAGCTATCTGGGCGCTATCGTCGGTTGGCGAGGAGCATTTCTCTGTCTGGCGCCGCTCACTGCGCTGGCCTTTGTCTGGCAGTGGCTGGCGCTGCCATCCATGGCTGCCGAACAGCGGAAAAAGAAACTGGTCGACATTTTCAAGCACCTGAAACAGGTCCGGATTCTGCTCGGCTTTAGTGCCGTCTCGTTGCTTTTTGCCGGACAGTTTTCGCTGTTCACCTATATCCGGCCCTATCTTGAAACGGCCACAGGTGTAGATAGCGTGACGCTCTCTTCGATTCTGTTGTTGCTGGGGGTTGCAGGCTTTATCGGCACCACGATCATCAATCGCTTCCTGCAAGCGAGCCTGCATCTGACGCTCTGTATCATGCCCGCCATATTGGCGCTCATTGCGATCATGCTGATCGAGTTCGGAGGCAACCTGACAGCAGTGGTTGTTTTGCTCGGCTTCTGGGGGCTGATCGCGACTGCCGCACCCGTCGGCTGGTGGGCCTGGGTGACCCGATCAATGGCACAGGACTCGGAAGCCGGCGGCGGCTTGATGGTGGCATTTGTACAGCTCGCCATCGGCCTTGGCTCCACTGTCGGCGGTATTATGTTCGATCATTACGGCTATCAGGTTTCATTTAGCCTGAGCGCAGCATTGCTGCTGGCCGCGGCCCTGAGCGTGTTGGTGCTGCGTGCGCTGGAATCAGATAAAGACTGAAAGGAGGTTGGCTTTGAACTGGAAAAAACCTCGGCTGCAAGCGCCGTTGTCCTCGTTGCTTTGCTGGCCAGCGGCTATGCCTATGTGCAGCAGCCACAGTTTGGTGCGCTCGCCGAACCGGCCAGGTTGAGCGCAAGTGCCTCACTGTAGTTGCCCCCGCTAAAACGAACACCCCACCTGGGCTTTAATTGTGCCCACATACTACCGGCCCCAGTACGCTCACACCCCTCTGATTTCAAAGAATTTATGGTTCAATATCAGAACTCATAATCCATTGGTCGCAGGTTCAAGTCCTGCTGGGCCCACCAACACACCTCGCAAAAACCCATTAGATTCAGCAAGTTATGCTGAAACACCCAAATGGATTTTGTTCCGCGTCACCTCTGGATTCTCATTCGGTACGATTTCGGTACACTGGCAATGCGCAAGCAGTACAGTCAGGTACAGGGAAAGTGTGAGGAAACAGTATGGCAACGATTGTCAGAACAGAGTCCAAAACCTGGAAAGCCATGATTCGGAAGAAAGGCTTTCCCACCACTGTCAAAACCTTCAGAACCAAACGTGACGCCGAAGACTGGGCACGTCGCACCGAAGATGAAATGGTGCGCGGCATCTATATCCAGCGGGCACCCTCCGAGCGTCTGCTCTTTAGCGAAGCACTCGACAGATACCTACAAGACGTTTCATCTAAAAAGCGTGAGCGCACCCAGAAAGCCGAAAGAACACGAGCAAAACCACTCAAGGCATTCTTTGGACAATACTCTCTAGCGGCTATCACTCCAGAGCTCATCGCTAAATATCGAAATCAGCGCCTCAGCGGCAATGATCGCCTCGATCAGGACGGCAACCCACGTCCACGCTCAGGTAACTCCGTTCGTCTTGAGATGGCCCTGCTCGGGCATATGTTTAATGTCGCTATTAAAGAATGGGGGATCGGTCTTACCTCTAACCCTGAGACCTTCGTAGATCGCCCTGCCCCAGGACCAGGCCGTAACCGCCGCATTTCCTCAGAGGAAGAGCAGCGCCTTCTCAGCGCCGTTGACGCTCACTCCAACCCGATGCTTGGCTGGATCGTCAGAATCGCCATAGAGACCGGTATGCGCTCCTCAGAGATCACATCTCTGACACTGGGACAGGTCAATCTGAAAAAGTGCATCGTTACCTTGCTGGAAACCAAGAACACCATGCCTCGCACGGTCCCTCTTACATTGGCAGCCGTGGAACAGTTTCAGCAGGCCATCGACAACCCTGTTCGCCCACCAGACACAAATCTTGTCTTTTTTGGCGAACCCGGCCGGGATGGTATGCGCAAGCCCTACAGCTTCAACAAGGTCTGGATGCACATCAAGAAAAGTGTCGGACTCGCTGACCTACGCTTTCATGACCTACGCCATGAAGCCGTCAGCCGCTTTGTTGAAGGCGGGCTAAGTGATCAACAGGTTGCCGCGATCAGTGGTCACAAGTCTATGCAGATGCTGCGGCGCTATACACATTTGCGAGCTGAAGACTTAGTAGACCAGCTGGATGCCATTGAACAGAAGCGTTCACAAGCCCCTCGAAAAACATCACTGTGAACGGTATGAAATTTCTCCTGAAACAGATCAGGATGCGTTGAGGCCGCCAGGCCGAATAAGTTGCAGTATTTGCTAGATCGCCACTTGTGGCGGTATAGCAAATACCTATCCTGCCCCCACCCTCTAGCTCACTATATCGCACTAGAATCGCATCAATTTAGATACCCTAATGAAAATCATGCTTTTTAGAATATTTTAAAATAAATAACCCATTTTAAATTACTTTTATTGCGTTTTATTTCCCGAGTGCGGTTAAATTGCGGTAAAGCGCGGTTGCAGTGCGGTAAAGTGCGGCAAAAGTGCGATAACTTCCTATATTTCAATAAGTTACTATATATCGTAAGTATACAAACCGGCGCGATATTCATAACCTTCGTAAGGCAAGCATCAATTACGGAGGATTACATAATGACTATCGAGGACTCCCTTCTCGACCGTTTTGGCCCCCTACTGAGCCTTCCTCAGTTGGCCACTGTTCTTGACCGTTCACCAGAAGGTCTGCGCATTAGCCTGCGCTCAAACAACTACTGGGCAACCGAGATTAACCAGGCAAGGTTGAGGATCGGTCGGCGTGTCTATTTCCGCACGTCCCAAATTGCCGAGCTACTGGACAGTAACCAACTCTGCGGTGATCGGGGGTAATACATGGCGATTGATCTGATGTGTGCTTTTGAAAATGAACCGCCGCCCTTGGACTTCATCTGGTCCGGTTTTCTATCAGGCACCGTAGGGGCTCTGGTTGCGCCTGGTGCGACAGGAAAAAGCTACTGGGCGCTTGAAGCGGCAATGTGTATCGCATGCAGTGTTCCTGGTGGCGACGTTCTGCAACTAAACCCAGCCAAAACAGGGCGGGTGATCTATCTCGCGGGCGAAGATCCAGAGCCTGTATTGCTGCGGCGTATCCATGCTATTGGTACGCACCTGAGTCCTGATGCCAGAGCGTCCATAGCAAAGAATCTGGTGTTAGAAGCGATAATGGGCAAGGGACTCAACATCATGGATCAGAGCCACATGGAAAGGATTCTGGATTTCTGCCATGGCGCTCGTCTGATCGTCATTGACACACTGAGTCGGATTCATCACCTCGATGAAAACAGCAATGGTGACATGGCCCAGCTGGTGTCACGCTTGGAACAAGTTGCCTATCTAACTGGAGCTTCAGTGCTCTACTTGCACCACGTGAACAAGGGAAGCTGCGAATAAGTCCGATCCAAGGCTCTGAAAGGTCGTTACCACTGCCTCAGAGGCAAAAATTCAGCACTTTTCACCCTTTTTAACCAGCTGCAACCGCCTTTTCAGGCAGTACAGGCGGATTAATCCTGCGCTCTCAACATCTGGTCCACCCGCATAACGTTGGCCAGCGCGAACAGCATCGCCAGCTTGCCATCGTTTTTCTTCAGGCCACGGTAGCGGGCTTTCACAAAACCAAACTGACACTTGATGATCCGGAACGGATGCTCAACTTTCGCACGTATACTGGCTTTCAAGTATTCCGTCTGAATCCTGACTTTGTTGATGCGGGGGTGTTGTTTCAAGGCCTTCAGCCGCCCTGGCTGCTCGGCAATATGCCAGTTAGCCTGATGGTGCTTCAGTTCGTCTCGCTTCTCGGCACCACGATACCCCGCGTCCGCGAAGATGAATGCCTCTTCACCATGCAAAAGCTGATCAGCCTGATTGAGGTCGTGCTCATTCGCAGCGGTCGTTGTGAAACTGTGCGTGATACCGGTGCGGGCATCCACACCAATATGGGCTTTCAAGCCAAAGTGCCACTGATTGCCTTTTTTGGTTTGATGCATCTCAGGATCACGCTCGCCCGTTTTGTTCTTGGTGGAACTGGGGGCTTCAATGATAGTGGCATCGATTAATGAGCCCGCTTTCAGCAAAACACCGGCTTCCGATAGCCACTGGTTCACCTCATCAAAAACCTGCCGAGCCAGCCCGTGGCGTTCCAAAAGATGGCGGAAGTTCAGGATGGTGGTGTGATCGGGGATGGCTTTATCCAGTGACAATCGGGCAAACAGACGCATGGAAGCAATTTCATACAGCGCATCTTCCATGGCGGGGTCACTGAGGTTATACCACTGCTGCATACAGTGAATGCGAAGCATGGTAGACAAAGGGTACGGCCGACGGCCATTACCGGCTTTGGGATAGTGAGGCTCGATAACGGCTTCGAGACGTGCCCATGGAATCAGCTTGTCCATTCGACCCAGGAATTTCTCCTTGCGGGTCTGACGGCGCTTGTTGCTGAACTCGCTGTCCGCGAATGTAAGTTGCTGATCCATCGGTGCGTCCTCAATCGTGAGCAGCGGGTATTATCCCATGCGGCGGACTTATTCGCAGCTTCCCTAACAGAACACTCACGATATATCGTAAGTTTATTAAAGCGCGGAGATTAATTTACGTTAACGACACAATAGAGACACATTAACGACATAATAAGGACACTTTAGCGACAATAATTAAGCAATGGTTATTAATATGTATTTTAATATTGAAAAATATTATATATCATACAGATTTATTGGATTGGCTTTAGGTTTTTGGTGAGTGTGTCATTATGCGGTCACTAAATTGTCGCTTTGGATGCGGGCAGGATAGGTAAATGGTCCACCGCCACAAGTGGCGATACTCCATTTATAACCAACTTACTTGCCCGAACGAGCTCGACGTATCCTACTCTCCGAGGGAAGTGCGGCTACCGCTGCATTGGTCTTCAGATGAAACGTCTGATGAGCGGCAATGGTTGACAACTACAAACAGTCTACGGTCGAGCGATCGGATATTCCCAACCGCTTTAACCGGAAGTTTGAGGTGCAAACCCCCAATCAAGTGTGGTGTGGTGATATCACCTACATCTGGGTGCAGAAGCGCTGGCATTACCTGGCAGTTGTGCTTGATCTGTTTACACGTAGAGTCGTTGGCTGGTCGTTCTCGGACCGCCCGGATAGCGCACTGGTCGTAAAAGCCTTGGATATGGCATACGAGCAGCATGGCAAGCCTGCTGGGCTGATGTTCCATTCGGACCAGGGAAGCCAATATGCCAGCCGAGCTTTCCGGCAACGCCTGTGGCGCTACCGAATCCAGCAAAGCATGAGTCGCCGGGGAAATTGTTGGGACAACTCGCCAATGGAGCGACTGTTCCGGAGCTACAAGTCCGAATGGATGCCTGTCACAGGTTACAGAGCAGCAGGTGAAGCCCAACAAGACATCAGCTTCTATCTGATGGAACGATACAACCGGCAACGGCCACATCAGTACAACCAAGGATTGCCACCCGCTGTGGCAGAGGAAAAACTTAACTTATTGTCCGGTATTAGTTGACCACTACACTCTCCCTATCCGTTACTCAGTCCGTCCAGTATCCCTTTCAGAAAACGGTGGTTTTGTAGCCGAACGGTAGACTCATCACTGGGTAAAAAATATTTTGTTAACAGCCAATGATAGCAATTGACTAATGCGTCAGGATGCGTCAGATTACATCTGTTGGCATCAAATTTTTGGAAAATTTATGGCGGTTTTTGATTTCGGCTCTGATGACGTTCTTCTCGATATTGATAGCATTTGCAAGAAGCTTTGCATTTCACGTTCTTCTCTCGAGCGATTACGCCGGCAAGCTCCGAAAACTCTTATCAATATCTCTGTCCAGAACGATGACAACTTCATGGGATTGCCATCGTTTCCCGAACCAACGTTAATGCTTGGACGCAGCCCACGCTGGTCGACCAAAGCCCTAAACTCTTGGATTGAGAAAGCGCAATCTTCACGCACTAAGTTCATCTAACAGCCTTGGGATTTTTTATGAAAACAACAGACTCTTGGTGCAGCCCTACAATGTCAAAGAACGGTAACATTGTTAGTGGTGGCGCCGCTCGAAATGTTAGAATTTCTGCAATGGGGGGTATGGACGAAATCATTGCTCAAGTTGCAAGCAATACGCTTGAGCTCGCGAATGCAAACGTCCGTAAAAACAATCGTTCTAAAATCCGTTTGGTCTCAAACGGATGATAGTTACGCTGTTTCTAAAAATTTAGCCGCCACTTTTACTGGCGGCTTTTTTATGTCTAAATAAGCTGAATATGTACCGCATTTGACTCCGGTGACTTTACGGAACTATCATAAATGACAAGTCTAAAAGCATTTGTGACAGCATTAGCTGGTCATGTTGCGCGCTTAGGATGACAGTACATAAGGAGTCGGTATGCAAGAGAAATTCTCCTACGCAAAACTTTGGCTCAGTGCACTTCAGGTCAACCCTGTTAGCTACAACAGCACGTATTAGGTAGCAGGTCAGCAGCTCGGTAACGGTGAAAGGAGTTCATGTGAGCCAAGAAGAGGATGAGAAATACCCGCCCAGTGCCATATCCTCGTGGAGCGGTTTTGTTTATCAAGGGAAAATAGCACTATATCACTCACTTAAACTTATTCTCGATGGCGACTTGGACTTCGAGCTTCAGCTAGACAGTAGTGACGACTTCGCTATTTATAAAAATGGAAAACTACACACCGCCCATCAAGTCAAAGCTAAGATAAGTAAATATCGAAGTGGCTACACCAAGGCATTGGAACAGTCTACTTTAATCGAACACGACAAAGACAAGGGTACAACTCGTTACTTTCACGTATCCGTCCCACTAGAAAATACAGAAGATCATAAAGGCGCTAGCGGAGAAACAGTAAAATTCTACCGTTACGGAGACAACTATCATTGCGGTCTGGGTGAAATTGAAGGATTAACGAAAGAAATCATAAAGAAATTATGTGAGAAACTTTCTATAAAATTCAGTGATAATCTTATAAAATTTAACTACTGCTTACTTTCAGAAAAAATAAGCACTAAGGCAATACATAACCACAAGCTAAATCAAGTTGACGGACTCTCAGAAAATAAAGCCGCATACGAGGGCCGTATTAGTGCCAGAAGTATTTTAGATGACCTTCTGAACGAAAATCCTTATCAGGATAGGGACTACTATGCAGTTGAATTAAAGGCCGAACTCCAAGAATATCTGGAAAAACGACTCGATCAGGTGCTTCCAACAATGAGTGATGCCACTTACGAGAGAGCCAGACTTCTGAGTGAGCACATTCGAAAAACCGATATCAACGAATTGAAGACCCTATGCCAGATGATGAAACCCTCCGAGCGTTTTCAAAGGGTTCAGATGAACGATATCAGACGATACACCAAGCTCATTCAAGCTATTTTGGTGGAACCCATCTTCAATCATCTACCGCATTACATCGATAGAGAAAATCGGTTCTACGTACCAACCGCTCTTGACGTGGATGAAAACGAAGAATGTGAGTCTGACATCATCCATCAAATGCAAAACAACGGCGATCTACTGAGACTACTTTTTGAGTACAACCATCTAATCGCTAGCAAAGCGGAAACCTCATTCAGCTTCAATACAAAATTCACAAACTCGGATGACTTCGACCACAAGCTCGCCACTGAAAAGTTTGAAAGCAACATCACTAAGTCGATATGCATTAGTGTTATAACAAAAGACGACGCGGAGGGGCGACTGAATGATAAAGCAACTCATTGATGAAGCACTTATTGCCCATGACTTTGTTTGTATAAAAAAACTAGAAACCACAAGCTTTTATATTCGCGAGTCTGGATCTGCTATCAGGTTTGCAGTCCTACATAATCTTGACGCTCTCTCTGACCCAGCCGAGCTGAATAATAGAATTAATCATCTTGCTCCTGAGGAGTTTCGCAGAAACCCAAGCTTTAAGAAAAACTGCGACTTGATTTGTATTCATCGCCTTGACGTTCTGGCGGAGTTCAAGGACCACGAAGAAGAAATCTTCGCAATCGAAGAAGATCCGCACTTTTATAAAAAATATGTCCTCTATTACAGTATTGCGGAAGAAAGCGCGCTCACTGATTTCACCTACGAAAAACTGGTATCTGTGATTGCTGACAAAAAGGAATTTCTTGAATACAAAGAAAACCCTCTTGTCGCCACACAATACAGCTTCGCGGCGAAGATCTTTATCAAGCTCCCTTTCTTAGAGCTACCTAGCCATCATGGAAACCTTGTATCCTTGAGGTTACAGGCTGCTGAGTCCGTTGCTGAAGCCGGCCTGAACGATACGTATTCGACTATCCAGAAAGTCACGGACATAAACGCCGACGAAATAATCAAGGAAATGATTCGCAATGAAATGGAAAATATCCAAGATTGAAGTCTCTAGCTTCAAAGCATTCAAGCATATTTACTTGGATCTTGGCGAGTCGTCTTTGCTAACTCTAGATGGCCCTAACGGTTATGGCAAAACAAGCATATTCGACGCCATCGAATTGCTGCTCACAGGCCAGATCAATCGAATACAAAACCTGTTCTCTACATTATTAACCAAGAGTAAAAGAGACTACGCGGACAATCTCTTCTGGAACAGTCGCTCCGGCGAGAACGACCTCTGCATTAAAATTGAATTCATTAGTGATGATGGCAAAATTGTTTTAGCCAGACACTGCCCTGCTTCGACATTTAAAAAACCGGCAAACAATCGTGCAGATAAATACGAAAACTTCAGGCTTTACGAGCTACCAGAATTCGAATCATCTGACTTCACAAAGATCAATCAGCGTGACAATAACTTCCTTGACAAAGTTTTCGGAAAAAACTTCAGGGAAAACTTCTCATTCCTTAACTACCTGGAACAAGGACAAAACCGGCTGTTACACACTCGGGTAGACGAGCGTAAGGATAAGTTAGGAAATCTCTTTAACATCAGCGACATCGAAGCCGAGATCGAAAACTGCAACACCATAAGCCGTAAACTTAGAAAACGCATCAACGACCCTGACCGTCAGGCAAAAGCCCGATCTCTCAAGGAAGAGATAGCCACCCTAAGCGATATATTGCGGGCAGAGACTGGGACTGTTGAGTACAAAAAGCTTTCGACGACAGATGTCCAACCAGGGTGGGACAAAGAGATCCTATTCTCAACGTATTCAGCGCAAGACCATGCGGCCTACCAGGAGTTCGTTCGCAAGATTATCGCCCTTCTGCCACTCAAAGCCACGATAAAGACTAGAGTTCACAACGAGACCATTGATGCCGACATTGATCGTAACGAGGAGTCTCTGAGAAGTCTGGCTCAGTTTGGTAAAGACTTAGGCAAGCTTGATGGGCTTGAAGCTATTAAGAAAAGTATTGATGAACTAGAGCATTCAGCAAGCATCATCAGACGCGGTGCCACTGCGATCAAACTCGAAGAAGCCCGATCACTACCAAACTGGGCGGATAAGCGCCTTGAGTGGTTTGAGTGGTTTGAGTCACAAATAGAATCTCGAAATAGACTAAGAGATAAAAGCAGCGCCAACGCGAACGTCGTAGCCGAATTGAAACACCTGAAGAAGCAGTTACTTGAGGAGCATAAAAAATTTAATCCCGACGATCAATTATGCCCTCTCTGTGGCGCTGACTGGGAAAGTCACAGATCAATGGTGAATGCCATTGAAACAAGAACTAAGCAAATCTCTGATTCGCTAGACCAAGAAGGCAAGGACTTAGTTAACCTTATATCTGCTATGGACGCTGAGCTGAAGCTCATCGACACACATATACAAGGTAGCCTGAAACGCCTCACGCCCACATATGAATCAAATCTTCATAAAGCACTGACAAAAATTAAACTTCGGCTACCGGCAATAACCCAGCTACTGGAGAGGCTACAAAGCGAAAACATTCAATTTACTGACTCATTTACGGAAATTGATGATGTGGTAGATGAGCGACTTAAAAATCTCAAAGAAACTCTAAGAAATAAAAAACAGGTTGAATCTGATGCTTTAGCGCTGCCGGAGGACTGGCGAGAAACAATTAACACTGTCTTCAAAGACCTACAGGACTTCTACATAATCACAGCTGAAGACCTGAAAGACAAAGAGCAGTACATATCGATTAAGGCTAACGAAGCTCAAAACGCAAGGCTCCAAACTTGTATTACCGATCTTAAGCGTATCGAAAAAGAAACCCTGGCAGCCCAAAAAGCACAAGGTAAAATCGACGAACTCCGCAACACACTGAAGAAGACAGAGCAGAATTATACCGATCAGACAATTTCGGCTATTGAGTTCATATTCCACATCTACAGTGGCCGACTGATTCAAAACTACCAGCGTGGTTTGGGCCTATTTATCGAGAGCCGCGAAGGTACGCAGTTGAGGTTCCTGACTGCCGAGAAGTCTGAACACGACGCAGTGATGTCTATGAGTTCTGGTCAGGTATCGGCCCTCAGCCTTGCCTTCTTTCTCTCGCTCAACAAGGTCTATGCTGAGGTGCCTATCATTTTGATTGATGACCCATCGCAATCCTTGGATGAAGTCAACGTTGCTTCCTTGACCGATCTACTCCGTTGCGAACTAAAACATTGCCAGTTAGTTGTCTCTTCCCACGAGGACGATATTTCGGCTTATATGCGCTACCGGTTCGAAAGAGCAGGTTTGGCAACAAGTTCACTCAACATGCAGCTATTGGCGAAAGAGGTTTCGTAAAAGCCGCCTGAGGCTACCAAGCAGAGCTGGGGTTTCGTGATGGTAGTGCGGATGAGTAGGCCATCCTAGAGAGGCAGCTATCAGCTGCCTTTGTCACAAGAGAGGCTAATCCGACATCTTGAACGCTTTACTATGCATGGCATTTTTCATGGTTATCCGATCAGCTCCCTCTTTAAGACATTGTTTTATAATTGATTTTATTAATAGAGGAGCATGAACGGTGATCGAGAATCCTCAGCTGAGTTGCCACGATTCTTCGAGGAATAGAGCCTGTCGTCTTCCAGGAAGTCCTGCAGAACCTGGAACACTTTAATACGTAGATTTGGGTCAGGTGCTACGTTAACTTTTATAGGCTATCCGCGTATCTCACGTTTTGCCCTTGAAAGACACGCTATTGAGAAGAGCAGTACTCACTTACCTATGGACTGCTAAACGACAGACCATACAAAAAATCCAATAGCGCCAAGAATTGCGACTAAGAACACAATGCTAATCAGCATCGATAGAAAGTCGGCTAGTTTTGCGAAGATAAATGCACCGAGACAACAGCTAGCTACTATGCTGGAAAAGCGTAGCCACTTAGGCAGATCCGCTCCGTCGAAGTACCAAAAGCCTAAGTAAGCCAAGACTCCACACGCAAAAAAGCCAAAAATGCCATACGCTTCTGCGCGCGCTTCTGAGCGAGCCTTACGTTCGTCGCGCTCCTTAGCTTCTAGCAGAATATCTTTATTATCATAATATTCGTAGGTGCCATCCGAGGCACGTCGTCCGTAACGTGTTCCCATTTCATCCTTGCCTGATTGCTGACTTGGCGCTTCTTTAGCTGTGTGCGTGCTCGGTGAGAGGACCGATGTCCTCCCCCCTGTTACCGGATCATCCCCAATCGACAATTCGGCCATTCACTGCTCAATCCGGTACATTAACGGTACACTCACCAGTTTGGAAGCCTTACCCAAAGTTACGCTAACTTACTGTTACTAAACTACTTTCCCCTACGCTCGATTACGCCAACATCTCTTTGATTTCAAAGGATTTATGGTTTAATATCAGAACTCATAATCCATTGGTAGTACCCGTCCCTGCTCTTGCAGCATACCGTACGTCCCTGTACATAAAAAACGCCCTCTTTACTTGCTGCCCTGCACTTTCTCTTCTAGGGTGAAGTTGCAGGGCTGTGCAAGCCTGTACGTTTTCCGCTAACACTCAATTGAACATCTCAGCTGTACATCCACCCGGTGACTCACCGGCAAACACATAACAGTCCGAACTCTGGCAAGGCCCCTGCCTTGCCTGGCTCCATTTCACAATTGGCTACACAAGGAGATCGACATGGATCTGTTTGAAAAATGGGAATCCGAAATCCGTGGCTACTGCCGTGCCTACCCAACCGTGTTTGCAAGCGCATCCAACGCCCGTCAGGTGGATGAACAGGGGCGAAGTTATATCGACTTTTTTGCCGGGGCCGGGGTGCTGAACTTTGGCCATAACAACCCGCACATGAAGGAAGCCTTGATCGACTTCATCCGCTCAGACGGTGTTGCCCACAGTCTGGACATGAGCACGACGGTCAAGCGCGAATTCATCGGCGCCTTTGTGGACACCATTCTTGAACCACGCCAGATGAACTACAAGCTGCAGTTCATGGGCCCCACCGGCACCAACGCGGTGGAAGCCGCACTGAAACTGGCACGTCGCGTCACTGGCCGCACCGAAGTTATCGCCTTCACCCAGGGGTTTCATGGCATGACGCTGGGCTCGCTGGCCTGTACCGCCAACCAGGTGTTCCGCAAGGCTGCAGGCGTACCCCTAAATCACGTCACTCATGCACCGTTCGAGACTACATCAGGCTGTGGCATGGGGTGTCTGAACACCCTGCGTGAGGCACTGGAGAACAGCTCCAGCGGTTTCGAGCAGCCCGCCGCGTTTATCATTGAAACCATTCAGGCAGAAGGCGGGGTCAACATTGCCAGCACCGAGTGGCTGCTGGAGCTGCAACAGCTGGCACGGGACACCGGTGCCCTGCTGATCGTAGACGACATTCAGGTGGGCTGTGGGCGCACTGGCAGCTACTTCAGCTTTGACAACACCGGGCTGGAGCCAGACATCATCTGTCTGGCCAAGGGGATCGGCGGTTTCGGCACGCCTCTGGCGATGAATCTGGTCAAGCCGGAGCACGATGCCCACTGGCAGCCTGGCGAGCATACCGGCACCTTCCGAGGACAGGGGTTCTCTTTTGTGGCCGGGCGTGAAGCTCTGCGCTACTTCGAAGATGACCGGCTGATGCAACTGACCCGCGAGCGCGGCGAGATGATTCACGAGCGCCTGCAGTCACTGGCATCACGCTTCCCCGACGCCGGCTTTGCCGTGCGCGGGCGCGGCATGATTCAGGCACTGGATGTGGTCGATGGCGCACTGGCCAAAACCATCGCCCGTGAGTGCTTTGACACAGGCCTTTTGGTAGGGCCCTGTGGTATTGGTGGTCGGGTCATCAAGCTGATCCCGCCACTGACCATCCCTGATGAAGATCTGGAAACCGGTCTCAACCGACTGGAAGCCGCCGTCATAAAAATCATGGAGGCTGCCTGATGCGCAAACGCGATGATATGACGTTCCCGTTCGAGGAGTATGAGCGCCGCATCGATGAGTTGCGCCAGCGCATGTCAAAACGCCTGCTGGATGCGGTCATCATCTCAGACCCCGAGAACCTGATGTATCTGACCGACTACCAGACCACCGGCTACTCCTATTTTCAGGCGCTGGTGGTACCACTGGAAGACGAGCCGTTCATGATTACCCGGATGATGGAGGAGTCCAACGTTCATGCCCGCACCTGGGTGGAAAAAACGCGGCCCTATTCCGATACCGGCGATGCAATCCAGATGCTGATCGAATCGCTGCGAGAGTTTGGCCTGTCAAAAAAGGTGCTGGGCTATGAGCGTAACAGCTATTTTTTCCCGGCCTACCATCAGGATTACTTTCGTACGGCCTTCAAGGATGGGCGGCTGATGGACTGCTTTGGCATCGTCGAAGAGGGCCGCAAGTGCAAGTCCTCGCATGAGCTGGATGTGATGCGCATCTCCGCCCGTGCCGCCCGTGCCGGGATGGAGGCCGGCATTGAAGCCTGCCAGGCCGGTGTAACCGAAAACGAGATCGGTGCCGCCATCAGTGCCGGCATGTTCCGGGCCGGCGGCGATTTTCCCGCCGTAATGCCCTACGTCACCTCTGGCCCGCGCACCATGATCGGCCATGCCACCTGGGAGGGACGTGAAGTTCAGCCCGGTGAGCATGTATTTCTGGAAGTGGGCGGTTGCTACCGTCGTTATCACACCGCCCTGATGCGCACGGTCATCTGCGGTGAGCTGAGTGAATCGATGTACAAGGCTCAGGAAACCATGAAATGTGCTCTCAAGCACATCAGGTCTGAGCTGAGGCCTGGGCTTACCGTATCTGACGCCGACCACATTGTGCGCTCCATCATTACCGAAAACGATGTAGGTGCCCGCCTTATCACCCGATCTGGCTACTCCATCGGCATCGCCTTTCCGCCCAGCTGGGATGAAGGCTACATCATGAGCCTCAAGGGTGGTGACAGCTCGGTGCTGGAGCCGGGCATGACCTTCCACCTGATCCCTTGGATGTGGGGTGTGGATGGCGACAAGACCTGTGGCATATCGGATACCTTCTATATAACCGATGACGGCTGTGGCTCGTTTTTCGAGGACATGCCACAGGACTTTGTGATCAAGCCCGGTGCAGCGGGTGCCCGCGCAGCGACCAAGACAGGCGAGCCCGTCATGACGGCTGCGAGCTCTACCCCACCGGATACACCTTGCCACACCAAAGGCAAAAAGCATCCATCGAAGCAAAAATCCGGCAAGAAACACTAAGGAGAGCCACATGCTCAGAGTGATCAATCCTACCAGCGGTCAGCTGCTGCATGAATATTCCGCACTGGATCGCGACAGCATGAACAGCCGCATCGACATGGCGAACAGGGCCTTTGCCGACTGGCGCACACGCAGCTTTGCAGAGCGTGCCGAGGTTCTGCATCAGGTCGCCGCTCTCATGCGGGCCGAGGAAGTTGAACTGGCCCGTCATATGACCGACGAGATGGGGAAACCGGTTAAGGAAGCTCGGGGTGAGGTGCTCAAGGCTGCCTTGTGTGCCGAACACTATGCCGGGCATGCCGAAAGCTACCTGCAGCCCGTGAGTCTGGCCTCGGACGCAAGCCACAGCTATGTCCAGCATCTGCCTCTTGGGCCGGTGCTGGGGATTTTGCCCTGGAACGCTCCGTTCTGGCTGGCGTTCAGATTTTGCGCACCGGCACTGATGGCGGGCAATACATGCCTGCTCAAGCATGACCCCCATGTGCCGGCCTGTGCTGAAGCGATAGTGGATCTGTTCGCTCGTGCAGGAGCACCAGAAGGCATCATGCAGAATCTGCCCCTGCAGACACCGGATGTGGAAGCCGCTATCCGTCACCCCGGTATACGGGCTGTATCCTTTACCGGCTCAAGTGCCGGGGGCAGCAAGGTTGCGGCCATGGCCGCATCCGAAATCAAGCCTGCTGTAATGGAGTTGGGCGGCTCTGACCCGGCCATCGTTCTGGCCGATGCAGACTTGGAGCAGGCCGCGGACCTGATAGGCTTTTCCCGCATCATCAATGCGGGACAGTCGTGCATCGCGGCCAAGCGCATCATTGTCGAGGCTTCGGTTTATGACCGCTTTGTGGAACTGCTCAAGACCCGGCTGGAGAAGCTCAATCAGGGCGATCCGGTCGACCCGGAAACTGACATAGGCCCCATTGCACGAGAGGATCTGCGCAACGAACTCGCGCGTCAGGTGGATGAAACCATTGCCGCCGGGGCTCGCTGCCTGCTTGGTGGGAAGCTACCTGAGGGCCCGGGTTTTTTCTACCCCGTAACCCTGCTGGTGGATGTAACCAATGACATGACCGCCTGCCAGGAAGAAACCTTCGGCCCGGTCGCCGTGGTACTCAAGGCCGATAATGCAGAGCATGCTCTGGCACTGGCCAACGACACAGAATACGGCCTGGCCAGCTCAATCTGGACCGAACAGAGCCGTGGCGAGGCGATGGCCCGCGAGATTGAGGCCGGTCAGGTGGTCGTCAACGGACTGGTCAAAACCGATCCCCGGCTGCCCAGTGGCGGTATCAAACGATCGGGACTCGGACGAGAGCTTGGCCCCCACGGCATCCTTGAATTCGTGAATATTCAACAGGTCTGGGTCGGCCCAAAACAGGAATAACCCCTCCCCTCACCGGCCGGATCCACCCGGCCGGTATCATTTCACATCCAGCCACTTCCCAGCCTTGCATTGATCCGATTTAGCCACTCAATCATCTCCATAGCCCCAAGGGGGTTGGCAGAGTGTGCAATGAGGATTAGTATCTATTAATAGATTATAAGAATATAACTATTAAGAATATACGCGGGGTTTATTATGCAACCGATCGTTACAGCCTTTTTTGATGAACCGACCTTCACTTACAGCTATGTGATTCAGGACCCGGATTCTTCCAGCTGCGCCATCGTCGACTCCGTACTGGACTTCGACTATGCCGCCGGCAAAACCGATACTCGTTCAGCCGAGGCCATTCTGACCTTCATTGCCGAACAGGGCCTGACGGTGGAGTGGATTCTTGAAACTCATGTTCATGCCGACCACCTGTCAGCAGCACCGTTCCTGCAGGAAAAAACCGGTGCAAAACTGGGTATCGGTGCACACATCACCACCGTACAGGATACCTTTGGCAAGGCGTTCAATGCCGGAACCGAATTTGCCCGTGACGGCAGCCAGTTTGATGCGCTGTTCAACGATGGCGACAGCATTCGTATCGGCACTCTGGAAGGCAAGGCGATGCATACCCCCGGCCACACGCCGGCCTGCATGACCTATGTCTTTGGTGATGCCGCCTTTGTTGGTGACACTCTATTCATGCCGGACTACGGTACCGCCCGCTGTGACTTCCCCGGTGGCGATGCCCATATCCTGTTCCAGTCAATTCAGAAGGTATTTACCCTGCCGGACGCAACACGCCTGTTCATGTGTCACGACTACAAGGCACCGGGCCGTGATGAATACGCTTACGAAACCACCGTGGCTGAAGAGCGCGCACACAACGTCCACGTGCACGAAGGGATCAACGAGGCTGACTTTGTCCGCATGCGTACCGAACGCGATGCCTCTCTGGATATGCCGCGCCTGATTCTGCCCTCCGTGCAGGTGAACATGCGTGCCGGCAAGATGCCGCCGGCAGAAAGCAACGGTCAGGTTTACCTCAAGGTACCGATCGATCTGTTCTGAGTTTAACCGTCCCAACTAAACCGATAATAACAACAGTACCGCGGGAGAGTTTTATGGAAGTTCATCAGCTTACGCCTTTTCTCAGTGTCAGCCCCCAATTGACGGCCGCCGATGTGGGGCTCGCCGCCTCCATGGGGTTCAAGGCGATCATTTGTAACCGGCCTGATCAGGAAAGTCATGACCAGCCGGACACCGACGACATCCGCGCCGCTGCCGAACGGCATGGGCTGGAATGGCGCTATCAGCCTGTAGTTTCAGGCCAGATAACCGATACGGATGTAGATGCGTTTCATGAGCTGATGAACAGCCTGCATGGACCTGTACTGGCTTTCTGCCGTACCGGTACTCGCTGTACCACCCTGTGGGCGCTGGCAGAAGCCCCACGTCTGGATGTGGACGCCATTCTCAAAACCACGGCAGCAGCCGGATATGACCTGACTGCACAGCGTGATCGCATCAAGGCTCTGGCGGGTACTCACAGCCATGCTGAGGCCATGCATACAGCCAGCCGCAAGCGTCATGATGTACTGATTGTAGGCGGCGGCGCTGCTGGTCAGTCAGTCGCCGGCAGCCTACTGCAGCGCCAGCCGGATCTGGATATTGCCATCATCGAACCACGTTCTGAACATTACTATCAGCCGGGCTGGACGCTGGTCGGAGGTGGTGTATTTGAACGCCGTGAGACCGTACGCCAGATGGGCAAGGTCATGCCTGACAGCGTCAAGTGGTACCATGCGGCCGCGTCAGGGTTCCGCCCTGAACAGCAGCAGGTTCTGCTGGAAGACGGCGAACAGATCGGCTATCGCATTTTGGTGGTCGCGCCCGGCCTGACGCTGGACTGGGACGCAATACCCGGGTTGCGTGAAAGTCTGGGTCGTAACGGTGTCACATCCAACTACCTGTTCGACCTCGCACCCTATACCTGGGAGCTGGTACAAAGTACTCGAAAGGGGCGTGCCCTGTTCACTCAGCCACCGATGCCTATCAAGTGTGCAGGCGCACCGCAGAAGGCGATGTATCTGTCCTGTGACCATTGGATGCGTCAGGGCGTGCTGAAGGATATCGAAGTCGAGTTCTGTACGGCAGGTGCTGCCCTGTTTGGGGTAGCCGATTATGTGCCGGCTTTGATGAAATACGTGGAGAAGTACGGCATCAACCTGAACTATCAGAGCAATCTGATTCAAGTGGACGGACAGGCCAAAACTGCCCTTTTCAAGGTTACGGATGCAGAAGGCAACAGCCAGGAAGTCGAAAAACCATTTGATATGTTGCATGTCTGCCCGCCTCAACGCTCACCGAAACTGATCAGCGAGAGCCCGCTGGCGGATGCTGCCGGCTGGATTGAACTGAATCCGGAAACACTTCAGCACAGCCGCTTCGGCGATATCTTTGGGCTTGGCGACGCCGGAAACACCCCCAATGCCAAAACTGCCGCTGCCGTGCGCAAGCAGGCACCGGTCGTGGCCGAGAACATTCTGCTGGCGCTAAAGGGAGAAGCGCCACGAGCCATCTACGACGGTTACGGCTCCTGCCCACTGACAGTGGAGCGTGGCAAGATCGTGCTGGCGGAATTCGGCTATGGTGGCAAACTGCAGCCGAGCTTTCCGCTCTGGCTGGTCGACGGCAAGGAACCCAGCCGCTTTGCCTGGCTGCTGAAGGAAAAAATGCTGCCCTGGATCTACTGGAATGCCATGCTAAAAGGGCATGAGTGGATGGCAGGACCCGAGATTCTCAATCACCGACCCGCCGATCACGAGGCCACTCAGGCTTGTGACTTCGGTGATCGAAAATAACACCTATACAGCCCCCTGACTCAGGAAGCCTGATTGATGTTGCAACGCTACTTGCCCATTTTACAGTGGCTCAAGGTCTACAACCGTGAAACCCTGACCAGCGACCTGGTGGCTGCCGTGATCGTCACGATCATGCTGATCCCCCAGTCGCTGGCCTACGCCCTGCTGGCCGGGCTGCCGCCTGAAGTGGGCCTGTATGCCAGCATTCTGCCGCTGGTGGCGTATGCCATTTTTGGTACCAGCCGCACCCTGGCGGTGGGGCCTGTGGCGGTGGTTTCACTGATGACTGCCGCCGCGGTGGGCAATTTGGCGCTGGCCGGTACAGCTGAATATCTGACGGCGGCCATCGCACTGGCATTTTTGTCCGGTGTCATCCTGATCCTGATGGGGCTGTTTCGTCTCGGCATTCTGGCCAATTTTCTCAGCCACCCGGTCATCTCGGGCTTTATCACCGCCTCCGGCCTGATCATCGCAGCCAGCCAGCTCAAACACATACTGGGTGTCGATGCCGGCGGTCACAATCTGCTTGATATCCTGATGGCGCTGGCGGGCCAGCTGGCGCATATCAACTTGCCAACGCTGATCATCGGGGTAAGCGCCACCACGTTTCTGTTCTGGGTACGCAAGCAACTCAAGCCTCTGCTGGTGAAAGTGGGTCTGGGTCCTCGCCTTGCCGACATTATAGCCAAGGCAGGGCCTGTGCTGGCTGTTGTTGCCACTACACTGGCTGTCTGGGGACTGGACCTGCAGGCACAGGGCGTGAAGGTTGTCGGACAGGTGCCTTCAGGGCTGCCAGGACTGACCCTGCCCTCCTTTGATTTGGAACTCTGGAAGCAGCTGTTTGTATCCGCCCTTTTAATCAGCATTGTCGGCTTTGTTGAATCTGTTTCAGTCGCACAAACGCTGGCAGCCAAACGACGCCAGCGAATCGACCCGGATCAGGAGCTGGTGGGGCTTGGCGCATCCAACATTGCTGCTGCAGCGTCCGGTGGCTTCCCTGTAACCGGCGGTTTCTCACGCTCAGTGGTCAACTTTGATGCCGGTGCCGAAACACCCGCCGCGGGTGCCTTCACGGCAGTCGGCATCGCAATGGCTACACTGGTACTGACACCCCTGATTTTTTTCCTGCCCAAGGCAACGCTGGCGGCCACCATCATCGTAGCAGTCCTGTCATTGGTTGACCTGGGGGCACTCAAACGAACCTGGGCCTACTCACGCAGTGATTTCGCTGCCATGCTCGCCACCATTGTGCTGACCCTGGTACATGGCGTTGAGCTGGGCATCATCGCCGGTGTCGGCCTGTCTGTGCTGCTTTACCTGTATCGCACCAGCAAACCACACAGTGCCATTGTGGGTCGAGTACCCGGTACAGAGCATTTCCGTAATATCGACCGACACCAGGTCGAAACCGAGCAGCACATCCTCACCCTGCGTGTGGATGAAAGCCTCTACTTTGCCAATGCCCGCTACCTGGAAGATCTCATCTATGATCAGGTGGCACGCAACCCGGAGCTGCGACACCTTGTACTGATGTGCCCGGCCGTCAACCTGATCGACGCCTCGGCACTTGAAAGTCTTGAAGCGATTAATCAGCGCTTGATGGATAGCGGTGTGAAATTCCACCTGTCGGAAGTCAAGGGGCCGGTTATGGACAAGCTCAAGGACACTCACTTTCTGCACGACTTGAGTGGTGAGATTTTCCTGAGCCAGTATGCAGCGTGGGAGAAGTTGCGGGCTCAGAGCCAGCCCTGCGACAACAATTGATCCAAAACATACACATATGGACTTTACGTGGACTGATATATCCCGTTGTTTAATATGAATTCTATCTGAAATAGATTCAGCCTAGTCACTATATTGCCTATAAGCTGTATACTCATATCATTTGGGACAGTGACTAGGGATCAATCAGTACTATGGCTACCAAGCGCTTATCACGCAACGACTGGATAAATGCAGCCACTAAAGTGCTTGCCACTAGTGGCATAGACATGGTGCGCGTGGACAATCTTGCCAAGAAGCTGAAAATTACGCGCGGCAGCTTCTACTACCACTTTGACAGCAGAAAAGAACTGCTTCAAGCGATACTGGACACCTGGAGGCTGAAAGCGACTGAAGCCGTCATCGATAGCCTGAAACAGAAATCCCAGGACAGTAAAGAGCAGTTGATGGAGCTGATGTCACTTCCCTTGAAAGGCGATAAAGCCCAGGAAGCAGCATCAATTGAAATATCCCTTCGGGCCTGGGGTCGGCGCGATGAAATTGCACGTGCTGCCGTGAATGAAGTGGACAGCTACAGAATCGGCTTCATCGAAGGATTATTTATCGACCTTGGCCACACCAGCAGTCAGGCGAATGATCTCGCACACCTGGTATATTCTTTCCTGATTGCCACATCTCTGGTCGATCCCTTCTCTTCTGAGGAAGTCCGCAAGGAACGGGCTCAGCGCATAGCCCACTTTCTGGCAGACAACTGCCCGCTGTCTGACTGCAAATTCAGAAACCTCTAACCTGCTACAAAAAAGCCACCTCATTGAGAGGTGGCTCGGTTCCAAAACCATTGGCGTCGCAGGAGCTACATCATTTCAACCAGAACCAAAGAAAGCGCAGGGAACAGAATAATAAGTGCCAATCTTAAAATATCAGCGATAAGGAACGGGAACACCCCTTTAAATATCACTTTAAGATCAACGTCAGGCACTACAGACTTGAGTACAAATACGTTCAGCCCTACCGGGGGAGTAATCAAGCTGATTTCTGTTGCAATTACCACAATGATACCGAACCAGATAAGGTCCATCCCCATTCCTTCAACGATGGGATAAAAAACCGGTACTGTTAACAGCAGCATTGAAATGGATTCAAGAACAGCTCCAAGAACAAAATAGATCATCAGGATTAAAAGCAGGACGCCCATCAGACCCAGGTTCAGACTTTCCATCCATTGAACGATGGTAAATGGAAGATTGGACACATTAACCAGGTTTGCAAATATCAGCGACCCGATCAGAATAGCCACAAGCGCAACTGTAGTTGCGGCCGTATCCTCAAGCGCATCTCGCATTTTCTGCCAACTCATTCGTCCTCTGATCAATGTAATCAGTATGGCGCCGACAGATCCCACACCAGCCGCTTCTGTCGGAGAGAAAAGCCCAAAGTAGATCCCACCCAATACGATAAAAATCAATAGAGTGAAGGCCCACAACTGCCGAATGGCCAACAGCTTCTCTTTAAGTGTCGCTTCACTCGCATCCGAACATTTATCTTTCAGAACATGAACGACAAAAAGTACGGCTGCAACGTAAAAGATGACACCTAGAATACCAGGTATAACACCTGCCACGAAAAGCTTGCCAATATCAGTTTCGGTAATAATACCGTAGAACACCAGCGCAATAGAGGGTGGTATAAGAATACCAAGAGTCCCGCCCGCAGCAATGGATCCGGTTGCAAGGCCATCGCTGTAACCGAATCTTTTCATCTGAGGGTATGCAATACGCGTCATGGTTGCAGCTGTGGCAAAACTGGAACCACAGAAAGTACTGAAACCACCTGATGCACCTATCGTCGTGATTGCAAGGCCCCCTTTAAGATGACCTACCAACGCATGAGTGGCATTGTATAACTCATCAGCCAGGCCTGAGCGACTGATGATGTTACCCATAAGAATAAATAACGGAATAACCGAAAACTCATAGGAAAGTACCGTTTCCGTTGCAATCATGCCCAGCTGGCTCATTGCTGGCGACCAACCCTGATAATATGCCAGACCAAGCACACCGACTACACCCGTCGATATTGCTATGGGTACACGAATAAACAACAGGAAAAGAAGTGAAAGAAAAGCTATAAGCATTACCATAATTTCGCCTGTTATTCCTGATTATTATCGGGGTAAACAACCAAAAGACTGACCAATGCAACCATTGCAAAACCAGCCATAACCGCCAATATTATCCACTTTTCCAATCCAAGGAACATGAACACATCCCCAAACAACCTGGACTCTTTAGCCTGTATATAAACCATATAAACAAGGGCCGAAAAGAAAACGACCTCTATAATATAACTGAACCACGCGAGAAATATTCCAGTCCTGCCTTTGAATATTTTCTCAAGCAAATCAATCTTGACATGCTTTCTTTTTTTATGGACATGATACAAGCCCGAGTAAAAACAAACCGCAAGGCATATACCTACCACTTCATAAGCAAAACCAATGGGGCTATTGAAAAAAACACGTCCGAATACATCTGCAAAGGTTATCCCGGCCATAACAACAAGAGATAACATTGATATCTTCGAACAGATGTAATCCAACACTTTCAACAAGGACATACTCATAAGAAACCCTGTATAAGGGCCATGCTCCAGCATGGCCCTTATCCTCATTTAGAGTTCAGACGTTTAATCTCGTTCATGTAGAAATCAAAAGCTGCTTTACCATCAACACCATTGGCTTCCGCCTTATCGAACCAATCAGCGCGCACCGGTTCAAAAGCCTTGTCGATTGCCGCATTCAGCTCTTCGCCTGCTTCTTTATAATTTTCACCCAGCCGCTCCTTAAGCTGTGCACGTGCCAGAACATCGTTTTCATGCCAAAGAGATCCCATGCGCACGGCCAGTTTCTCTCCGGAAATATCCATAATTGCTTTCTGGTCTGCAGGGCTTATCTGGTCCCACTTGTCTTTGTTCACAATTACAAAGGTACTGTTTGTGAATATGCCACCCGGTATTTGTGTAATGTGCTCAACGTAGTTGTCTACTTTGAACCCAGTCAGCAGCTCATCCGAAAGTGTGGTTCCGTCAATAATTCCTCTGGACAGAAACTCCCGAAGCTCGGACAAAGAGCCTGAAATGGGCACCGCACCAAGCGTGGTCAAGGCATCGCCTACAACACTGGTCTGGACACGAATTTTTTTACCGCTAAGGTCTGCAGGATTAACAACCGGGCTCGACTTCATATGTAGATTGCCGCCGGATGTCACATGTACAGCCAGCGTATGCACATTGTCATGCATCCCTGCTGCCTTGAAATACTTTTCATATGCACGCCAATATGCTGCCGAGCTGACGCCTGCATCAATATTGGTGAACGGAAATTCAACCATCTCAGTCAACGGGAAAGCACCCGGCGCATAGCCATGAGGCCCCCAGGCCAGGTCAGCAATGCCAGATACAACGGCCTGGTAGTTACGAGTCGGAGGGGCCAACGGCTTGGCGGATGGCTGTACCTTGACACGCCCTTCTGTCACTTTTTCGATCTCTTCAAAGTACTTATAGAGGCCGTCTTTCTGTGACCAGTGCTGCGAAGGGAACCACTGGTTGTAACGCAGGGTCACCTCTGCCGCAAAAGCTGTGGAGGTCAACAACGCACCAGTAACAGCAATGGTGGCTTTGAACAGCGTGGGTTTTTTCAATAATGACATCGCTATGGCTCCGTTTGTTTTTATGTTTTTTACATACAGTACAGTACTGTATTTTCTACATACGCACCATTAATGCAACACTAAGTTCACTATTTGATAATCAACTTTGGTTCAGGTGCGAGATGATGGGATCAGGCAAAACCGTTATACGAAGGCATCTGCAAAGAAATTGCTTTCCTGCAGACCACATTGTGCTGTGAAATCACGTCGAGCTGAGTCGATCACAACAGGTGCGCCGCAGGCGTATACCTGATGTGAAGACAGATCCGAGTAGTCTTCAATGACAGCTGCATGCACAAATCCCGTACGGCCACTCCACCCGGACATATCATCTGACAGTACAGGTGTGTACTCAAACCAGTCCAGTTCAGCTTGCCATTGACGGCAGAGGTGGTCCATGTACAGATCCTGCGCAGCACGCCCACCCCAATACAGATGCACCCGACGCCCGCTGCCACTGGCGATCAACTGCTCCATCAAAGCCTTGATCGGTGCAAAACCGGTTCCACTGGCCAAAAAAATGGCAGGGGCATCGCTGTCACGCAGATAGAAGGTGCCGAACGGCCCCTCGATTGTCACCACGTTCTTGAGCTGAACCTCTTCAAAGATCATCGGCGTCGCCTGACCTCCCGGCACCAACCGCACATGCAGTTCGATACAACCATCCACGGCCTCAGCAGTTGCCATTGAATAACTGCGTGTGACGATATTCTTGATCGTCAGATCGACATACTGTCCAGGTACATAATTGAATACGGTTCCCGGTGCCAGCTTGCAGGTCAGCGTCACCACGTCGTCAGCAAGCGGCTCTTTACCCATCACACGAGCAGCCACTTTCTGCACCGTCACGCCTTCGAAGCTGGTAACTTCAGGCGAGTGCAACACCAGATCACTGAGCGGCCGAGCCTGACAGGCCAACACGGTTGTACCAGCCCTGTCGGTTTCGCTCAGTTCCAGCCCTTCCGGGTATTCCACCTGTCCTGACTTCAGCTCCGTGCGACACTCACCACACTGGCCATCACGGCAACTGTGCTTGAGCACAACACCAGCCTTCAGACCGGCATCCAGAATACTGTCGCCTGCATGCACATCGAAGGTTTTTCCAACCGGATCAACAGTAACGGCATGACTCATTAGATCAACCCCTTCTCTTTCGCCATGGTCAGTGCCAGGTCTTCAATCATGTCTTCCTGTCCGCCTACGGTGCCGCGACGGCCCAGCTCGACCAGTATGTCGCGCGCCGAGATGCCGTATTTTTTCTCCGCACGTTCCGCGAACAGCAGGAACGAGGAGTACACACCGGCATAGCCCAGCGTCAGGGCGTTGCGATCGACACGGATCGGCTGGTCCATGATCGGCACGAT
>NZ_JBEPQA010000024.1:0-57356 GCF_040547585.1 Marinobacterium sp. MBR-111
GCCGGCGGATTCCGGCAGAGTAATGGCCCACAGGCCTGAGTGGGAAAACTGTTGTACTTCGTCTGTCGGTAACCGGCGCTGCAGGTCGCGCTCGGATGCCTGTTTTGAAAATTGTGCAGCAAGCAGTCGTGCGCTTGCCAGGGCCTCATCATGAGAGGTGGGAATCTGTATGGTCATAGTGATCTGTCCAAAAAAAAACGGTGTTGACCCTGAACAAGTCGAACACCGGAAAAGACCCGCAACGAGAGAGCAGACAATCGGATTAGGCGTTGGGTTGGGCCGTCAGGCGCAGGTAGGGGCGTACAGCTTTGTAACCGCCCGGAAAGCGCTGACGAATCTCTTCTTCATCCTGCAGTGAAGGAACGATGACCACGTCATCCCCCTGTTTCCAGTTGCCCGGTGTGGCCACCTTGTGCTGGTCAGTCAGTTGTAGGGAGTCGATCACACGCAGGATTTCATCAAAATTGCGTCCGGTGCTGGCGGGGTAGGTAATGATCAGACGCACCTTTTTCTGCGGATCAATGACGAACAGCGAGCGTACGGTCAGAGTGTCATTGGCGTTGGGGTGGATCAGATCGTATAGATCCGATACCTTGCGATCCGCATCGGCAATGATCGGGAAATTGACCTCGGTATTCTGAGTGTCGTTAATATCCTCGATCCATTTCAGATGAGAGTCGACCGGGTCAACAGACAGGGCGATTGCCTTTACATTGCGCTTGCTGAACTCTTCCTTAAGCTTGGCGGTCAGCCCCAGCTCCGTGGTGCAGACCGGGGTAAAATCCGCCGGGTGGGAAAAGAGTACCGCCCAGGAGTCACCGATCCAGTCATGAAAGCGGATGGTGCCCTGACTGGAGGCCTGTTCAAAATCGGGCGCGATATCGCCCAGTTTGATACTCATAATGTCATCTCCTGAATTCGATGTTGTGACTCTATATTCAATGAAAATATCGCCATGGATAACCAAGAAAAAACGCTAAGCTTTTCAGTATCTTATTGGATATTCAGTACCCGCTTGGCATTTGTGTACAACACCTTCTCATTCACGGCGTCAGGCAAGCCGAAGGAGAGAAAATCCTCAATGCTCTGCCTGATGGGCCTGAAGGTATAGGACGATCCAAACAGCAGTTGATCCGACAAAAAGCTGTTGGCGGCCTCGATATAAAGCTGACTGCCCGGCTGGAACAGGTACATGTCGGGTACCAGATGGACATTCTCATATCGGAAGGCGATGCCGATCGCCTGAGCCACATTGGGCCAATAGCCGTGATAGGCGATCAGTGGCAGGCTCGGGAACGCCTGCGCCACCCGCGCCAGTCTGCTGGGATCATTGAAGCGCGGATCCGGTGTGGTGGGGCCGCTCATCAATGAGACCGGTACACCCAGGGCAGCACAGTGCTCGTAGATCGGGAAGTAGAGTGCATCATCCGGGTGGCGGGACGGTTCTGCAAAGCCCGGCTCCAGGTTGATGGCGCTCAGTCCCAACTCCCTGATTGCCCGATCAATCTCGGCAATGGCGCCATCCACTCCCTGCAGGGCCGGATCCACGGCGCCTATGCCGACCAGCTCCGAGTGCGGCGCAACAATCTGATGAATACGGTCGTTGGGCAGGTGCTGGCTCGGGGTGTGGCGACCGACTACGACCGCCTTGCTCAGTCCTGCCTCGCGCACTTCGGCCAGAAAACCTTCATCGGTCAGCGAACGGGTGAAATGCTGGTCATCGCCCCGGGTACCGACGCGACGGTTCAGCCAGCGTGCCGTTTCAAATGCGTCAGTGCCCGGCGTGGCACCAAAAAAGTCGTGCAGATAGGCCGGGCGACAGCGCATGTCGATCACGTTACCCTGGTGGCTCATGCGGCAGCCTCGTCACGGGCCTTGTCTTCTGCCGAACGCCCCTGAGCACCGTGGGTGGCGCGTACATCAAAGGCTCCGCCGGTAAAGACGCCGTCTGTAGTGGTTTTGGATTTACCTTCCAGCAGCGGGAACACCAGTTCGGCAAAACGGATCGACTCTTCCAGATGCGGATAGCCTGACAGCACGAAGGTATCCACGCCCAGATCCTGATACTCCTTCAGGCGTGCGGCAACGGTTTCAGGGTCGCCGACCAGCGCAGTACCGGCACCGCCTCGCACCAGGCCCACACCCGCCCAAAGATCGGGGCTGATCTCCAGCTTGTCGCGATCGCCGCCATGCAGCTCGGCCATGCGGCGCTGACCAACCGAATCCATGCGGGCAAAGTTTTCCTGTGCCTTCTGGATGGTTTCGTCATCCAGGTTTTCGATCAGTCGATTGGCAGCAGCCCAGGCTTCTTCACGGGTTTCGCGCACGATGACATGCAGACGTACACCAAACTTCACTTCGCGGCCATGTTTGGCTGCCTTTTGTTTAACATCGGCAATCTTTTCAGCTACTGCGGCAGGCGGCTCACCCCAGGTCAGGTAGGCATCAACATGCTTGCCGGCCAGTTCATGGGCGGCGTCTGAAGAACCGCCGAAATAGAGCGGAGGATAGGGCTTTTGTACCGGTGGGAAGAAGTTCTGAGCCCCTTTGATCTTGTGGAACTGGCCATCCAGGTCCACGGTTTCACCCTGCAGGACACGGCGCCAGACCGTGAGGAACTCATCCGCCGAGGCGTAGCGCTCGTCGTGGTCCAGATACACGCCTTCAGCGGCCAGTTCGGCGGCATCGCCACCGGGGACGACGTTCAACAGCAGACGACCGCCCAGGGCCTGATCCAGCGTGGCGGCCTGTCGTGCGGAAGCCGTCGGCCCCGAGATGGAGGTGCGCAGTGCCACCAGCAGTTTGATCTTGTGGGTAACCGGCACCAGTGATGAGGCCACAACCCAGGGGTCCAGGCAGCTGGCGCCGGTAGGAATCAGCAGGCCATCGTATCCCAGGTCTTCTGCGGTGGTGGCGATCTGTCGCAGGTAGGTGTTGGTTGCCGGTCGGCCGGTATTGGTGTTGCCGAGATAGCGGGTGTCGCCGGAAGTAGGTAAAAACCAGAATATTTCGAGGCTCATGATAAACAGGCTCCAGTCAGTGTTCGGATCGTGAGCACAAGCATGAAGCCCAAGGCGCAGTCGGCACAAATAATGGATTAAGCAATGCTTTCCATAAAACAAGATATCTGAAAAACCAATAAGAACCGCGTTTTTTCTTGGTTATCCAGGGCGGTTTAAATTGATAGTTTGCGTTCAAAGTTAACCGAAAGGGATACTGACTTAAATGCCGGTAAAAAAACAGATTTCAGTCAATGCATTTAATATGAACTGCATTGGGCATATTAACCATGGCCTCTGGACTCATCCGCGTGATCGCTCCACCGAGTTCAATACGCTGGGTTATTGGACCGATTTGGCCAGGACACTCGAAAAGGGGCTGTTTGACGCGATTTTTATTGCCGATATTACCGGCGTATATGATGTCTATCAGCAGGGTGTCGATCTTACGCTTAAGGAGAGCGTTCAGTTGCCGGTGAATGATCCGGCGATCATCATCTCGGCCATGGCCGCAGTCACCCAGCATCTGGGCTTTGGTGTAACGGCCAACCTGACCTACGAGCCGCCCTACCTGCTGGCTCGTCGATTCTCGACGCTTGATCATCTTACCGGTGGCCGTGTCGGCTGGAATATCGTCACGGGCTATCTGGAAAGCGCAGCCAAGGCGATCGGGCTGGACAATCAGGTACCCCATGACCGTCGATACGATCAGGCCGAAGAATATCTGCAGCTGATGTACAAGTTGTGGGAGGGCAGCTGGGAGCCGGGCAGTGTCGTCAAGGACAGGGAGCGGCGGATCTATGCCGATCCGAGCAAGGTTCACAAGATCCGGCATGCGGGTGAGTTCTACCGTTCAGAAGGCTACCACCTGTGTGAGCCATCGCCCCAGCGCACGCCGCTGCTGTTTCAGGCGGGGACGTCCGACAAGGGGATCGCATTTGCCGGGCGGCACGCGGAGTGCTCGTTCATCAGTGGTGGCACGCCTGACAAGACCCGCGAGCAGGTGAATCGTTTGCGCCAGGCGGCGGTTGATGCCGGTCGGCAGCCTGATGATATTCGCCTCTATGTCGGGGTGAACGTGGTGGTGGCGGCTACCGAGGCGGAAGCCAAAAGCAAGCACCAGGAGTACCTGCGCTATGCCTCACCGGAAGCGGGGCTGGCGCACTATTCCAGTACCACGGGTATTGATCTGGCGCGTTATGAGCTGGATGAGCCGATTGGTTATGCCGACACTCAGGCGATCGATTCAGTGACCCGCCGCTTCAAGGAGTCCCGCATTACGCGGCGTCAACTGCTGGAGCAGCATGCGCTGGGTGGGCGCTATCCCACGCTGGTGGGCGATCCTGTGCAGATTGCCGACGCGCTGGAGTCGCTGGTGGATGAGACCGGTATTGATGGCTTCAATCTGGCCCGCATCGTGACACCGGAAAGTTATGAAGATTTCGCCACCTATGTGGTGCCCGAGCTGCAAAACCGGGGGCGTTACAAAACACACTACGCCGAGGGCACGATCAGAGAAAAACTGTTTGCTGCAGAGCCCTGGCTGCCGGGCCGCCACCCCGGTGCCCGACTGCGCCACGCTCGCTAGATAACCCTGCCGATAATCCCTTTTGAAGAGAAATGATAATGAATATTGAGAAAAATCGCACCGCTGCTCCCGTATCACGTAGTCGTCTGCATCGTGCCATTCTGGCAGCCGGACTGGCGATCGTGATTGATCCTGTGGTGGCTCAGGCCGCTGATGTCAGTATCGGGGTGGTATCCAACGGTTTGATTGTGGACTCCGTCTATACTGCGGCCGATCTTGCCAAAAAACAGGGGCTGGATGTCAAGGTCGTCGAGTTTACTGACTGGGTATTGCCGAACACGGCGGTGGTCAACGGTGATATCGACATCAACTATTTTCAGCACGAGCCGTTTCTGAACGCCGCCGAAGCAGCGCGTGATTTTGATCTGGTGCCATTGGCCTATGGTGTTGAAGGGCTGATCGGAGTCTATTCGAAAAAAATCACGGCATTTGATCAGATCAAAACCGGTGATCGGATCGGGGTCGCTGATGATCCGGTCAATCAGGGGCGTGGGTTGCAGCTGCTGCAGCAGGCAGGCTTGATCAAGCTTCCCGATGGTATCGGCTTCAAGGCCAACGTGCATGACATACTGGAGAACCCTCACAAGCTTGAGTTCGTCGAATTGGGCGGGCCGCAGCTGCCCCGCGCGATCGATGACCTGACTGCAATCGTCAGTTACCCCCACTACATCAAGGCCTCCGGCGTGATGGATCCAGCGGCTGCGCTGCTGTTCGACCGGGATCAGACCCATGCCTTTGCACTGCGTTTTGTGGTGCATCCCGACAAGGTCGAGAATCCCTATGTGCGCCAGTTCATCCGCCTGTATCAGGATGCGCCTGAAGTCAAACAATCGCTGAAGGATGCCTTTGGCAATCCGACACTCTACAAGCTGGCCTGGGAAGATTTCCCGCCGCTGGAGGTGCCTGAATGAACCAGCGAGTAGGTTTTGAGTCCTTTACCGAAGCGGCTGAGCTGCTGGCTTTGACTGAAGCCCGTCAGCCGCGCGTGCAGACTGCGCCATCCAGGCAAAGTCCGTTACCGAATGTGCATGTTGAGGTTCGGGGAGTTGGCAAGGTCTATACCAGTGGTCGTCAGCGTGTGGAAGCGCTGCGCAATATTGACCTGAACATTCAGCGCGGCGAAATCTTCGGCATCATTGGCCGCAGCGGGGCGGGTAAATCCAGCCTGATTCGCACCCTTAACCGGCTTGAAGATGTAACCGAAGGACAGGTTTTGATTGATGGTACCGATATCGGTGTGCTGTCGCGTGATGCACTGGCTGAACAGCGCCGCCGAATCGGCATGATCTTTCAGCACTTCAATCTGCTCAACTCCAAAACCGTATTGCAAAATCTGGCGCTGCCGATGAAGGCAGCGGGGGAACGGGATGCGGGGGTTATTCTGAGCCGTGCGCGTAACCTGCTGCAACTGGTGGGGCTTGAGGACAAGGAAAATGTCTACCCCTCGCGGTTGTCGGGCGGGCAAAAGCAGCGTGTTGCCATTGCGCGGGCCTTGATGACCAAGCCGGAGATACTGTTGTGTGACGAAGCGACTTCTGCACTGGACCCGGAAACCACCCATGCGATTCTTGAACTGTTGGATGATATTCGCCAGAAACTGGGTATAACCGTGATTCTGATTACCCATGAGATGGCGGTGATCAGCGAAATCTGCGACCGGGTGGCCGTCATGCACGAGGGGGAGGTCGTCGAGCAGGGGGATGTGGCACAGGTGTTTCGGCAGCCACGGCATCAGGCCACCCGTGCCTTGCTGGCGCCTATCAAACGAATGATTCAGCGTGCGGAGGTGTTTGGTCATGAGCCAGCGTATGCTTGAAGCCCTGTGGCAAGCCTTCCTGGATACGGTCTGGATGGTGGGTGCTTCGGCGGTGATTGTCTGGTTTGCCGGCCTGGCGTTGGGGTTGTTTCTGGTCACCAGTGGCAAGGGCGGTATCTTTGCCGCCCCCAGGGCCAATGCCGTGCTGGGGGCATTGGTCAACGGCTTTCGCGCCACGCCGTTTATAATCCTGCTGGTGGCACTGATCCCGCTGACCCGCCTGTTGACCGGCACCACGATTGGCGTTTGGGCGGCCATCGTGCCGATCACCATCAGTGCCACGCCGTTCTTTGCCCGTATTGCAGAGGTGAGTCTGCGTGAAGTGGGGGCGGGCGTGGTCGAGGCGGCCCAGGCCATGGGGTGCAAGCGTCGTCACATCATTTTCAACGTGCTGTTGCCCGAGGCGATGCCCGGCATCATTGGCGGCTTCACCATCACACTGGTTGCCATGATCAACGCATCCGCCATGGCCGGCGCCATCGGTGCCGGTGGACTGGGAGATTTGGCCATTCGTTACGGCTACCAGCGTTACGACACCGCCGTGATGCTGGCCGTGATTGCGGTGTTGATTGTGCTTGTCTGTGTCATCCAGTTTATCGGTGACCGTTACGCACATTATTTGCGCTACCGTTGATCACATATCCGATCAGTTCCACTCCCGAGGCGGCCTGCTGGCCGCCTTTTTCATTCCAGAGTTAGCCGCTGTGGCGACTAATGTTGATGTCACCACACTGTTATTCCTCGTATCGAAAATCTATGCAGATATTCATGGTTTGGCCCGGGTCATGGTGCCGATACTCTGAGCATCTGTATGACAACTATCAGGAGCAAGCCCATGGAAATCTGTCGAATGCGATGTTGCACCCCATTGTCGTCCGGTCCGATTCAGTCTTGCACAAGGAATTACAACGATGCCACTGACCTATCTCGTCGAACACCTCAATCAGCGCCTGCAGGCGCTCCACCCTGACGCCATTCTGGCGGGCAATAGCCGTATTGAATACCGTGATCAGATCGTCACGGCCAACATCAACGGTTTGTCTGTTACACCCGTCCAGTCACTGGTATTCAAAGTTAAAAACCCGGCACTCATTGCCAAAGACAGCCGGTTGTTGATCCGCAACAAGTCCGGTAACACCCTTCCGCAGCAGCTACTCTATCTACAGGCCTGGAACAGTGCCGATATCATCTTTCTGGATCGATTGCTGCGAACGTTGCACTCACTACACCATGTCAATCAGGCAGCCGATGGTTTGCCGCAGGATCAACTGATTCTCGATGTTCACTCCCGCCATCTGACTTCGGTGCCGAGCGGGCACGGATTGGTATTTGAAGGCTTGCTGAAAAGCCTGGGCCTGTCTCCTGAGCAGATCATTCTGCGTCTGACCCCGCCGACAACTGCCGACCAGGATAGCTTTGGCCAAGCGATCGAAAACTTTCGTGCCAGAGGCTATCGGCTTCTGCTTGAGCTTGAGCGGCCTGACAGTGAATGGCTGCTGCATGCAGTGCGCCTTGGGATTGGTTACATCGCCCTGAATGGCACACGGGAACAGCAAAGCGATTTCAGCCATTTCGTGCGCTGGAATGATCAGGCTCGACGCCTGGGACTGCAGACATTGCTGACGGATGTAGCCGATTCGCAAACGTTGAATGCGGCCATTTCACAGGGCTACGAACTGGTTGAGGGACCTGTTCTGATGGCGCTTTCCAAGGGTGATCCGGTAGCGGCTCGCCGCGTGGGGCAGCTGCCTTTGCAGGCCCGTGACACTCCGCTTACGGACTGGATGCTCTGACTGCTTTTCTTATTTGGTAATAAGCAATCCATTTTTTAATATTTATATGGAATATGCTGGCGCTATAGACTCTCCAGCATAGAATTCCTGGGAGTAACACCATGTTTGTAATCTTCAGAAAGAAAGCCCGCATTGCTGCCGCGCTGGCGCTGGCCGCAACAATTCATTCAGCACCTTATGCTCTGGCTGAAAACACCACACTGCTGAACGTGTCCTACGATGTATCGCGTGAGCTGTACAAGGATATCAATCCGGCATTCACCCGTTATGCCAGGGAAAAAGGGTTGGATGTCACCATCAACCAGTCCCACGGCGGTTCCAGCAAGCAGGCGCTGGCGGTGGCCTCCGGTCTGGAGGCGGATGTCATTACCATGAACCAGTCGCCGGATATCGATATGCTGGCAGAGCGGGATATTGTGGCGGATGACTGGCGTGATCACTTTCCTCATCAGGCAACGCCCTATACCACGACCACCGTGTTTCTGGTGCGCAAGGGCAACCCGCACAACATTCAGGACTGGGATGATCTGACCCGTGAAGGGCTGCAGGTGATTGTGCCCAACCCGAAAACCTCGGGCAACGGACGCTATACCTACGTTGCGGCATGGGGCTATGCGCTGGACAAGAGCGGCAGTGAAGAGCAGGCCAAAGATTTTGTCACCAAGCTCTTTGCCAATGTGCCGGTACTGGATGGCGGCGGCCGTGGTGCAACCACGACCTTTACCCAGCGGGATGTGGGCGATGTTCTGGTTACCTTTGAGAACGAAGCCATTCTGATCGCCGGCGAGCTGGGCAAGGACAAGTTCGATATTGTCTACCCGTCCCTGTCGGTGGATGCGGCGGCTCCGGTGGCAGTGATTGAGCGCATCACCCAAAAGCGTGGTACCGATGCGCTGGCGCGTGAGTATCTCAACTTCCTCTACAGCCAGGAAGGGCAAACCATTATTGCCCAGCACTACTTCCGCCCGCGTGATAAGGATGTACTGGCACAGTACGCTGACCAGTACCCGGAGATCCGCACCTTTTCCGTTGAGACCTTTCTGGGTGGCTGGAGCAAGGTAAAGCAGCAGCATTTTGCTGATGGTGCCCTGTTCGATCAGATCATGGTGAACCGCTGATGTTACGCGCCAAATCATTCAGCGTGCTGCCGGGCTTCAATCTGGCGCTGGGCTACACGCTGCTGTACCTCTCGATCATCGTGTTGATTCCGCTGGCGGCGGTGTTTGTCAAAGCCAGTGAGTTCAGTCTGGCCGAGTTCTGGGCAGTGGTAACGGCAGACCGGGTGGTGGCGTCCTACAAGCTCTCATTCGGCGCATCTTTGCTTGCCGCCATCATTAACATGGTGTTTGGCTTGATGTTGGCCTGGGCGCTGGTGCGTTACACCTTTCCCGGCAAGAAAATCGTTGATGCGCTGGTGGATCTGCCGTTTGCACTGCCGACAGCGGTCGCGGGGATCGCGCTGACGGCGCTCTACGCCAAGAACGGCTGGCTGGGGCAGTTCATCGAGGGTGAGCTGGGGATCAAGGTGGCGTTTGCGCCATTGGGTGTCCTGATTGCGCTGGTCTTTATAGGCCTGCCCTTTGTGGTGCGCACGGTTCAACCGATTCTTGAGGATCTGGAAACCGAGCTGGAAGAGGCGGCAGCGAGTCTGGGGGCCAATCGCTGGCAAACCTTTCGCCATGTGGTATTGCCGATCCTGCTGCCTGCGTTGCTGACCGGCTTTGCACTGGCTTTTGCCCGAGCGGTAGGCGAATACGGTTCGGTCATCTTCATTGCGGGCAATATTCCGATGGTATCGGAGATCACGCCGCTGATGATCATCACCAAACTGGAACAGTATGACTACACCGGTGCAACCGCCATTGCTGTGGTGATGCTGATCTTCTCCTTCATCATGCTGCTGGCGATCAATGGCTTGCAGGCATGGACTGCCAGGCGCACCGGGAGGGACCGTTAATGAGCACTATTGCCGTATCGACTGTATCGACTGCCGGAGCGTCTCGGCAGACCAAGTTTGAAAGCAACCGTGCCACTCGTGAGCCTGTCTGGGTGAAGCGGCTGGTATTGGGGCTATCGCTCAGCTTCTTCGCCTGTTTTCTGTTGATGCCTTTGATCGCGGTGTTTGTGGAAGCCCTGCGCAAAGGGGTGGATGTCTACTGGCAGGCACTGATTGACCCGGATGCACTTTCGGCCATCAAGCTGACGTTTATTGCGGCGTTTATTTCCGTGCCACTGAATCTGATTTTTGGTGTATCAGCCGCTTGGGCGATCGCCAAGTTTGAATTCAGGGGCAAACAGTTGCTGATCACCTTTATTGACCTGCCGTTTTCAGTTTCGCCCGTGATCGTGGGCCTGATGTACGTGCTGGTATTTGGTGTCAACGGCTGGTTCGGCGGGCTGCTGCAGGCCTGGGATCTGAAGATCATCTTCGCCATCCCGGGGATTGTGCTGGCGACCGTGTTTGTCACCTTCCCCTTTGTAGCGCGTGAGCTGATTCCGCTGATGCAGGCGCAGGGCAAAGAGGAAGAGGAGGCCGCCATTGTACTCGGTGCCAACGGCTGGCAGACCTTCTGGTATGTGACCCTGCCCAACGTGAAGTGGGGACTGATTTACGGCGTGATTCTGTGTAATGCCCGTGCCATGGGTGAGTTCGGTGCGGTATCGGTGGTCTCCGGTCATATTCGTGGCCTGACCAACACCATGCCGCTGCACGTCGAGATTCTATACAACGAATACAATTTTGCTGCCGCATTTGCTGTGGCCTCCCTGCTGGCACTGCTGGCACTGGTTACGCTGGCGATTAAAACCTGGGTTGAACACCGTGCCCAGGTGGCAACAAGCGGTCATTGAGGATAAAGATCCATGAGCATTCAGGTCAGAGGCATTCATAAACAGTTCGGCGACTTTACCGCGCTGGACAACATCGATCTTGATTTCCCCAGTGGTGAGCTGGTCGCCCTGCTGGGGCCGTCCGGCTGTGGCAAAACAACCCTGTTGCGGATCATCGCCGGTCTGGAACAGTCCGATGCCGGACAGGTTCTGCTGGAGGGTGAAGATGCATCGGACACCCATGTGCGTGAACGCCAGGTTGGTTTTGTGTTTCAGCATTACGCTCTGTTCAAGCATATGACCGTGTTCGATAACGTCGCTTTTGGCATGCGGATGAAACCGCGCAAGCAGCGTCCCTCTGAAGCACAGATCCGCGATAAAGTGCACCAGTTGCTGAATCTGGTTCAGCTGGACTGGCTGGCAGATCGTTTTCCTTCCCAGCTGTCCGGTGGTCAGCGCCAACGTATTGCACTGGCACGAGCGCTGGCCGTGGAGCCACGGGTGCTGTTACTGGATGAGCCCTTCGGTGCGCTGGATGCCAAGGTGCGCAAGGAGTTGCGCCGCTGGCTGCGGCAACTGCACGATGAGCTGCATATCACCTCTATCTTCGTGACTCATGATCAGGAAGAAGCGCTGGAAGTGGCAGATAAAGTCGTACTGATGAACCAGGGACGGGTAGAACAGGTCGGTTCACCGGAAGAAGTCTATCGCCATCCGGCAACGCCTTTTGTGTACGGTTTTCTCGGTTCTGTGAACCTCTTCCATGGACGTGTGGAAGAAGATGGTCTGAGCGTGGGCGGCGAATCGGTGCCCCACAGTACGCCGGATTTTGGTCATGGCTCGGAAGTCTTTGCCTTTGCCCGGCCACATGAACTGGAGATCATCACCGATCCGGCGGTGAAAGAGGGGGTTTCCGCCCGTGTTAACCGCGTACTTTCCTTTGGACTCAGCTCTCGGGTTGAGCTGGATGGCGTTAATGGTGCAACGGGTCAGCACTTTGAAGTGGAAATCAGCAGTGAGCAGGTGTCTGCATTGAATCTGCAGCGCGGCCAACTGGTAAGACTGAAACCCTCTGCTCTCAGGTTATTTGAGCGCAATGATAACGGCCCGCGGGCCTGATGAGGTAAACGGATGAACTTTCAGCAACTGCGCATTGTTCGGGAAACGGTACGCCACAATTTCAATCTGACGGACGTATCCAACGCGCTGTTTACGTCCCAGTCCGGCGTATCCAAGCATATCAAGGATTTGGAAGAGGAGCTGGGCGTTGATCTTTATATCCGCAAGGGTAAGCGGCTTCTGGGTCTGACCGAGCCGGGCAAGGAACTGGTCAAGGCAGTCGAAAGAATCCTGCAGGAAACCGCTAACCTGAAATCCATCGCGGATAACTATACCTCACAAGGGGTAGGTGAACTGGCCATCGCCACGACCCATACTCAGGCTCGCTATTCTCTGCCATCCATCATTTCCGAGTTTCGCAAACTCTACCCGGGTGTACATCTGAAGCTCTATCAGTCCAGCCCGGAAGAAATTGTGCAACTGCTCAGGCGCGGTGAGGTCGATGTGGGGATTGCCACGGAGGGCCTTGAGGGTGTTGCCGAGTTTGCAGCCTTCCCGTTTTACAGCTGGCGCCATGCCGTAGTGGTTCCCAAGGGGCATCCTCTGGGCCAGACTCAATCACCTGGTCTTGCGCAAATCAGCCAGTATCCGATCATCACTTACCATGAGGGATTTACCGGTCGTTCAAAGATCGAAAAAGCCTTCAGTGAGGTTGGTATAGTGCCTGATATTGTCATGTCTGCACTGGATGCGGATGTGATCAAATCCTACGTGGAACTCGGGTTGGGGATTGGCATCATTGCACCGATGGCCTTTGATATGGATCGGGATGAGGCACTGGAAGTCGTCAATGCATCACATCTTTTTGAAGAGAATGTGACTCATCTTGCACTGAAGCGAGGACGGGTTTTGCGGGACTATGTTTTCCAGTTTATCCGGCTTTGCTGCCCTTCTTTGTGTAAAGATGACCTGAAAAGAATAGTAGAGCACTAACGGTTACTGATCTTTAACCTTTGGTAAAGGCATTTCTGACGGCAACAGGTTTGACAGCGCCAGGCAGATCATCTAGTTTGGATAACAAATTTGAGCGATCGCTCAAATATTGAATCCGTCTTAACTGATATGCAGGAGCATGTAATGAGCCAATTCAAAATTCATGATATCGAGTCGGCACCTGCCGACAGTCAGCCGCTGCTTGAAAATTCCATCAAGGGCTTCGGTGTGATTCCCAATCTGCACGGTGTGATGGCTGAATCACCGGCCACGCTTGAGGCGTACCAGTTGCTGCATAAGCTTTTCCAACAGTCTGATTTTGATGCGCAGGAGCTGACGGTTATTTGGCAAACCATTAATGTCGAAAATAACTGTCATTACTGTGTACCCGCGCATGCAGCCATTGCCAGCATGATGAAGGTTGACGATGCGCTGACCGATGCGCTGCGCAATGGCAAGCCGATGCCAACGGAAAAGCTGCAAGTGCTGCATGACACGACACTGGCATTGATGCGCAATCGCGGGGTGTTGTCGGAAGAGGATAAACAGCGTTTCTTCGCGGCAGGGTATGGTACTCGTCAGTTGCTGGAAATCGTGTTGGGGCTGGCGCAAAAGACAATGAGTAACTACATCAACCACTTGGCCGACACGCCCCTGGATGAGCGGTTTGCAGATTTTGCCTGAGGGTTCTGGGGTATAATGGCCTTTTTGACTGTCACGATGGAACTCCATGGCCAATACCATCAAATTCAAGCCGGATGAGGTTGTTCAGCGCGCCATGCTGCTGTTCTGGGAAAAGGGGTTCGCCGGTACATCGACCCGAGACCTGCAGCAGCAGGTACGCCTGAATCCGGGCAGCCTGTACAGTGCGTTTGGCAGTAAGGCCGGGCTTTACAGTCAGGCACTCGACTTCTATGCCGATGCTACAGAGTCCCGGTTGCTGGCTGCCCGTGAGCAGACGGGGTCCGTGACGGCTGCGTTTCGTGACTTTTTCTATCAGGGGCTGTGCGGTTCGAGTGAGCGGCAGGCCCCCATGTGCCTGCTGGTTCGCACACTGGTTGAGCTGGCCGATAGCCAGCCGGAACTTGCTGCGCAGGCCGAGCGTCTGCTGAAGCAGACCGAACGACTGTTCGCTCGCCTGCTGCAGGAGGCGGTGGTGGATCATGAGCTTGGGCCTGACACAGATGTTGATGCCCTGGCGAAAGAGCTGCAGATCAAGATGATGGGGCTGCGCAGCTATCGTGCCTGCGGTGGTGACCCTGCTGCGATCCGTGCGATGATCGACGCGTTATTCTGAACCACGCCCGGTTTCTTCGTCCTTCGTTTTGTCTCTGCCTTTTGCATAAACCCGCGTTATCTGGCGCAGGTCGTGCATCTGGTCATCAAAATTACTGCAGCCGGAACACATCATCGTGTGGAACCTGAGCGACATCCGCTCCCTGAGTGTTAACGGGCGCTCCATCTGCTGTGACATCAGTTCGGTCGCCTGTTTGCAGTTCATCATCATAGGGCCTCCTTCTGGAACCAGCGGTTCTCAAGGCATTCACGCAGCCTGAGACGAGCACGGTAAAGCGTCACATTGAGGCTGTTAACGCTGATCATCTCATTACTGCAAATTTCATCAGTTGTCAGCTCCAGAAATTCGCGCATCATGAACAGGCGTCCATACTTGTCCGGCATGCCGTTCAAGCAGGCATCAAACACCTGCCAGAAGTGGCTGTTTTCCATGTCGGCATCAGGCTGATTCCATTTTGCGGGCCGTTCATGTGGGTGCCAGAAACCTCTCTGGTTGAACAGTGTATCGTACAAAGCATCATCCGATGTCTCCTCACCGTCTTTCAGTTTGTCGGTACTGACATAGCGTTGATTCTTGCGCAGCAGGTCGCTGATCTTGTTCTTGAGAATGGCAAACACCCAGGTTTTCAGAGCTGAGCGGCGGTTGAAGGCGTGTGCGCTTTTCAGCGCCGCCAACAGGGCTTCCTGTACCGCATCCTCGGCAAGGCTCTGATCCTGCAGCTGCAGGGTGGCAAATTTGTTCATCTGCAGTCGCAGTTCGGTCAAAAAGACCGGGTCAGTCAGGCTCTGTTCAGTCGGTTCTGGCTGAGTCATGGGGTCATCCGGACAGGTTTTCGATCAGTGTGTTTACAGGGCTCAAGCTTTCGTCTTCAATTTTACCAAGTGGTCCACAGAGAGATTTCCTGCACCGTATACCATCAAATACAGCAACACCACTGCCCATACACCATGGGTCGCGTACGCGCCCGGATACACCATCAGCTGTATCACGGCGGTCATGATCAACAGTGACAGGGCCGAGAGACGAGTCGCAAAGCCCAGAAGTATCAGTATCGGAAACAGGTGCTCTGCCGTTGCGGCCATGACGGCGGCGATCTCCGGCGCAATCAGCGGGAGCTGATACTCTTCACGAAACAGAAATATCGTTGAACCTGCCAGTCGGGGCCAACCCAGACTGAATTCGCCACTGACGATATTGATAGCCAGGCCTTCTATTTTGGTCTGACCGGACTGCCAGAATACGGCGGCAATGGAAAAGCGGCCCAGCAATGCAATGAAAGAATGCGGAATGCACTCGAACAGTTTCAGCAGCCGGCTGTAAACATCAATCAGGCTATTCATACTCGGATTCCTTGCTGAATGAGAAAGAGACCAGGTCTGTAATTACCTGTTGCTGAATCAACAGCTGCAGTACAGCAACCGGGTCAAAGGGCTGAGCCGTTTCTGCGGCTTGCGCCAGCGGTGTCGCCTGATTCAAGTTACGGATGAACTCGGCCGCTCCGGCATCAATGATATGCAGCTCCACCTCCAATGCAGGCCGTGACAGCATGAGGATTTCGGGTTGATCAAGCCTGATCTGGCTTAAATCGGCGCCTGAACTGCTCTGGTGCGCATGCCAGAGTGAGGCAATGGCAAAATTTGAACTCAACACCTGAACTGCGGGTGCCAATTTGACCCCGGTATGTGTGAGTGCCTCCTCGTCTACAACCAGGCCTGCCAGTCTGTCGGCTGAGATGGGCTCACAGTTGGCGCTGTGACGACTTGTCTGGATGGCGTATTCAAGCTGTGCCATATCCGCCAGGTAGGGGACAGAGGCGGCGGGCGGAAAAGCCTCAATAAAATCGGCAAGGTGCTCACCGTAGAGCGCCATGATAGGAGTTGTCGGTGGGTTCAACGTAACAAACTCACGCCCCATGGCGCGGAAAAAGGCTTCGCCGACCAGTTGCTGCACCACCGGAAAGGTACCAGCCAGCACATCAATGAGCGAGGTCACGACATTATTGCGATACACCGCAAAACGCCGTTCGCAGCCTGTCTGGTTCCAGCTTGTCAGTCCTGAGGGCAACGCCGAGTCTGCATCCAGCAAGGCATCATGAAAGGATTCATGCATGACGGTGCGCTCCCTTTGCCTGATGACGGAGTAGAAGTTGCTCAGCCTGGGCTGCTTCTGCCCATAATGTGTGCAGAGAAGGGATGTTGCCATCGCGTTCCAGTAGCGTGGGGCGCGGGCCGGTAAGAGCCAGTGTATCGGCATACAGTGACCAGACCTGAGGCGCAACGTCTGCATCGTGGCTGTCAATCAACAAGGGGGCGCCATCGCTGTCACTGTCGATGGCAAAGCCAGCCAGATGGATTTCGCCGACTGCCTCAAGCGGCAATGCCCGGATGTAATCGAGAGCATTGCGGTTGTGATTGGTACAGGCAACATGCACGTTGTTCACATCCAAAAGCAGACCACAGCCGGTTTCACGAACCACTTCGGTGATGAATTCCGCTTCCGACATGTCCGACTGTTCGAACTCAAGATAGGTCGCCGGGTTTTCAAGCAGCATGCGCCGCCCGAGCCGGTTCTGAATGTGGTCAATCTGCTCACAGACGTGGCGCAGCGTTTTCTGGGTGTAGGGTACGGGCAACAGGTCATTCAGAAAGTGTCCCTGGTGCGTTGACCATGCAAGGTGTTCTGAAAAAAGTGCGGGCTGGTAACGGTCCAGCAAGTGTCTGAGACGACTCAGGTGCTGCTCATCGACAGGGGCGGCTGCACCAATCGAGAGGCCAACGCCGTGAATCGACAAGGGGTAGTGACTGCAAATGCGCTCAAGGTAGAAATGGAAGGGACCGCCGTCGACCATGTAGTTCTCGGCATGGACTTCGAAAAAGCCGATGTCCGGCAAGGTTTCGAGAATCATGTCGAAATGTTCGGGCTTGAGCCCGATGCCTGCTCGACAGGGCATATGTCTGCCCATTGCCGAGGCAGGGTTTGCATGGTTCAGGTCTGACACGGCGGCCTCCTCAGGTTGGCTGTCGATCAACCACGTTTTTCGGTAAAGGCCTGAAGCTGACCAAAACCGGTAGGAGATGTTTTGGACTCAATCTGCTCGCAGGTACCTTTTGGCACCAGGGACCAGGCGTTGCCTTGATAATCAATTTTAGAGGTGCCTGCACAAGATGTACCGGGGCCGGCCTTGCAGTCGTTCTGACCTTTAAGGGCAACGCCGTAACATTTTTCCTGCTCGGCTTCAGCAGCTTGGGCTGTACCGGGAACAGCCGCGACAGACAGTGCAGCGCCGAGTGCCATTGCCAGGGATGCTTTTGAAAGGGTCTTGTTCATGGTTATATCCTCATGGGTTGTTGTCATTAAAACGCGTATTCACTTATTGGTCGGCTTACATTCGGTTTTCTTACACCAAGCATTTTAAAAATGTGCCACGGTGTTTATTTCCGTGGCACATTGAACGTATCAGCATTGCTGTACGTTACCGGTGCTTGTTGAAGACGGGTATTTCCACCAGTTCCAGCTGATATGGCCGGTTTCTGCATTATTGTTGGCCAGTGCCTGCAGTGCCGCAGCAGATAGTTCAGGCTGCTGATGCGTATGGTCGTGACGCCACCAATCCCAGGCGATGGGGCCGGTTTCGGCATTCTGTGCAACGACACGATTATCATTGCACAGCTCCTCGTTGGGTGTTGGATGACTGTTGACCCACCAGTTCCAGCCGATATGTCCAACCTCGGCTGAGTTTTGCAGGTAAATCGGTGACTGACTGGTTTCAGCCATTGCAATACCTGCACCACTGCTTAGAACAGCGCTGACAACTGATGCAGTGAACATTTTTTTGATTAAGGTATTCATGTCGATCACCTCTTTGTTCGGAACTCCGTCCGCTGGGTTTATTTCCATCGTCCCTTGCGTTCACTGATTAGTCATGCCGAGCCCGCTAATCCTTACAGCTTTTTTGCATCGTTTTGAGCATTCTCTTGATGTAATAAAACCTGCTCTGTGTCAGTCAAATAGCTTGACGCTGGTGTCATGATTATTGAGCATGTGCTCAAATATATCCAGCGCAGACTGTTACTCAGGAGATACAGATGCAGATCAGAAGTCGGTTGGCAATTAGCTACGCAGTGCTGCTGCTGTTTATTGTTGCGACATTAGCAATTGCGGTTGTTCGCTTTGATCAGGTGTCAGGCGAGTTCAGCGAGTTGGTCAATCACGATGCTGCCACGGCACAGCAAGCCAGCGTGATTAATCTGAATGCTGAAAGTGTGGCCAGTCGCCTGTTGCTGCTGTTCATTTTGGAGGACAGAGAGCAGCGAATAGCGCTTTACAGAGAAATGGACAGCCGTAATCAGGAAATGGATCAGGCCGCTGAACGTCTACAGGCGCTGATTCCTGATCAAACAGAGGTGCTTTCCCAATTGGAGCAGCTAAGGACGGTTTACCAAAATCACCTGCAAGCCACCGTCGAAACCCTCGAAATGGGGCAGCGTGCCGAAGCGCGCGCCATGATGGCGCAGGAAACCCGTGCGGCACTCGATCAGCTGCTTGCGTTTACCGAAAGGCTGGCGGCACAACAGCGCGCCAGCATGCAGACGCGCCAGCAGCAAACACTCGTGATGGCGGAACGGTCTGTATACACGATGGTATTGATCGGAATCGGTGCACTGGTTCTGGGTGCCTTGATGTCAGTCCTGATTACACGCAGTATTCTCAGACCTTTGAATGCGGCTGTACTGGCTGCTGACCAGATTGCTGCCGGGGATTTGAATGCTCAGGTGCCGGAGGGCAAATCGGATGAGTTGGGAACTCTGTTACTGAGCATGGCGAAAATGCGTGAGCATCTTATGAGCGTGATTGGCAGGATTCGTCAAAATGCTGCTTCAGTCAGCCATGCGGCGGATCAGATGCGCCATGTTGCGGGAGATGTTCGAGCGGATACCGATGGACAGAGCCAGCAGACTGCTGAAATTGAGCGTTCTGTCGTCCAGTCCTGCAAAGGTGCTGAAGCGATGGTCGATGATTTGCACATCACGCGTGATCAGGCGCTCAAGGCTCGTGACCTGGCACAACAGGGAGTACAAGAGATCGGAGTGGCTGCAGCTGAAATTACGCGTATTGCTGATATTGTGGCGGAATCTGCCAAGTCTGTTACGCGACTGACTCAAAGTGCTGAAGAAGTGACGGGTTCTGTTGGCTTGATCCGTGAAATTGCTGACCAGACTAACCTGTTGGCGCTCAATGCATCAATTGAGGCGGCGCGGGCCGGTGACAGTGGAAGAGGCTTTGCCGTTGTTGCAGACGAAGTGAGGAATCTGGCGCGCAGAACGGCTGAGGTGACTGCTCAGATTGATTCTGTTATCGCAACTATTAGTCATCAGACTGAGGAATCGGCGGTCAGGATCGCTGAAGGTCAAACGGGCATGGAGCGTGGTGCTGAGCTCATACAGCAACTTGTTGCACCACTGGAAACCTTACAGGTCGATGCTCAGCGATCACTGGATAGTCTAGAAAATCTGACATCTCTGGCACAGCAACAGGCTGAAGAAAGTCAGGCGATTAGTGGTAGAGTGAGTCAAATAGCTGAAATGGCCAGCACCAGTCGTGATTCAGCGGAGCAGCTGGCTGAGCTAACAGATCAATTGCTGCAAACAGCCAAAGGTACGGAGTCGGCTGTCGGCTCCTTCAAATTGGACTGAGCCCACAGGACCACGTGCCCATCGGGAGAAGCGTATGAATGCGTTCATGTTTTGGCGGAATACAGGGACCTCTGTCAGAACTCGCCTGTTGCAAGCGTTCTCAGTATTGCTGGCTTTTTTGCTGCTGGTTTCTGTTTTGTCGCTGCAGCGTTTTGATGAGCTGACAACAACCATCGAAGAGCTGGTCGATGATCGTGCGCGACGGGTGATGTTGGCGCAAAAAGCCAACCATCAGGCACAAAATGCCAGTATCTATCTACTGCGACTGTTACAAACGCCCAACCGTGAACAGCGTGTACCGCTTTATCTGAACATGGATGCAGCACTCGCTGCATCGGATGCTGCAATCAGAACCTTAACGCGGGATACGCCCTCAAGCCTGACCGCTGAAGTTATCACATTGCGTCAACAATATGGTGAATTGTTCCAGATAACAGTAGAGCAGATTGAAATCAGTGGGTTGGAGACTGCACGTCAGCATTTTGAACAACATACGGATCAGGTGCTGCAGGATTTGTTGGCTGCAACGTTCAGGCTTGCAGAAAACCAGCAGGACTTCATGCACGCGGAAGCCGAAAGGCTCAAAGTCATGATAAGCGATACCCGACTGATCATTATGTTGATTCTGTTTAGTTCATTACTGGTCAGTGCCGGTTTGGCTGTACTGGTCGCCAAGAGTTTGTCTGATCCACTCCAACGGGCAGTCAAAGTGGCAGCTGCTGTTGCAGCGGGGAATTACAGTAAACAGATACCGACATCAAATCTAATTGAAATCAGACGGCTGTTGAGATCGCTGTCACGCATGCGTGACAGCATTGTGCAGCGTGAGCAACGTATCTGGCGATTGGCCTATACCGATAGCTTGACGGAGTTGCCTAACCGAACGCAGTTTTTGGAACAGTTGTCCAAGGCTGTCAAGGAGGGCTGCGGAGTATTGGCGTTGCTGGATTTGAACCGTTTTGCGCAGATTAACAACGCATTGGGCCATGAGGTCGGGGATGAGCTACTGCAGGCGGTAGCCGGTCGCTTGAATGAGTGCATTCAGGTGCCTCACCTGGTGGCACGGCTCGACAGTGATGAATTTTCCATCCTGTTGCGGGATATCGAGGTTGAGAAAGCCAAGCCGAAAATCATGGCCATCATGCAGCAATTGCGTGATCCGATTGAGTTGCAGGGGCAGCGGCTGGATATGGACGCGAGTCTGGGCGTGGCCTGTTTCCCTGCAGATGGGCAGTCAGCCAGCGTGCTGCTTAAGCGTGCCAATATTGCCCTCAAGGCAGCCAAGCGCAGGCATGAAAGCTGTGCCTTTGCTGCTGAATTCACATTGCCTGAACCACATGAGCACCTGTCGTTGCTGGGAGAGATGCGTCAGGCACTGCAGCGTGATGAATTCGTACTGCATTACCAGCCCAAGTTTGACATCAGAGCGGGGCGGGTGACGGCAGTAGAGGCGCTGGTGCGCTGGCAACATCCCGGCAAAGGCATGGTGCCTCCGGGCGTTTTTATTCCTTTTGCAGAGCAAACCGGCTTTATTCGTAACATTACGCCCTGGGTCATTGATCAGGCACTGTCAGACTTGGCCGAATGGCGTCGCCAGGGCATTGAGCTGATTGTATCGGTAAACATATCCGCCCTCGATCTGATGAATGCTGACCTGATCAGGCAGGTATCGCAACAGCTGGCGGATTATGATCTGCAACCTGCACAGCTGTGTCTTGAAATAACCGAAAGTGCCTTGATGAACGACCCTGAAACGGCACAGCAGCATCTTGAACAGCTTTCGGCCTTGGGAGTCAGGCTATCGATCGATGACTATGGTGCCGGGCATGCATCACTGGCCTATGTGCGAGACTTGCCGGTTCATGAGCTTAAAATTGATCGTGCATTTGTATCGGCGGTTGACCAGTCACCCCGCAATGCGGCCATCGTCTGGTCGACCATACTTCTCTGCCGGGAACTGGGGCTGGTCGTGGTGGCAGAAGGTGTTGAAACCGCTTCCGAGATCGAGTGGTTGACCACCCATAAGTGTCATCTGCTGCAGGGCTACGGTATCGCAAAACCGATGAGCAGCGACAGGCTGCTTAACTGGTTGTCAGCGAGTAAAGCGGTTGAGGCGCCGTAGGTATGGAGGTATTACCAGTAGATGCAGCAACGGCGTCGAGCCGCTAATCTCCTTGAATCAGGCGTTTAGCGTTTGTTCCAGCTCCACCAGGCTGCTTATTGTCAGGTTTGGCTCGATCCCCCATGGATCGAAAATCGCTGTCCCTGAGCGTTTCACCCACGCTGCACGCATGCCAGCGGACATGGCACCCAGTACATCAAATGGGTTGCTTGATACTAACCAGGCCGTTTCCGAGTTTGTCTGAGCACGTCGGAGAAAGTGACAGTAGACAGCTGGATTTGGCTTGAATGACTTGAGTTCATCAACACTGATAATATCTTGGAAATACGCATCAAGCCCCGCAGCTTGCAATAACTCCGTTACTGCTTCGCCTCGACCATTTGAAAAAGCAAAGAGGCGGTGATTCTGTGCCTTAAGCTGCTCAAGCGCTTGCTTGGCATCGCTGAAAGCAGGCAGGGTGCGATATTGCTCCAGCAGATGTTCACGCTCAGCGGAGGTCAGGCCTTGCTGACAGGCAAGGCAGGCATAATCGAGTGCCTGACGCGTCACGACACTGAAGTCCACGTAGTTTTGCATGAGTCCGCGGCGAAACGAATATTCAAGCTGCTTGTCACGCCAGGTCTGGGAGAAGTGCTGGGCTTGCTCACCTACCAGCTTTTCCAGTTCCAGAACGATGCCATGAGTATCAATCAGCGTTCCATAGACATCAAAAGCGATTGTAGTGGGCATGCACAACTCCTTGGACTCGGTTGTTTTCTGTTTGGCTGGATCAGCTCCAATATAAAGTGATGCAGAGATCAGCGATGAAGCCTCTCACACAAGATGTACTTTCTTCAGCCATTTGCGCAGTAGCAGGGTGAAGTATGAGGTTTCACCGGATTCCTGCGTTTGCTGAATGTTATCAGCAGAATGTCTGGTTTTTGATTGAGCGCGCTTTCGCTGCTCACGTTGCTCACGCCGTTCATGTGCTGCATTGGCGACCGCAGCGAACGAGGCCATTTGAGAGCTGGACAGGCTGCTGTTTGCAAACTGGTTTTGTTTCGGTTGTTGGGCCTGCTGTGTTTTGGGTGAACTACACATGATGCACCTCTGGTTCTGGTTGCTCAAGTTGACTTAATGGTTAGTCGCGCGATGTAGGCATTTATTACATTAACTGCAAAGGAACCGGCTCAGCCGACAAAGTGGATTGACCTAACCGCGCGAGATTTTTTTATCTTTACGGCTTCTCGGGGGGGGGGGGGGCAGTTTGCGCACCGGTTTGCCTATTTACACCCCCAGCGCCTTAAGGGGCTCTCTATCCATGCGCCCGGCCAGATATGTTTGCCCGAACAATACCCAGATGTGCCTGATCTGGAAGTACTCAAAGATATCAGAGTGTAGATGGCAGTGGGCTGCGAGGACACCAACATGCTTCCCAGTCATGCATGGAGAATTTCAGGGGACCCGCGCAAAACACTATAGCGGCGACTGCATAAAGCCTGGAAGCAATTGGGAATTTCGGTAGAGCTGGCAGGGGGCCCTGGTGCAGAGCATGACGGTTTTGCACTTATACCCGTAGTACATGAGCAATTCATGCAAAGATGATAACGGGAGCAGCCGAGTCATCTTTACGAAATTTTTACAGCATCTACCGTTTTCCTCTCTCGAACCTTTACGCTCCGCTGCCTGACAATTTGCTTGTTATCCACACAAGAGCCTCAGGCGATACGATGCGAATTGTCATACTGGGTGCCGGTCAGGTCGGTGCCACCCTGGCTGAACAGCTTTCCGGTGAGTCCAACGACATCACAGTGGTAGATGCCAATGCTGGCCGCTTGCGTACGCTGCAGGACCGGCTTGATATTCGCACGGTAGAGGGGCGAGCCTCGTTTCCTTCGGTGCTGGCTCAGGCAGGGTGTGCAGATGCCGATATGCTGGTGGCCGTGACCAACAGTGACGAGGTCAACATGGTGGCCTGTCAGCTGGCACAGTCGCTGTTTAACATTCCCCGAAAAGTGGCGCGCATTCGTGGTAGCAGCTATCTCGGATGTGCTGAGCGGCTGTTCAAATCAGGCGCGATACCCGTCGATGTGCTCATCAGCCCGGAGCAGCTGGTGACCGACCATATTGAGCAGCTGACCCGCTGGCCTGGTGCGCTGCAGGTACATGATTTCATGGATGGGCTGGTCAAGCTCGCAGTATTCCGGATTGGTAACAACTCCGGCCTGCGCGGGCATACCGTTGCCGAACTTGACAGCCTGCTGCCTGGAGTTGAAGTGCGCATTGTGGCCCTTTATCGGGGTGACTCTCACGTGCCTTTGCATGGCGACCTTCAGTTTCTTGCTGAGGATGAGGTCTACATGATCGCGACCCCGGCCCATCTTGAAGCCGTGACTCAGCTGTTTGTCGGCAACCGACAACGCTATCGCCAGATCATGATTGCCGGGGGCGGTAATATCGGTGCATCGCTGGCGGCAAGGCTTGAAGCTCGCTTTCATGTCAAGGTGATCGAAACCCGTCCCGAACGTTGTCGAGAGATTGCGAATATGCTCGACGCCGCGGTGGTGATTAACGGCAGTGTGTCGGAGCTGGATATTCTGACCGGTGAGGGGATCGATGAAGTGGATTTGTTCTGTGCCCTCACCAATGATGATGAAGCCAATGTGATGTCCTCCATGCTGGCCAAACGCGCCGGGGCGCGTCGGGTGCTGACCATCATCAATAACCCCGCCTATGTGGATCTGGTGGATGGAAATATTATCGATCATGCCATTTCACCCGAGCAGATTACCATCGGCAGTCTGCTGGCCTATATCCGCAAGGGCGATGTGATGAGGGTACACGCACTGCGCAAGGGGCAGGCTGAAGCATTGGAAACGGTCGTACACGGTGACCGCAAGACTTCCCGCATTGTAGGTCGTCAGGTGAGTGAATTGAAACTGCCCACCGATGCACGCATTGGTGCCATCGTGCGCGGCAATCGCGTGATCATGAGCCATGCCGACACGCGCATCGAAAGTGAAGATCACCTGATTTTCTTCATGACCAGCAAACAGAGCCTGAAGCAGATTGAAAAGCTGCTTCAGGTCAGCCTTGGCTATTTCTGAAGGGGGGGCAGGATGAAACTCTTTCGCCCGGTATTGTATGTCTGCGGCATACTTGCTTTCCTGATGGCTGCGTTGTTGCTGGTCCCTGCAGTATTTGCACTGTTGACCGATGATGTAGAGTACAGCACTTTTTTTCTGTCGGCTGGGCTTGCGGGGCTGGCAGGGCTGCTGCTGGTGTTGCCGGGCCTTGGCCACCACTTTGCGTTGACGGCACGTCAGCTCTATCTGTTGACTAGTCTGAGCTGGCTGTTGCTGTCCTTTTGTGGTGCCTTGCCGCTAATGTTCAGTCATCACCCCCTGTCGCTGACGGATGCGGTCTTTGAAGCGGTGTCGGGCATTACCACCACCGGCTCAACCGTGATGTCGGAACTTGCGGCCCTGCCACACTCCATCCTGCTATGGCGATCAATGCTGCAGTGGGTCGGGGGGCTGGGTGTGATCGGCATGGCCGTGTCAATTCTGCCATTCCTGCAGGTGGGTGGCATGCGTCTGTTCCAGACTGAATCCTCCGACTGGTCGGAAAAGTCACTGCCACGTTTTCATGAGATGGCTCGTGCTCTTCTGCTGGTCTATCTGGCTATTACATTGGCCTGTGTGTTGGCATATCTGGCGGCTGGCATGACCCTGTTTGATGCCATCAACCATGCCATGACAACCGTTTCCACAGGGGGCTACGCCACTGATGACAGTTCCATGGGGCGTTTCAGTGATACCATTTTGTGGATTGCAGTGCTGTTCATGCTGATTGGCGGCATGCCGTTCATGCTCTATATCCGCTTTTTGAGTCAGCGCAACCTGAATGTGTTCAGAGATCAGCAGGCACGAGGGTTTCTGCTGGTGGTATTTGGCTTGATTAGCCTGTTGGCATTGCAGCAGCTACTTACAACTGATCGAGATCCGTTTGACGTCCTGACTCATGCGGCGTTTAACATCGTGTCGGTGATAACGACCACCGGTTACGCGTCGTCCGATTACACCCAGTGGGGTTATTTCAGTATCGTTTTTTTCTTTATTGTGACCTTTATCGGAGGCTGTTCCGGCTCAACCAGCGGAGGTATGAAAATTTTCCGCTTTCAGCTGTCGTGGCTGTTTTTGCGGGATCAGATGAACAAGCTAGTGCACCCGCGAGGTATATTTTCAATCCGTTACAACGGCAAGGCAGTGTCTGACGACATCATGGTATCAGCCGTGGCCTTTTCATTCCTGTTCTTTCTGGTGTTGGCGCTGACGACTCTCGCGTTAGCGGCAACAGGGTTGGATTTTGTAACGGCTCTAACGGGGGCAGCAACAGCATTGACCAACGTAGGCCCTGGCCTCGGTGATATGATCGGACCGGCTGGCAACTTTGCAGCGGTGCCGGACAGTGGCAAGTGGATTCTGGGATTTGCCATGATACTGGGCCGGCTTGAGTTGCTGACCGTGATGGTATTGCTGACACCCGTTTTCTGGAGGGGTTAAATCGTGCTCGAACACAAGGCAGGCAGACCGCAGAAGTATTGGCTGTTGGCATCGGCGGCACCGTTTCTGACCACGCTGCTCTGCTGGCCGCTTGCGGGCCTGCTGCCCAGCGCCAGCCTGTCGCTGCTGTATCTGGCCAGTGTGTTAATCGTGGCCATCGGTACCTCAACCCGTCCTGCACTCTGGTCAGCACTGTTGTCTTTCCTGACCTATAACTTCTTTTTTACCGAACCCCGCTTTACCCTGTTTATTCTGCACCGTGAAGACATTATTACCGCGTTGGTACTGGTGCTGGTGGCACTTCTGACCGGACAGTTGGCGGCACGGTTGCGCGAAAAGGTGGATGCACTCGAGACCAGTATTCGCTGGAACCGGGATCAGATGGTGTTGGCACAGGCATTGTCAGATTGCATGGACCCGTCTGCACTGGTGTCAGAATTTACCAAGCGCTTGAATGGCTGGTTCAGCTCTCGTACTTGTCACATCAAGGCGTTGGCCGAGACGGAGGTTCGGCAGGCGTTTGACGGACAGGCTGAGTCACTGCTGCTGACAGAGCGGGAAGATGGGTACCGTCTTTATCTTCGCGATCAGGATACGCACATGCAGGGGCTGGTGTTTCTGTTTGATGCTGTTTCTGCGCCGGAACTGCAGCTTCAGCTCAACTCGGCGCTTGAACTGTTCAAACTGGCGTGGAGTCGTATTCATTTGGCTCAGAGGCTGCAGCGCGAAACGCTGGAGAAGGAGCGCGAGCAGCTCAGGTCGGCCCTGCTGTCGTCGATATCGCATGATCTGCGCACACCCTTGGCCACCATGATAGGCTCGGTCAGCACGCTGATTGACTTGCCTGGAAGCCTGTCCCGCGAGCAGAAGGAGGAACTGCTAAGCAACACCCTGACAGAAGCGAGACGGCTTGATCGCTATATCCAGAAGCTGCTCGACATGACCAAGATCGGACAGGGCGAGTTGAAACTGGAACGGGATTGGGTCGGGGTGGATGAAATACTGAGCGTGGCGCTGAGGCGTTTGCAGCCGCTCATAAGCGGGCAGCACGTTGAAATCTGCTGCCCACCCGACCTGCCGCTTTTCAACCTGCATGGGGCTTTGATTGAGCAGGCCATTTTCAATGTACTGGAAAATGCCGTTCGTTTTACGCCGTCTGGCGAGCCGATCCGCATCGAGGTTTCCGTGGACGGAGACGACCTGAATATTGATATCACTGATTCGGGTCCCGGTATTCCGGCTGAACACTGGCCGCGCATTTTTGACATGTTTTTTACCCTTTCCCGAGGTGATCAACAAACCGGTGGAACCGGGCTTGGCTTGGCGATCTGTCAGAGTGTACTGGGTGCGCATGGCGGGGAGGCCTATGTTCTGTCCAGCGCACCGGACCGTGGCAGTTGTATTCGGTTGCGTCTACCGCTTGAGCTGACGCACAAGGAGCTATCCGCATGACACGTATCCTGATCATTGATGACGAGCCACAAATTCGGCGCCTTTTGACCATCAGTTTGGAGTCGCAGGGGTATCAGATTATCGAGGCGGAGTCCGGTCGCAGAGGGCTTGAACAACTGGCGCTGGAGCAACCGGAACTGGTGATACTGGATCTGGGATTGCCGGATGTGGACGGGCAGCAGGTGCTGAAGGATCTGCGCAGGTTCAGTGACGTGCCGGTTATTGTTCTATCGGTCCGTAACAGCGAAAAGGAAAAGGTACAGGCGCTGGACAGCGGGGCCAACGATTATGTTGAGAAGCCCTTTGGCGTCAAGGAACTGCTGGCCCGGATCAGGGCTGTGCTGCGCTCAGCCTCTGGCAAGGATGTGCTGCCCAAAACCTATGATGATGGCCGCCTGCGGATCGATTACCACTTGCGGACGGTGGTGCTGGCCGGTGAGCGGGTGCACTTCTCGCCACGGGAATATGACCTGCTGTTGGAGCTGGTACAGCATCCGGGTCAGATATTGACGCAACAGTACCTGCTGAAAAAATTCTGGGGGCCATCCCATCTGGAAGACAGTCACTATCTGCGCATTTTTATTCGCCAGATCCGCAGCAAACTGGGGGACGACCCGGCCCGGCCTACCTATATTGAGACAGAGCCGGGTATTGGTTATCGCTTCATCGAGCCGTTATACCTTAAGCCTCATGGAGGGGGCTCAAATGGATGATAGCCTAAGACGAGAGCTAGAGAAGTTCTCAGCTGAACACTGCACTCGAGTTTCCGATTTGACTAATAATTTAAAAGCCTTGCAGCTGGAAGGGCTGATTGAGATAAAAGCTCAGGTTGATGTATTAACACTCCGTACCTTCTATAGCATTGTGCTCACCACCAAAGGGTGTTCTTTTCTTAAATCTGAGAAGTAATCCGTCACCTTTGTTTCCAGTTCAATAGCTGCATGTGCGTATAAGGCAGTACTTTCGGGTTCTACCCCGTTACTGCGGACACTTCTGCAAAGAAGCACAATGTGCCAAAGGAGTGTTTATGACCCAACGCAGAAAATATACACCGAGTTCAAGCGTGAGGCGATTGCCTTAACGCGCCAGCCTGGTATTAGTTGTCGCCAAGTCGCTTTGGAAATCAGTATCAGCCCTAATTTACTGAGCCGCTGGCAGTGTAAAGATGATGCATCAACAGGCAGTGCCTTCAAAGGTTCGGGTTCACCAGGGGATGAGGAAGTTACTCGTCTGAAACGTGAGCCCGCACGTGTTAAGAAGGAACGTGATTTTTTGCGCGAAGAGGATTTTTATTCGCCAAGGAGTCGTCCTGAGATATCAGGTGATCCGACATTGTCGCAGTGATTTCCCAGTTCGATTGATGTGCCGCTGCCTCAAGGTTTCATCCAGCGGATATTACGCGTGGCTATCGCGTCCGCGCTCTGCTCGAGACACATCAAACCAGCGCTTGCTGAAGCGTATTCGTCAGATACATATTGATAACGGCGGGATAATTGGTACTCCGCGTACGCATGAAGATCTGGTTGCTGAGGGGCAACATGTCAGCCTGAACCGTGTTAATTGCTTAATGGCGACCGAGGGCATTCAAGGCTGGCCATGGAAAAATCGTTGTGGTGCACGAGCATCATCGATACGTCCAGTGGGTATTCGGAACCGTCTGAACGGGATTTTTCGGCAGCAGAGCCAAACATCAAGTGGGTGACCGACATTACAGAAATCGTTACACAAGAAGGCAAGCTTTATCTGTGCATGGTACTGGACCTGCTCAGCAAGCTGGTTGTTGGATGGTCAAGGCATCACCGCCAGGATCGCCATATGGTGAGAAGGGCTGTCGAGATGGCTGTGTGATAACGCCGAGGCTCATCATCGGTGATATTGCACTCCAATCGCGGTGCTCAGTTTACTTGTGGTGACTTTCAGCGCTGTTTGGTCAAAAACAAGTTGGTGAGCAGCATGAGTGCGGTTGGTCACTATGGTGATAATGCGGCTTGTGAAGGCTTCTTCGGGGTGCTCAAACTTGAGCGCGATTTATCATCGCTAATACCGAACATTGGACGAGGCCCGCAGTGATATTTTCGATTACGTCGAGTGGTTCCATAATCCGCGAATGCGGCGTAGAGTCGCCACTAAAGATTTAAATTTTTCCTCCGTTTTAAAAACGCCCGTGTAAACTGGGTAAACCCATTTTGATTTTTCATTGTTTTCTCTTTGGATAATTAACCTACGTGATAAGCGATTAATTTTTTATAATAGTGCGTTTTACAATAGATTTTTGATAAGAAAGGATCTTGAAATTAAAATTGTTGTTTATGTCGAAAAGTTATTCTGTGTGCTGTTCTACTTAATGGAAAATTTATTTATTCATTAATTATAAAAACAATATTGACATGTTGGGTTATATTTGGTTTTATATTTTTACCTGTTAGGTTTTATTATTGTTTTAAATGGGGAGAAATATGAAAATAAAATTTGAAACGGCATATCGCAAGCTGGATTTGGAAAAGGATGAGTTTGAGCTTTTGGGCGATTTTATCAGGATATTTCGTGAAGAATTCGCTGATGATCATGAACTAGATCAGTACGAGATGGCATGGCGTTGGAACTTGAAGCAGGACGTGCATTTGAACCGATCATCAACTTTCAAGGGGTTGATGCGGCAGGTTTATTGCTCAATAAATCAAGTTAATAGTGTTTAGTATGCGCTTACTATGATCGCAAAAAATCGAAAGTGGTGCTAAGAAAGGTGTGATCAAGTCCGTCAAATGGGATAGTGCGTCCTTCACATGATCGAGGATGTGTAAGATGGATCAGCGACAAGCGCCGCCAGGCGCGCAAGGAAAAATTCCTCGGCCGGATGGACAAGCTGATCCCGTGGGCACGGCTGGAAACGCTGATTGAGCCGCATTATCCAAAAGCAGGTAATGGAAGCTGGCCATATCCGCTGACGACCATGCTGCGGATTCATTGCATGCAACAGTGGTACAACCTCAATGATCCGGTTATGGAAGATGCACTGTATGAAATTGCCTCCATGCGCCTGTTTGCCGGCCTGTCAGTGGACAAGGCCATCCCTGATCATTCCACGATTCTCAAGTTCCGACACCTGCTTGAGCGCCACGGTTTGGCCCGTCAGATATTTGAAGAGGTGAATCAGTGGTTGTCCGAGGCGGGTGTGCTGTTCAATGAAGGTTCTCTGATCGATGCCACCATTATCGAGGCTCTCCGTTCAACCAAGAACCGTAGCGGCGAGCGCGATCCTGAGATGCACCAGACCAAGAAGGGCAACCAATGGCACTTTGGCCTGAAAGCACACATCGGTGTGGATGCGTGTACCGGTATCACGCATAGCTTCACCACTACGGCAGCCAACGAGCACGACCCGAACCAGGCAGAGCTCCTGCTTCACGGCGATGACGCGTTTATTTTTTTGCCGATGCAGGTTACCGGGGCGCCGAAAAGCGGGACGAATTGAAAGGTGTGGATGCGGACTGGCACATCGCCGAACAACCAGGGAAGCTGAAGAGCCTGAAAAAGCATCTTCGGATCAATAAGAACAGGATCCGCACCAAGTATCTGAAGGCCAGTCTCCGCGCCAAGGTCGAGCATCCGTTCCGGATCATCAAGTGCCAGTTCGGCTTCGTGAAAGCCCGTTGTCGTGGTCTGAAGAAAAATGATGGAAAACTGGCGATGCTGTTTGCCCTGTCAAACCTTGTGTGTGGACCAGATGTTGCGAGCACAGGGTTAATCCGTCTGAGTTGCCCGAAATGGCAGCTAACCGACGGAATAAGGCACGAGAGTCACACCTAAATTGAGCTCCAGTCGCGGCGATTGCGAATCGCTACGGCAATACGGACTTGATCACAACTTCCCTAATTGATTTCTTTGCATACACCCCTAAATCGTCAGTCTTACCTAAAAGTCCACGCCAACTGATAAACCACCAAGTTGCAATTCACTCCTTTCTACTCTGCGATGCCTGTAGGCTCTGGCTTTGAGCGCTTTTCACCTTAGGTGGACTCAAGTCCAAGTCCAACTGCAAACCACACACACCCTTTTCACCTGTTTTCGACCTTGCATCTACTGTGCTTACTACCTATAGTGTCGCGTAGTGGGAAAAAGTGGTTAAAAGTGGGCTATTTGGGGAAAGACAGTGGGCGTCATGTTCCGCGGAGTCAATCCGATCAATCTCGATGCCAAGGGCCGAATGGCGCTTCCGGCACGCTATCGCGAGTCGGTACACAGCCATTGTGACGGCCGTATGGTGGTGACGATTGATACCGAAGACAAATGCCTGCTGCTTTATCCTCAGCCCGAGTGGGACGAAATTCAGGCCCGCATTGATGCGCTGCCGAGTTTTAACAAGGCGGTGCGTCGCATTCAGCGTCTGTTGACCGGTCATGCGACCGATCTGGAGTTGGATGCTAATGGGCGCATGTTGCTGCCGGCACCGCTGCGAGAGTATGCGCAGCTGGACAAGAAGATTGTGCTGTTGGGGCAGGGCAACAAGTTTGAGATCTGGAGTGAAGAGCTCTGGAACAGTACGCGTGACGAATATTTGCAGGCTGATGAGGATGAAGATATCCCCCAGGAACTGCAGTCACTGTCACTTTAACGCACTCCCAGGTAACGGGGCAGCATGAGTCAGACATTCAGCCATACCACAGTTCTGTTGGAAGAGGCGGTCAAGGAGCTGGTAACAGATCCGGAAGGCTTCTACATCGACGGCACCTTCGGCCGTGGCGGTCACAGTGCGCGTATCCTTGCAGAGCTTTCTGCAGGCGGTCGTCTCATGGCCATCGACAAGGACCCCGAAGCAATCAGCTTTGCCGCTGAGCGCTTTGCCGGTGAGCCTCGATTCAGTATCGAACATGGTTCTTTTGCACAGCTCCAGTCCTTTGTTGAGCAGCGTGGCTTGATGGGGCAGGTCACTGGCGTGCTGCTGGATTTGGGGGTCAGTTCGCCTCAGCTGGATGATCCTGAGCGAGGTTTTAGCTTCGTCAACGACGGTCCGCTTGATATGCGCATGGATACCAGTAGCGGTGAGAGTGCCGCAGACTGGATCAATCGTGCTGATGAGCAGGAAATCGCGGATGTGATGTATCGCTACGGCGAAGAGCGTTTTTCAAGGCGTATGGCGCGCGCAATCGTGGCTGAACGAGAGCAGGCTCCCATTACCACAACGGCACGGCTGTCAAAAATCATTGCAGAAGCCAACCCTCGCTGGGAAAAAGGCAAAAATCCTGCGACGCGTGCCTTTCAGGGCATTCGCATCCACATTAACCGTGAACTGGATGATGTGGAACAGTGCCTGGATCAGGCGCTTGAGGTGTTGGCTCCAGGGGGCAAGCTGGTCGTGATCAGCTTTCACTCTCTGGAAGACCGGATTGTGAAGCGCTTCATTCGTCGTCACGTTAAAGGGGATGAGCACTTGCCGCCAGGTGTGCCGGTGACCGATGCGATGATGAAACGACGCCTTAAATCGGCAGGGAAGGCTGTAAAGGCAGGTAAGGATGAGTTGAACCAGAACCCCAGGGCACGCAGTGCTGTAATGCGTGCCGCCATCAAACTGGCATGAAGCTTGGTTTTGGCACACCCGTCTGGTTGACGGCCGAGTTCTGGCAGGAGTGGCTTGGGTCTGCGCGGCGCAGGCTGTTGCCGCAGCGCGCAAAAGGGGAACCTGAGCAGCGAATGGTAAGCGGAGGTGAGTTGCTGGTGCCGGCGTTGCTGGTGACGGGGCTGACCCTGGCAGTGATGATCAGTGCGATGGCGGTCATTTTTTCGGCCTATGAATACCGCCGTCTGTTTAACCAGCACCAGATTCTGGTGCAGCAATGGGACGAGTTACAGGTGGAGTGGGGGCAGTACCTGCTGGAGCAGAGTGTATGGTCCTCGCACCATCGGATAGAGTCGCTGGCGGCCAGTGAAATGGATATGGTCGTGCCGGAAACAGAAGCAATCGAGATCATACGTCATGAGCAAAAGTGAAGACCCGATCATACAGACCCATGCAGCCAGAAGCTGGCGGATCTGGCTGGTTGTGTTTTTGCTGGCGCTGATCGTGGCGGGTATTACTTCAAAACTGTTGTCACTCTACGGTGATGATCAAGCCTTTCTGCGCAGTCAGGGCGATGCTCGAACGCTGCGAACCATGTTGATTCCGGCTCACCGTGGGCTGATTACGGATCGCAACGGTGAACCGTTGGCGGTGAGTGCACCGGTTGCAACCATCTGGGCAGACCCGTTGCGAACCGACCTGCAGCACGGCGGACTGACCCGTTTGGCCCAGTTGCTTGATATGAAGCCGCACGAACTCAAGTCGGTGCTGACAGCAAACCCCGAGCGCCGCTTTCTCTATCTGAAACGACAGGTAACGCCCGAACTGGCAGAGGCCGTTGAGGCACTGGGTATTCCGGGTGTGCATGCAGACCGTGAATACAAGCGCTACTACCCGGCAGGAGAGGTGGCAACCCACCTGATCGGTTTTACCAACGTGGATGGTGAAGGTCAGGAGGGGCTTGAGCTGGCTTATAACCACAGCCTGAGGGGCGAGCCTGGGCGCAAGCTGGTGCTCAAAGACCGTGTGGGGCGTACCATCAAGCATATCCGCTCACTGCAGGATGCCGATGCTGGAAGCGATCTGCAGTTGAGTATTGATCTGCGCCTGCAGTACATGGCCTATCGCGAGCTTAAGGCAGCGGTGGAGTCGCATCGTGCTGATGCCGGCTCTGCCGTGGTACTGGATGTTAAGACCGGAGAAGTTCTGGCGCTTGTGAATCAGCCATCCTACAACCCCAATGACCGTTCGGAACTCAAGACGGATGCGTTGCGTAACCGGGCACTGACGGACCTGTTTGAACCGGGCTCCACCATGAAGCCCTTGACTGTGGCAGCAGCCATGATGAGTGGCCAGTATACGCGTGATTCCATCATCGATACTTCACCCGGATATATTCGAGTGGGTGGCGCCAGCATCAAGGATCATCGCAACTACGGCAAGCTGGATCTTACCGGGATCATCACCAAATCGAGCAACGTGGGAGTGACCAGACTCGCACTCGAAATGCCGCATGATACCGTTCGCAACCTGCTGCACAATGTGGGCCTTGGCCGAGATACCGGCACAGGCTTTCCCGGTGAACGTACCGGAGTGTTGCCGTTCCTGGCGGAGCGTCAGCGTGTTGAACGTGCAACCATGTCCTATGGCTATGGTCTTTCCACCACGCTTTTGCAGCTGGCACAGGCGTATGTTCCATTGGCGGCCGACGGCATCATGCGACCGGCAACGCTGCTGAAACAGACTCAGACACTCGCTGGCACCCGGGTTTTGCCGCCGGGTGTGGGGCCTCAGGTGCTGGATATGCTTGAAACCGTCATAAGTGCAAAAGGTACGGGCCGACGGGCAGCGGTTGAAGGCTATCGTGTCGGTGGCAAGACCGGAACGGTTCACAAGGCGAGCGGAGGCGGTTATGCCGAAGACAAGTATGTGTCGGTGTTTGCAGGGGTTGCACCTCTGACCAATCCGCGTCTGGTTATCGCAGTGATGGTCGACAACCCAAAAGGGCAGGAATATTACGGCGGGTTAGTAGCGGCACCAATATTCTCGCGTATCGCAGCCGGCTCTCTGCGGCTTTTGAATGTGCCGCCGGATAAATGGCCTGAACCTCCATCAACTCATGTGGCGATGCAATGAATCAGTATTCTCAATCATTGCTCACATTACTGCCGCAGGCGTGTGCAACGCTTGCGGCTTTGCCGTCTGATCGCAGTGTGAATGTCAGTGGTCTGGCGCTGGACAGTCGTCGGGTTAAACCTGGCGACCTGTTTTTTGCGCGTGCAGGTATCAATCATCGCGGTGCTGACTTTATCTCGGATGCGATCAAGCAGGGTGCTGTTGCGGTGATGGTACAGCATGGCGTACTGGACAGCGCCGAACGAGCCGAGGTTTCCGTTCCGTTGCTGGAGGTTGATAACCTGGACCAGGTGGTGGGTCATGTGGCGAGCCGCTTTCATGACCGGCCCAGCCGGCATCTGAAGGTGGTCGGCATAACCGGTACCAACGGCAAGACTTCCTGCAGCAGCTATCTGGCACAGGCACTCGAGTCGTTGGGGCATCGCTGTGCCGTAATCGGCACCCTTGGCAACGGTTTTGTCGATGATTTGCAGCCGGCAACCCATACCACGCCCGATCCCATCGCGCTGCAGGCATTGCTGGCCCAATTTCGGCTTCAGGGTGCCGAGTACGTGGTGATGGAGGTGTCCAGCCATGCACTGGACCAGAAGCGTGTGTCTGGGGTGCATTTTACGGCGGCAGCGTTTACCAACCTAACCCGGGACCATCTTGATTATCATGGTGACATGGCGCGCTATGGCGATGCCAAGGCTCGTCTGTTTGCAGACTATGCGCCGCCGCTGCAGGCAATCAATCTGGATGATGTATTTGGTCGCACCTTGTTTGATCGTGAAGCCAGCGAATCGTCTTGTGTTCTCGGTTTCGGCAGTGTCGAGCCTGGAGTTGATGTGGCTGCCGGTCAGCTGGAGTTTGATGCCAGCGGCTGCCGGTTTGAGCTTACAACCCCTCAGGGTCATCAGCGAGTGCATTCGGCCCTGCTGGGCAGCTTTAACGTCAGTAATCTGCTGCTGAGTGCAACCCTTCTGCAGCTGCTGGGTTTCAATCTTGAGCAGATCGCGTCAGCCCTTGGTGCAGTCAGGCCGGTGGCCGGACGTATGGAGTGTTTACCTCAGGCCGAAGGGCAACCGCTGGTCGTTGTTGATTATGCCCATACCCCGGATGCGCTCGCGCAGGCATTGCAGGCGTTGCGCCTGCACCAGCCTGGCAGTGGGCATCTCTGGTGTGTATTTGGCTGTGGCGGTGATCGTGACCGGGGCAAGCGGCCTGAAATGGGCGCTGTTGCAGCAAAGCTTGCCGATCGGCTGGTGCTGACCAGTGATAATCCACGCAGTGAACCACCCGAGCAGATCATTCGTGAGGTTATGGCAGGGGTGCCTGCGACTGCGCGCCTGCATGTGGAGCAGGATCGTGCAACTGCCATTCGCTGGGCTGTGAGTCATGCCGGTCCCGGCGATCTCGTACTGATTGCCGGAAAAGGGCATGAAAACTATCAGGAAATAGATGGAACACGCCACCCATTCAGTGATCATGAGCACGCCTTGCGTGTATTGAAACAGGGAGCTGATGTATGATGCGCGCCTTCGAACTGGATGAGCTCAAGCAGGTGCTCGGAGCGCATCTTCAAGGAGAGAACAGGACCGTCGCAAGGGTTGTCACGGATAGCCGGCAGTTGCAGTCGGGTGATCTGTTTGTGGCATTGAAGGGCCCTAATTTTGATGGTCACGATTTTGTCGGTGCTGCCGAGTTGAAGGGGGCTGAGGCCGTGGTTGTGAGTCAGTTGATGAACACAACCCTGCCTCAGTTGGTTGTCACCGACACCCTAAAGGCATTGGGGCAGCTGGGCGGATACAACCGCTCGCTGTTCCGTGCACCCGTGTTTGCCGTCACAGGAAGTGGCGGCAAAACCACGGTGAAAGAGATGCTGGCACGGCTATTGGCCACCAGCGGCAAGGTATTGGCAACCCGGGGTAACCTGAATAACGAAATTGGCGCCCCGCTGACGCTGCTGGAGCTGTCACCCGAGCATGAGGCCGCCGTGATCGAACTGGGCGCCAGTGCACAGGGCGAAATTGCTCGCACCACAGCCATGACCCGCCCTGATGTGGCGATACTCAATAATGCGATGGGTGCCCATCTGGAAGGCTTCGGCGGCCTTGAGGGTGTGGTGCGTGCCAAGGGCGAAATTTTTGAAGGGCTGCCCGAAGGTGGCGTGGGGGTTGTCAATCTGGACTCGCCCCATGCCTCGGCCTGGATTGAGCGCCTGCAGCGGCTAAAACGTCGCATGATCAGCTTTGGCGTCGAAAATGGCGCTGCCGATGTCAGTGCCTCAAAGCTGGAGATGAATGCGGATGGCAGCTGGCGTTTTGTGCTGGATGACGGTACAGAACAGCTGCCGGTATCGTTGAAGTTGCTTGGGCGCCACAACGTGGCCAATGCAACGGCGGCGGCGGCGGCGTGGGTGGCGGCAGGGCGATCGTTGTCAAAAATTGCCGGTGTACTGGATCAGTGCCGGTCGGTGGCGGGGCGTCTCAGTCCACATCGCCTTGACAGCGGCGCGTTGGTGATTGATGACAGCTACAACGCCAATGCCGATGCGGTAAAGGCAGCCATCGATCTGCTGGCCCAGCTGCCAGGGCATCGTGTGCTGGTACTGGGTGACATGGCAGAGCTGGGCGAGCAATCGAAACAGCTGCATGCCGAAGTGGGTCGCTATGCGGCCGAGCGTGATATTGATCAGCTGCTGGTAACCGGCTCTGCCATGCGTGCAGCGGCCGATGCCTATGCGGCGATCCGGCAGGGAGCCGAGCATTTTGCGACACAAACACAACTGATAACACATATTCAGGCACTGCCGCAGGAACAGCTGACCCTTCTGGTCAAGGGCTCGCGCAGTGCCGCAATGGACAGGGTAGTTGCGGCCTTGTTGAAAGGGGATAACTGAAACCATGCTTTTGTTGCTCGCTGAATACCTGTCACAGTTTTATACCGGCTTCGGGGTGTTCCGCTACATCACCCTGCGCGGCATCATGGGAATCCTGACCGCTCTGGGCCTGTCGCTCTTTCTGGGTCCCTGGTTGATTACGCGCCTTAAGGAAAAACAGATCGGTCAGGCGATCCGTTCTGACGGCCCCCAATCACATCTGAGCAAAGCGGGAACGCCTACCATGGGGGGGGCTCTGATTCTGCTCTCCATCGCCATCAGTACGTTGCTGTGGAGCGATCTGACCAGCCGCTATGTCTGGGTGACGTTGATTGTAACGCTGATCTTCGGTGCCGTCGGCTGGGTGGATGACTGGCGCAAGGTGATCGAGAAGAACCCTCGCGGTTTGCCTGCACGCTGGAAGTATTTTTGGCAGTCGATTGGCGGGCTGGGTGCCGCCGTAGTGCTGTACATGACGGCGCAGTCACCAGTGGAAACTCAGCTGATTTTGCCGTTTTTCAAGGATATCGCCATCGATATGGGGATTTTCTTCATTGTCTTCACCTACTTCGTCATTGTGGGCAGCTCCAATGCGGTCAACCTGACCGATGGCCTTGATGGCCTGGCGATCATGCCGACGGTGATGGTGGCGGCGGCGCTGGCCGTATTTGCCTATCTGAGTGGTCACGTTCAGTTTGCCAACTATCTGCACATTCCATACGTGGCTGGCTCCGGTGAGTTGATCATCTTTTGTGGTGCCATTGTTGGGGCCGGTCTGGGATTTCTTTGGTTCAACACCTACCCGGCTCAGGTGTTCATGGGTGACGTAGGTGCCCTGTCACTGGGTGCAGCTCTGGGAGTGATTGCCGTCATCGTGCGGCAGGAGCTGGTACTGGTGATCATGGGCGGGGTGTTCGTGATGGAAACCATCTCCGTGATCCTGCAGGTGGCCTCATTCAAGCTAACAGGGCGGCGTATTTTTCGCATGGCGCCGATCCATCACCATTTTGAATTAAAGGGCTGGCCGGAACCGCGGGTCATCGTGCGTTTCTGGATCATCACTGTGGTGCTGGTGTTGATTGGTCTGGCGACATTGAAGATTCGTTAACGATAGTTTCGAGCAGGAGAGCAGGGTGAGTCTGATTACGACTGACAAGCAGCGCATCATCATCGGTCTGGGCCAGACCGGGTTGTCCTGTGCGCGCTACCTGCATCGGCGAGGGCTGCATTTTGCGGTCTGCGACACACGCGAGGCTCCGGCCGGGGCTGATGCCTTTCGCGCTGAATTTCCATCTGTAGAGCTTCGATTGGGTGAGCTTGATGCCGACTGGCTTGGTCGTGCCGGTGAGCTGATCATCAGCCCGGGAGTGGACAAAAGGCATCCGGTTATCGCTTCTGTCGTGGCGGCAGGTGTGCCGTTGTTGGGTGATATCGACCTGTTCTGCCGTGAAGCCAAGGCTCCCATCGTGGCCATTACCGGCTCCAATGCCAAAAGTACCGTGACCACACTGGTAGGTGAGATGGCTGCAGCAGCCGGTATCAAGGTGGGTGTGGGGGGGAATATCGGTACTCCGGCACTGGATTTGCTGCAGGACCCCGCTGAGCTGTTTGTGCTTGAGCTGTCCAGTTTTCAGCTGGAAACCACGCATGAACTGCGCGCAGCCGCAGCGACCGTTCTGAATGTCAGCCCTGATCATCTCGATCGTTACAACGGCATGCAAGACTATACCCTGACCAAGCAGCGCATTTACCGTGGCGCTGCTGTCGTGGTTGCCAATCGTGAGGACCCACTGACTCAGCCCCTGCTGGCTCAGGGGGTGCAGTTGCGCAGCTTTGGTCTTAATCGACCGGATCTCAAGGATTATGGCTTGCTGGATCATGAGGGTGAAGCCTGGCTCGCCTGTGGGCTTGAACCACTGTTGCCGGCTTCGGCATTGAAAATTCGCGGCAGCCACAATCTGGCCAATGGTCTGGCGGCGTTGGCCTTGGCGGATGCGGTTGATATTCCACGTGACGCGTCCCTCAGAGCGCTGCAGAAGTTTGCGGGCCTGGCGCATCGCTGCCAGTGGGTCGCGGACGTTGCGGGTGTGAGCTATTACAACGACTCCAAGGGCACGAATGTCGGCGCTACGCTGGCGGCACTGGAGGGGTTGGGGGCTACGCTGGAAGGTGATGCTCGTCTGATTCTGATTGCAGGTGGTGTTGGCAAGGACCAGTCTTTTGTGTCACTGGCCGCACCGCTGCGTTGCTACAGTCGTGATCTGGTACTGATCGGTCGCGATGCCAATCTGATCGCGGCAGAGGTTGCAGGGCCTCGGCATCATTTTGCTGGCAGCATGGCGGAAGCGGTGCAGTGTGCAGCGGAGCTTGCCCGTCCGGGTGATGTAGTACTGCTGTCGCCAGCCTGTGCCAGCTTCGACATGTTTTCGGGTTACAGCGAGCGTGGGCAGATGTTCATTCAGGCGGTGGAGGGGCTGTCATGAGACTGGCGCTGCCATCCATTCAGATCCCCGCCAGGCTGCAAGTGCCAGCAGGAGTGGCGCCGTTGGACCCCTTGCTGTTGGTAAGCACACTTGCCTTGATGCTGACCGGGCTGGTGATGATTACGTCCGCGTCCATGGATGTGGCGGCGCGCGATTTTGGTTCACCGGGTCATTTCATCCTGCGCCATGGCGGGTTTCTGCTGGTTGCATTGGTGAGTGGCACCCTGGCGCTGATGGTGCCGGTCAGAGCCTGGGAAAAATACAGTGGTGTGCTGCTGCTGATCGGTCTCGCGTTTCTAATACTGGTGTTGATTCCCGGTATTGGTCGTGAAGTGAATGGTTCGCGGCGCTGGATCGGCGTGGGGCCTATCAATATTCAGGCCTCCGAAATCGCCAAGGCGTGCATGGTGATTTTCATCAGCGGTTACCTTGTCAGGCGTTTGGCGGAAGTCCGCAGCGGCTGGTGGGGCGTGGTCAAGCCGGCCATTCCGATGGGTTTTTACGGTGTGGCCCTGCTTATGGAGCCAGACTACGGTGCACTGGTTGTACTCGTCGGCACCGTAGCCGGCATGGTGTTTCTGGGCGGCATGCGGTTCATGCAGCTGCTGGTGGTTGTAGTGTCAGCCGGCCTGCTGGTTGGATTGCTGGCCTTTGCTCAGCCCTACCGGCTTGAGCGCCTGAAAAGTTTTACCGACCCCTGGGCTGACCCTTATGGCAGCGGCTATCAGCTGTCGCAGGCGCAGATCGCCTTTGGACGGGGCGACTGGTTTGGTACCGGGTTGGGCAACAGTGTGCAGAAGCTGTTTTACCTGCCCGAGGCGCATACTGACTTTGTCTACTCGGTACTGGCGGAAGAGTTGGGGTTGCTGGGGGCACTGATAGTAGTGGCGCTTTATGTGTTGCTGGTGGCCAGGATTTTTATCATTGGTCGTCGTGCTGAAAAAATGCAGCAGTTCTTCAGGGCTTATATGGTGTATGGCTTCGGTTTCATCATTGCCGGTCAGGCGCTGATCAATATCGGCGTTAACGTGGGAGCCCTGCCCACCAAGGGGCTGACGCTTCCATTGCTCAGTTACGGTGGGTCCAGTTTGCTGGTTTGTGCCGGGATGATCGCGATCGTGCTGCGCGTTGATTACGAACTCAAGTGTCAGCAGCTGAAGCAGGTACCACGCGAATTGCCACTGGTACGGCGAATACTGAAACTGGAGGAGCGACCAGCATGAGTGACACCTCACGCAAGGTATTGATCATGGCAGGTGGTACCGGAGGTCACGTATTTCCGGCGCTGGCAACGGCCGATATTCTGCGTCAGCGAGGTGTTGTGGTCGAATGGCTGGGCAGTCAGGTTGGTATCGAGAACGAAATTGTGCCCAAATCCGGCATCCCGCTGTACAGAATTTCAGTAACGGGGCTGCGTGGCAAGGGGCGGTTAAGCCTGCTTCTGGCACCCTTCCGTCTTGCTCGTGCGCTTGGGCAGGCGCTGGGCGTGTTACACCGCGCCAAGCCGGATGTCGTGCTGGGTATGGGCGGTTTTGCTTCAGGCCCGGGTGGTCTGGCGGCATGGCTGTTACGCGTTCCGGTTGTGGTGCATGAGCAGAATGCGATTCCGGGCATGACCAACCGCACACTGGCACGTTTGGCGAGCAAAGTATTGCAGGCCTTTCCGCAGGCTTTTGCCGGGCGCGGGGATGTTATCACCACCGGCAATCCGGTACGCGGACCAATTCTTGAGCTGGCGCCGCCGGTCGAACGCTTTGCCGGCCGTGAAGGTCCGTTGCGTCTGCTGGTAGTGGGAGGCAGTCTGGGCGCGCTGGCGATCAATGAGATGTTGCCCAGGGCATTGGCGCTGCTGCCACAGGAACAGCGCCCGGAAGTCTGGCATCAAACCGGCAAGCGTCACCTGGACTCAACCACGGCGGCTTATGCCGAAGCGGGCGTCACGGCCAGTGTGGTGCCGTTTATCGATCGGATGGACAAAGCCTATGGCTGGGCCGATCTGGTGCTGTGTCGCTCAGGCGCCCTGACCGTGAGCGAAATCGAGATTGCAGGGCTGGGTGCCATTTTTGTGCCCTTCCCCCATGCAGTGGATGACCACCAGACCGCTAATGCGCGGCATCTGGAACAGACCGGTGCTGCGCGAGTGGTGCAGCAGTCTGAGTTGAACCCGGAGCGGTTGGCCGCTCTGCTGAGCGAACTTGGCAGTCGAGAACAATTATTGCAGATGGCCGAGCGGGCGCGTGAGCAGGCCCGTCCCGAGGCAAGCACGACAGTGGCAGAAATCTGTCTGGAGGTTATGAAGTGACAGCGGTGAACCGCAGCGTAAAAGTCTACGAGGTGCCCGAGATGCGCCGTATTCGCCGCATCCATTTTGTCGGTATCGGTGGCGTTGGCATGTGTGGCATCGCCGAAGTCCTGCTGAACCAGGGTTACGAGATATCCGGCTCTGATATCCGCCCGTCCGCCACCACGGATCGGCTGAAATCGCTCGGTGCTCAGGTCTTTATCGGTCACGCCGAAGGTAATGTAGTCGGATCTCATGTCATCGTGACCTCAACTGCGGTGAACGAAACCAACCCGGAAGTGGCCGCTGCGCGCGAGCTGCGCATTCCGGTGGTGCGTCGAGCCGAAATGCTGGCCGAGCTGATGCGCTACCGCCACGGCATTGCGGTGGCAGGCACTCACGGCAAAACCACCACCACCAGCCTGATGGCATCCATCATGGCGGAAGGTGGGCTCGATCCCACTTTTGTGATTGGTGGTCGACTCACCAGTGCCGGTACCAATGCGCAGCTTGGCGGCAGCCGATATCTGGTCGCCGAAGCGGATGAAAGTGATGCTTCCTTTCTTCACCTGCAGCCAATGGTCGCCATCGTAACCAACATTGATGCTGACCATATGGACACCTATGGCGGCGACTTCGGCAAGCTGAAGCAGACCTTTGTCAGCTTTTTGCACAACCTGCCGTTCTACGGTCTGGCCGTACTCTGTACCGACGATCCAGTGGTGCGTGAGATTCTGCCCGAGGTCAGCCGACCAACCCTGACCTATGGCTTCCATGAAGGCGCTGACTACCGTGCGCTGAATCTGCGACAGAACGGCATGCAAACCCGTTTCAGGGTTGAGCGTCCGGCGGGACAGAAGCCCCTTGAGGTGTGCCTGAACATGCCTGGGCGGCACAACGTACTGAATGCGCTGGCGTGCATTGCAGTTGCTTCTGACGAGCAGATCGATGATGCCGCCATCGTGCGGGCACTGGAAAAATTCGAAGGTGTTGGGCGCCGCTTTCAGGTATTGGGCGAGCTGCCACTGGCTAACGGCAGTGCCACGCTGGTGGACGACTATGGTCATCACCCACGTGAAGTGCAGGCGGTTATTCGTGCGGTACGCGAAGGCTGGCCCGATCGGCGTCTGGTAATGATCTATCAGCCACACCGCTTTACCCGTACACGAGATCTGTACGAAGACTTTGTACAGGTGCTGTCGGAAGTGGACCTGCTGTTGCTGATGGAGGTCTACCCGGCCGGTGAAGAACCGATACCCGGTGCGGACTCGCGTAGTCTGTGCCGCAGTATTCGCCAGCGGGGCGTTGAACCGGTGTTTGTTGAGGGGCCCGATGATGTGGCAGAAGTGTTGCGCAATGTGCTGCAGCCCGGTGATCTGGTGTTGACGCAGGGGGCCGGTAACATCGCCAGTCTGGCGCATCAGTTGAAACAGGAAAGTCTTACAGCGGTCGATGCGGAGAATAAAGCATGAATGAGTGGCGACTGGATGCATCGGAAGCGGCTGCCTTTGGCCGTGTGGCCGTCATCATGGGAGGGCGCTCCGCTGAGCGTGAAATCTCGCTGCGCAGCGGTGCCGAAGTACTGCGCGGGTTGCAGGCTGCAGGTGTGGATGCCTTTGCTGTCGACCTTGCGGCAGATGGGCGTGACCCCGTTGCACAGCTGCTGCAGGCCGATTTTGACCGTGCCTTCCTGATTCTGCATGGCCGTGGTGGCGAGGACGGCACCATTCAGGGACTGCTGGAAATGATGCACAAGCCCTACACCGGCAGCGGTGTCTGCGCATCGGCGTTGGGTATGGACAAATTGCGCTGCAAGCTGCTGTGGCAGGGCGCAGGGTTGCCGACACCGGCATTTGCCGTGCTGGACGAAGGTGCCGACCTTGGGGCTGTTGAAGCCCGTCTGGGGTATCCGATCATGGTCAAGCCTGCACATGAAGGCTCCAGTATCGGCATGAGCAAGGTGCGCACCCGTGCCGAACTGGAGGCCGCCTTTGCTCAGGCAACCGCCTATGACAGCAGTGTGATTGCCGAGCAGTGGGTGGATGGGCCGGAATTTACAGTGGCGGTGCTGGGGCATGAAACCTTGCCGGTGATTCGGCTGGAAACACCGCATGATTTCTATGACTTCACGGCCAAGTATGAAGCGGCAGATACCGCTTACCACTTCAGAACCGCACTTTCGCCGGAGCAGACCGAGTCTTTGCAGCAGTTGGTGCAGCAGGCATTCAAGATTGCCGGTTGCCATGGTTGGGGCCGTGTGGATGTGATGATGGATGCCAATGGGCAGTTCCAGTTGCTGGAGGTGAATACAGCGCCTGGCATGACAGACCACAGTCTGGTGCCCATGGCCGCCCGTGAGGCGGGTATCAGCTTCAGTCAGCTGGTGGTTGAAATCCTGCGTACGGCAGGGGAGCGGGAGTAAGCTCATGAGCAGGAGCAGTGTCGAACAACACACACAACAGGGGCTGGATCGCTACTGGCGCAGTGTTGTGTTGCTGACGCTGCTGGTGGTGTTTGTCGGCATTGGCAGCTCGGCGCTGCGTGAGCTCTGGGGCTGGCTGAATCAGCCGGTGGCTGAGATCCGTATGGCGGGGGCGACACGCCATCTGGACAAAACCGCGCTTGCACAGACACTGGCCGGAGGCCTCACCAGTCCGCTGCTGCAGCTGGATCTGAAGCAGATTCAGGAGCAGTTGGTCGGTGATCCCTGGGTGCACAGCGCCAGTGTCAGACGGCAGTGGCCGCCTTCGCTGGAGGTACAACTGGAAGAGGAGGTGCCGGTTGCCCGCTGGGGTGACAAGGGGCTTCTGAACCACCAGGGCGATATTTTCTGGCCCGAGCTGAAACCGGAATACCGTGCGCTGCCACGTTTGAGTGGGCCAGCCCATGAAACGGTCAGGATCATGCAGCAATTTCATGACCTGAACCGGATGTTTTCCAGTGAAGGGCTGCGACTTACGGGCCTGACACTGGAAACGCGTGGTGCCTGGACACTGGAGCTGGATAACGGTATTCGCGTTATTGCCGGCCGTGAGCAACTGGTACCGCGGCTGAAACGTTTTTTAAGCATCTATCGCCAGAATCTGGCCGAAAAGGCGGGGCAGATAGAGCAGATCGATATTCGATATACCAATGGCGTGGCCGTTAGCTGGCGCGCAGGAGCAGGACAGGATAATGCAGGTTAAGGGCGATATGGCAGGTAACATGATCGTCGCACTCGATATCGGCACCTCGAAGGTGGTGTGTCTGGTGGGCGAAATGACCCCACAGGGCACAATCGAGATCGTTGGCGTCGGTTCCCAGCCTTCACGCGGGTTGAAGCGTGGTGTGGTGGTCAATATTGAATCAACTGTCAGCTCGATCCAGCGTGCCGTGGAAGAGGCTGAACTGATGGCCGGCTGCAAGGTCCACGGGGTCACGGTGGGAATCGCCGGAAGCCACATCAGCAGCCTGAACTCCCATGGCATCGTGGCCGTGCGTGATCGCGAAGTGTCAGACTATGATCTTGAACGCGTGATTGATGCAGCGCGTGCCGTGGCCATCCCAGCGGATCAGAAAATCATCCATATCCTGCCGCAGGAGTATCTGATCGATAATCAGGAAGGGATCAAAGAGCCACTGGGAATGTCGGGCGTGCGGCTGGAGGCCAAGGTGCACCTCGTTACGGGGGCGATCAACGCGATTCAGAATATTGAAAAATGCATCCGCCGTTGCGGCCTTGAGGTGGATGCCGTAGTGCTGGAGCAGCTGGCGTCCAGCTATGCGGTCTTGACCGATGACGAGAAGGACCTGGGCGTTTGTATCGTCGATATCGGCGGTGGCACTACCGACATTGCTGTCTTTACTGGCGGCTCGATTCGCCATACGGCGGTTATTCCGATTGCCGGTGATCAGGTAACCAACGATATCGCCATGGCGCTGCGCACGCCGACGCAGCATGCGGAACAGATCAAGATCAAATACGCCTGTGCACTGGCTCAGCTCGCCCATGCGGACGAAATGATCAAGGTGCCAAGTGTGGGTGACCGCCCCGCACGGGATCTGTCCCGCCAGGCGCTGGCTGAAGTGGTTGAGCCGCGGTACGAAGAGTTGTTCACATTGATTCAGGCCGAACTGCGTCGCAGTGGCTTTGAGGATCTGGTAGCAGCCGGCATCGTGCTGACCGGTGGCACCGCCAAGATGGAAGGTGCCGTGGAGCTGGCGGAAGAAATTTTCCACATGCCGGTACGGTTGGCCAGACCGCAGGGCATTCGGGGGCTGGAGGCTCAGCTTAGCAACCCGATCTATGCCACCAGCATTGGCTTGCTGCACTATGCCAAACAGGATCATGAGGTGCCGATGGCACCCATCGCCGCAGAGACTGGCACTGAGCTGGTTGCGGTACCGCAGGAACGTCCGCGCATGCCCAGACCTAATCCGGGTGTGTATCTGAAACGGTTCAAGGAATGGTTGCAGGGCAACTTCTAAGAGCGAAATTCATTAATGCAGTTGCCGGTAGTGCCGGAAGGTAGTGGCAGGCGCCCGGTAAGGAGGAAAACATGTTTGAACTGGTTGAAAGTGTTACGCAGAGTGCGCTGATTAAGGTTATCGGTGTCGGTGGCGGTGGTGGCAACGCCGTACAGTATATGGTCAACAAAGAGGTTGAAGGTGTCGAATTCATCTGTGCCAATACCGATGCTCAGGCACTGAGCCGTAATGCTGCCCGTACGGCGCTGCATATCGGCGGTGAGCTGACCAAAGGGCTGGGTGCAGGTGCCAACCCGGATATTGGTCGCCAGGCGGCGATCGAGGATCGCGAGAGGATCGCTGAAACACTGGCCGGGGCTGATATGGTATTCATTACTGCCGGCATGGGCGGTGGGACCGGAACCGGTGCCGCACCCATTGTGGCCGAGGTCGCCCGCGAACTGGGTATTCTGACCGTGGCAGTGGTCACCCGTCCGTTCCCGTTCGAGGGCCGCAAGCGGATGAAAATTGCGGAAGAGGGCATCAGTGAGCTGCGTGATGCGGTCGACTCCCTGATTATTATTCCGAATGAGAAACTGATGCAGGTGCTGGGTAAAAACTGCAGTCTGGTCAATGCGTTCAGTGCAGCCAACGATGTGCTTAAGGGCGCCGTACAGGGGATTGCCGACCTGATTACCCGTCCGGGCATGATTAACGTCGACTTTGCCGACGTGCGAACCGTTATGTCTGAAATGGGCATGGCGATGATGGGCAGTGCGGTTGCGCGTGGTGACAATCGTGCCGAAGAGGCAGCCGAAGCCGCCATTCGCAGCCCGCTGCTGGAAGATATCGACCTGCGTGGTGCCAGTGGTATTCTGGTCAACATCGCGGCAGGTGAAGATCTGAGTCTGGGTGAATTTACCGAGGTGGGTAACATCGTCGAGCAGTACGCCGATGAAGATGCCACCATTGTGGTCGGTACCGTTATTGATCCGTCTCTGGGTGATGAAATCAAGGTAACTGTCGTTGCCACAGGACTTGATCGTGCGCGCAATCAGTCGATGAAAGTGGTTCAGGGCAATGCGCCGACCAGTCGCAAACAGGATGGATCGCTCAACCTGGATGAAATCGAGCTGCCGACCATTCTGCGTCGTCAGCGTGAGGAAGCGCTGCTGGACAAGCCTCAGCAGGATTCAGGCGTTGACCAGAACGGGCGTCGGGATGACTACGGAAGTCTGGATATCCCGACATTTCTGCGGCGTCAGGCTGACTAGAAAACAGGCAGATGAGAACCTTTAGATTGATGAAGGTGTCACTTGTTTGTTAGAATTTCCTGATATTTTTGTAACATTTTAGGTTGGCGAAGCGGATGATCAAACAGCGCACTCTCAAGAACAGCATCAAGGCCACCGGCATCGGTCTGCATACCGGCCAGAAGGTGTACCTGACGCTGAAGCCGGCGCCGGTCAATACTGGCATCGTGTTTCGACGAGTTGACCTGGATCCTGTTTTCGAGATCGAGGCTCGTGCTGATAACGTAGCCGATACGACGCTGTCGACCAACCTGGCGCGCGATGGCATCCGTGTTGCGACGGTCGAGCATCTGTTGTCGGCATTGGCAGGGCTGGGTATAGACAACGCGCTGGTGGAACTGAGTGCTGAAGAAGTTCCCATCATGGATGGCAGTGCTGCTCCCTTCGTATTCCTGGTTCAGTCTGCCGGCATCGAAGAGCAAAATGCCCCGAAGCAGTTCATTCGCATCAAGAAGGAAGTAACCGTCAGCAACGAAGGCAAAACCGCTACCTTCCGTCCTTTTGATGGTTTCAAAGTGGGTTTCTGTATCGAATTTGATCACCCGGCTTTTGCCAACCGGAACATGGAAGCAGTACTGGACTTCTCCAGCACCTCCTTCGTGAAGGAAGTCAGCCGGGCGCGCACCTTTGGCTTTATGCGCGATATCGAATACTTGCGCTCGCAGAACCTGGTACTCGGTGGCAGCTTCGAGAACGCCATCGTGGTTGATGACTTCAAGATCCTGAATGAAGACGGTCTGCGCTACGAAGACGAGTTCGTCAAACACAAGGTGCTGGATGCAATCGGTGATCTCTACCTGTTGGGCAAAAGCCTGATTGGCGAATTCTACGGGTACAAGTCCGGTCATTACCTGAACAACATGTTGCTGCGCGAACTGCTGGCAACCGAAGATGCCTGGGAGCTGGTTACTTTTGAAGGCCAGGAACAGGCTGCCCCTATTTCCTACCATCGTCCGGTTGCGGCGGGTTGATCACTCGCTACCGCTGACCAACAAAGCCGGCCCCGTGCCGGTTTTGTCGTTTTCAGGGCCGGTTTTTGCTGTTCCGGCACCAAGTCAAATTTGTATCGCATTGACATTCAACTATCTGCCCCAATACAGGTAGAATGTCGTATCCATTTTTTCAGGCAAAGGATCTCCGGGCTTACTCCCGCCTCTTTGCATTCAACCGGTTAAAAGTCGAATTATGCTGACCTCACTGTTCAAGAAGATTCTGGGAAGTAAAAACGAGCGCGAACTGAAGCGCCTTGGCAAGATCGTCAAGCAGATCAACACGCTGGAGGAGGCCTTTGAAGCGCTCTCCGATGACGAGTTGAAAGGCAAGACAGTTGAGTTCAGGAAGCGTCTGGAACAGGCGGAGCCGCTGGACAAGGTCCTGCCCGAAGCCTTTGCCGCTGTGCGGGAAGCCTCCAAGCGTGTGATGGGCATGCGGCACTTTGATGTCCAGCTGATCGGTGGTCTGGCACTGCATGAAGGCAAAGTGGCCGAGATGAAGACCGGTGAGGGCAAGACGCTGGTCGCCACCCTGGCCGTTTACCTTAACGCCTTGCCTCAGCGTGGCGTGCATGTTGTCACCGTGAACGACTACCTGGCCCAGCGTGATGCCGACTGGATGCGCCCGCTGTACGAATCCCTTGGTCTGAGCGTTGGTGTCGTGCGCTCCGGGCAGGACCCGGAATCCAAGCGTGCAGCCTATGCCTGTGACATCACTTACGGTACCAACAACGAATTCGGCTTTGACTACCTGCGCGACAATATGGCGTTCAGTCTTGCTGACAAGGTGCAGCGTGACTTCTGCTTCGCGGTTGTCGATGAAGTTGACTCCATCCTGATCGATGAGGCGCGTACCCCTCTGATCATTTCAGGGCCGGCGGAAGACAGCTCAGCCACCTATCAGAAGATCAATCAGCTGATCCCCAATCTGCAGCAGTTCCATGGTGAGCTGGATCCGAAAGATACTGAACAGGTTGTCGATGAGCATTTTGCGGTTGATGAGAAAAACCGCACGGTCGAGCTGACCGAAGCCGGCCATCAGCTGGTGGAAGATCTTCTGATCGAACACGGCATGCTTAACGAAGGTGAAAGCCTGTATGCGCCGCAAAACCTGAACCTGTTGCACCATGTGCTGGCCGCACTGCGAGCCCACTATCTGTTTCAGCGTGACAAAGACTACATTATTCAGAACGGCCAGATCGTCATCGTTGACGAGCATACCGGCCGTATCATGCCTGGGCGTCGCTGGTCTGAAGGGTTGCATCAGGCTGTTGAAGCGAAAGAAGGCGTTCAGATCCAGATGGAAAGCCAGACACTGGCTTCAACCACCTTCCAGAACTACTTCCGTCTGTATGAAAAGCTGTCTGGCATGACCGGTACGGCCGATACTGAAGCGTTCGAACTGCGTCAGATCTACGGCCTTGATGTGGTGGTTATTCCCACCAACCGTCCGGTGCAGCGTAAGGACTACAATGACATCGTGTTCCTCACCATCGAGGAAAAATATCAGGCGATCGTCAAGGAAATTCGCCATTGCCGTGAACATAACCGGCCTGTATTGGTGGGCACGGCTTCGGTTGAGTCATCGGAACTGCTGTCGGCACTGCTGAAGAAAGAAGACATTCCGCATAACGTTCTCAACGCCAAGAATCATGGGCGTGAGGCTGAAATCATTGCTGAAGCAGGCCGTCCTGGCGCAATTACCATCGCTACCAACATGGCGGGTCGTGGTACGGACATCAAGCTTGGCGGCAAGCTGGAAGCTGAGCTGGAAGCAATGTCGGCTGACAGTAGTCAGGCTGAAGTTGATGAAGCCATGCGCGAATGGCGTGAACGCCACGATATTGTGATCGAAGCGGGGGGGTTGCACATTATCGGTACCGAACGCCATGAATCCCGTCGTATCGACAACCAGTTGCGCGGTCGTGCCGGCCGTCAGGGCGACCCTGGGTCATCCCGCTTCTTCCTGTCGATGGAAGATGACCTGATGCGTATCTTCGCCTCCGAGCGTGTGCGCCAGTTCATGCAGGCACTGGGCATGGAAAAGGGTGAAGCGATTGAGCACAAGATGGTGACCAACGCCATCGAAAAGGCACAGCGCAAGGTAGAAGGTCGCAACTTTGATATCCGCAAGTCGCTGCTTGAATATGACGATGTCGCCAACGATCAGCGCAGCGTGATTTATGACCAGCGTAACGAAGTGATGGCATCGGATGATATTTCCGAAACCATCGCCTCAGTGCGTGATGAAGTGATTGAAAACACCATCAGCGAACATGTCCCGCCGCAGAGTCTTGAAGAGATGTGGGATGTACCGGCGCTGGAAAAAGCGCTGGAAACTGAATTTGCTCTTCAGATGCCGATACAGCAGTGGCTGGATGAAGATGATTCGCTGCATGAGGAAACCCTGCGCGAGAAAATCAATCACGAAATCGTATCGGCCTATAAGGCGAAGGAAGAGGTTGTTGGCGCCCCAACACTGCGCATGTTCGAGAAACAGGTGATGCTGCAGGTCCTCGACACGCTTTGGAAAGAGCATTTGCAGACTATGGACCTGTTGCGTCAGGGTATCCATCTGCGTGGTTATGCGCAGAAAAACCCCAAGCAGGAATACAAGCGCGAAGCCTTTGCTCTGTTCCAGGACCTGCTTGATAACATCAAACGCGATGTGATCCGCATTCTGAGTCATGTGAAGGTGCGTGAGCAGGAAGAAGTGGAACGTATGGAAGCCGAGCGCCGCGCCCAGGCCGAACGTCAGCAGATGAACTTTGAACACGCTCAGGGCAGTGCCATGGCCGGCTCTGAAGCCGAGCAGGCTCAGGCGGCGAGTGACGAATCTGCCGAGAATGCCGAGCCTTATGTGCGTAACGCCCCGAAAGTTGGTCGCAATGACCCCTGTCCCTGTGGGTCAGGCAAAAAATATAAACAGTGTCACGGTAAAATCAGTTAATTACTAAGGAAAACAGCATCATGGCAGTTGGTCCGGCTACTTTGCCACCGTTACATCCGGTTAAGGGATTTCGTCTGGGTATCGCATCCGCAGGGATCAAGAAACCGGGCCGACGCGATATTGTGCTGATGGAGCTGGCCGAAGGCAGCTCGCTGGCGGGTGTGTTTACACTGAATGCCTTTTGCGCTGCGCCGGTGCGCATCTGCAAGCAGCACCTGGGCCAGGCCGGTTCACGCTATATGCTGATTAATACCGGTAACGCTAACGCGGGCACTGGGGAGCAGGGCATGCGTGATGCGATGAGCTGTTGTGAAGCCGTTGCAGACTTGTGTGATGTGCCGGTAGGAGCAGTGCTGCCGTTTTCCACCGGTGTGATCGGTGAACCACTGCCGGTAGCGAAGATTCTGTCGGCACTGGACGCGGCCAAAGCCGATCTGTCGGAAAACAACTGGGAGCAGGCTGCTTCGGGCATTATGACCACCGATACCCGCCCCAAGGCGGCCAGCGAACAGTTTGAATACAAGGGCAAGACGGTAACCCTGACTGGCATCTCCAAAGGCGCCGGCATGATCATGCCCAATATGGCCACAATGCTGGGTTATGTCGCTACCGATGCCGAGGTTCCGCAGCCGCTGCTGCAGCAGTGGTTGAGCAGTGTGGCGGACCGCTCTTTCAACCGCATCACTATTGATGGTGACACTTCAACCAATGACTCTTGCATGCTGGCGGCTACAGGTGCCAGCGGCGTGCTGATTGACGGCTCGGACTACGAGCTGGCCAGTCTGTTTACCGAAGCACTCGAGCGCGTCATGTTGTCACTGTCACACGCCATTGTGCGAGATGGTGAGGGTGCGACCAAGTTTGTTGAGGTACGTGTTGAGTCAGCGGGTACCAGCAAGGAAGCGCTGGATGTTGCCTATACCATTGCTCACTCACCTTTGGTCAAGACGGCGCTCTTTGCCAGTGACCCGAACTGGGGCCGTATTTTGGCCTGTGTGGGCCGTGCCGGGATCGACAATCTGGATCTGGACGCTTTGCAGATCTACCTCAACGATGTCTGCATTGTTGAGAAGGGCGGCCGTGCGGCCAGCTACACCGAAGAAGCCGGTCAGGCGGTCATGAACGGAGAAGAAATTTTGATCCATGTGGTCCTCAACCGCGGCCAGGTCACCGAACGGGTCTGGACCACAGACCTGTCCCATGACTACGTCAGCATCAACGCGGATTACCGCAGTTGATCTGTATCCGATATGCCTAAACTGATCCACGTTGCTGCGGCGGTCATTCGTGACCGCCGCGGTCACATCCTCATCGCCCGTCGACCCGATGACAAGCATCAGGGCGGTCTGTGGGAGTTTCCCGGTGGCAAGGTAGAGCCTGGCGAACCCGTTGCTCAGGCGCTCTCTCGTGAGCTGCTTGAAGAGTTGGGGATTCAGGTTTTACAGGCACACCCTCTGATTCGTATTCCGCATCATTATCCTGACAAGTCGGTGCTGCTGGATGTATGGGAGGTGACTGTGTTTGAGGGTGAAGCGCATGGGGCCGAAGGTCAGCCGGTTTGTTGGGTTGCGCCCGAAGCACTGGATGACTATGCCTTTCCCGCGGCCAACACGCCCATCATTACAGCCGCACGTCTGTCGCCACGGCTGCTGATCACCGGTGACGTTGATGACATCGATGCCTGTACAGGAAAACTGCAACAGGCGCTGGAGCAGGGCATTACTCAGGTCATGCTGCGTACCAAGTCGCTCAGCGAAACCGCTTTTGCTGACCGGTATCAACAGCTTCAACCGTTGTGTGCCGAATTCAATGCTCTGATGGGGGTGAATACCTCCGTTGAGCAGGCCAATGCATTGTGTGCTGAGCACCTGCATCTGACGTCGGCGCGTTTGCAGGCGCTGGACAGCCGGGCTCAGTTCAAGGGGCGCTGGCTCAGTGCCTCCTGCCACAACGTGGAGCAGATCTGCATGGCACAAGAGAAGGGCGTCGACTTCATCACCCTGTCACCGGTCAAACCCACCCGCTCACACCCGGGTTCACCGGTGTTGGGTTGGGAAGGTTTTGCCGAACTGGTCGCCGAATGCAGGCTGCCGGTCTATGCGCTGGGCGGGCTTGGTGAAGATGACTTGGCTCAGGCTCGAGAGCAGGGGGCTCAGGGTATCGCGGCGATCTCGGCCTGGTGGTGAAGCCGAATCGTTTAATGTGTTACTGAGCGTTCTTGAGACGAATCCAGATCAATAAAATGCTTAATTTCCACTGCGGTGTGCGGATGTTTGCTGTGCACAATCGCGGCTTGGTAGCCCTCCAGTTCAAACTCAGACAGCTGCCATTCCAACTGTCCGCTTTTTAATTGTAAATACGAAAGCTTTTTTAAGATTGCTTCTGATTGCTCAAATTTCGGCAGGGCCTTGTATAAAGCTTCTTTGGCACACCAAACGCGATAGAAATATAACTGTCGTTGGTGCTCAGAGTTGGGCAATCGCTTTAGTTCACTGCTGTTCATGAACATATCTGCCATCGCTTGCAAGTTTTGCCTTGGTTGTACTTTTTCTATATCAACCCCAACTTTAAGTGGGCTTAGAGTAAAACAAACCAGGTCATGGCTGTGGCTCAGGCTAATATGAGCAGGGGATGGCAAGTTGTGAATAATGGGAGCGGCGTTGGTAGCTTCTTCAATTATCCAGCTCTTGGCTGGACGTTGGTAATGTCGAGATAAAGCAAGGCATATCAAGAGCCTGCTGTGGAGGTATTCCCGCTGTCGTTTATTCGAGCTAATGCGCAGGTAATGCTGTTGTTGCATCGGCGGGAGTAGATGTAACATCTCTTCAGATGTCAGTCGAGAGTGCATCCGGACTTTGGTGTACCAAAGCCGGATGCATGGGGATGGCTGCTCAGCGGGCAAGCTTGACCACTTCGCCGGTCAGTGCAACACCGGCCATGATCGCCCCTGCATGACACTCGTACTCTTTATTACTGCTGACCTTGTTTTTCTTGTAGTAGCTGGCAATGTTTATGACAGCATTACCGCCTTCTTTTATTGCGCGTTCCTGCAGGGTAAGGAGAGCAGACAGCATTACCCAGCGACAGGCTTCTTCATCGCTTTTGTTGAAAGCGTTGGTTTTTTTGTTGGTCGAGAAATTCCCAAAAGATTGTGATACTTTAGGGTGACTCTGGTTACCAAAATAGAAACGGATGTTCGGATCCAGCTTCTCTTTGAAATCCGGTGACTGAAATGCTTCCTCAATGGACAGCATATGCTTGGTGTCACGACTAAAGGCTTGAGGTGATGCCAGAATAAGAAAGACCGAGAGGCACGCAGCAATTTTTTTCACGCTTAACTCCTTGTGTTATCAGAATCCCGAATGCCGCGGATTATAGGCATAGTAACCTCATTGTTCAAACGACTTGCTCTTTGCATCGACCTGTAGTGCAGGTAGAATCCGCTTGTCCCTCAACAGGGACAATGTTTCAAGACTGGGATGGCTGGCCTGCTTGGTTTTGAGTGTACTGCAGGCAGGAGTAAGGACATTGCTGAGTTTCAAGTTGCAAGCATGGAATGCATTGGCACCTGGACTGGAAGATTCCTCTGACTGGAGTCGCTGGCTGGAGCAGCCAGTTTCTCTCCCTGCCGAGCTGCATAAGGTAGCCCTGAAACAGATTCCTCCCATGTTGAGGAGACGCTTTACCGAGCTGGGTCGTTGTGCTGCTGGTGCGGCCTTGCCCCTGCTCGAAGATGTTGATGGTGTTCCTGGCGTCTTTGCATCAAGACATGGTGATACACCGCTGACTTTATCCCTGCTGGAAGGCATTGCTGGTGATGAACCAATGTCGCCAACAGGGTTTAGCTTGGCGGTTCACAATGCCGTGAGTGGGCTGCTCTCAATCGCCCGCAAGGACGTCAGTGAAGTGACGGCGATAGCATCGGTCGAAAATTTGATCCCTCATGCATTGTTGGAGGCTGTGACTCAGCTGCAGAATAGTGAGAGCGTACTGTGCCTCATTTATGATGTTCCCCCGGGAGTTCAGATAATAAGTGCGACACTCATGGTTGAACGGCGAGCGGTGGCCAACTGCTGATTAGTGGTACGCTTTCGCTCGCCAAAGTAAAAGATGTATCACCATGAGTTATCAGCAGTTGACCGAGGGGAAACGATAC
>NZ_JBEPQA010000025.1:0-53392 GCF_040547585.1 Marinobacterium sp. MBR-111
GAAGGTTTTACCCTTCTCGCGGAGTCGAATCGCCTTCTGCCTGAGAAGTTCCTGTTGCTCTGGGCTGAGCTTGCGTGCGTCTGTATTCATGCAGGTATTATATCAGATATAAACTACCGCCGGGTTAATAAGGAGAGTACCGCGTGATCGAAGCTGTCTGGATTATCTTTGCCTTTTCGTTGGGAATGGCGGTCAAGCTGGTGGGACTGCCCCCGCTGATCGGCTACCTGGCGGCGGGCTTCGCCATTGTGGCGGCTGGTGACATTGCCGGCATTCCCGTTGAGGGCACCGATGTACTGGAGCACCTGGCTCATCTGGGGGTGTTGCTGCTGCTGTTTACGGTGGGGTTGAAGCTCAAGGTTCGGAATCTGGTGCGTCCCGAAGTGATTGGCGGGGGTGTGCTCCACTTTGTCATCTCTATCTTGCTTTTCATGCCTGGCATACATTTCTTTATGGAGCTGGACTGGTACACCTCTCTGATGCTGGGTATTGCTCTCTCCTTTTCCAGCACGGTACTGGCCGCCAAGGTGCTGGAGTCCAAGCGGGAACTGCGTGCCTTTCACGGCAGGGTCGCGATCGGAATTCTGATTGTGCAGGACCTTCTGGCACTGCTGGTGCTGGCGCTGGCCAGCGGCAAAACGCCTTCCATGTGGGCGCTGGTAGTGTTTGGCATACCGCTTCTGCGACCAATACTGTACAAGGTGCTTGATGTCAGCGGGCATGACGAACTGCTTGTGTTGCTGGGGCTGTTGCTGGCGCTGGTGATAGGTGGGCACGGCTTTGAAAGTATTGGCCTCAGCTCTGAGCTGGGTGCACTGGCGTTCGGTGCTCTACTGGCCAATCACAAGCGAGCAGGGGAGCTGTCTCAGTCGCTTTGGAGCATCAAGGAAGTATTTCTGGTGGGCTTCTTCCTGCAGATCGGTATGGGTGGTCTGCCGGATATGGATGCGATTGTGTTCGCGGTGGTAATGGGTGTGCTGCTGCCGCTGAAAGGGATTCTGTTCTTCTTCCTGCTGCTGATGTTCAAACTGCGGGCACGAAGTGCCTTCCTGTCGGGCTTGAGCCTGACCAATTACAGTGAGTTCGGCCTTATTGTGGCCAGTATTGTGCTGCCGCAGTGGCTGATCCCGCTGGCAATTGCGGTATCGGTGTCATTCCTGATATCCGCACCACTGTACCGTATGGCGCACCCCTTATACGATCGTTTCGGTGACTGGCTGTCGCGTTTCGAGCGCAAGGGCTTTCATCCAGACGAGCAGCCGCTGTCGCTGGGTGATGCGCGCATACTGGTGATTGGTATGGGGCGTACAGGCACGGCAGCCTATGATCACCTTAAAAAACGCAATATTGCCATGGTAGGCCTGGACTCAGACCCGGCCAAAGTGGCCGAGCACCAGCATAGAGGCCGTCATGTGGTGTTCGCTGATGCCGAGGATATTCAACTCTGGAAGAACCTTGAAGCGCCTAAACTGGAGTATGTGATACTGGCTGCCAATGATGTGGAAGCCAAGGTCATAGCGGCGCGTCAGTTGCGACAGTCCGGCTTCGAAGGCGTGATCGTGGCGCACAGCATGTTTGCCGACCACGCTGATGCAATCACGCGCGCAGGCGCCGACCACACCTATCAAACCATGGCTGAAACCGGTGTAGGTCTGGCCGAACATATTTTCAGTGTGGGTGAACGCAAGCAGCAGGAAGTGCTGTAACGAGAGATTGAGCCCGTGTGTTTTCACCCGGGCTCAATCAATCTCCTGTAGCAGTGTTTCTACCATGTCATCCATGGTCACCAGGCCGATAAGGTCGTTGTCTTCGACGACCAGAATGCGTTTGATTCTGTGTTGTGACATCAACTCGGCCACATGTCGAACGGCCAGGCTCTTGCCAACGCTCAAGGCAGGTTTCACGCACACGTCATAGACGTTGAGCAGGTCAATATCGCCGCTTTCCGCGATCACGGTTTTCACAATATTGGTATAGGTGATCAGACCGTATGCATCGTAATCATGGTTTTTGTCCACAACCAGAGACTTCAGGTCTCGGCGTTTCATCATGCTGAGGGCTTCGCGCAGTGTTGCGAAGGGCGAAATCATCACGACATCGCGGACCATTACATCTTGTACCAGCATGGTAATCTCCTGTCAGAGTGAATCTTTTAGATGTTGTTCAAACTTCTGGATTTGTGCCATATCCATTCCGCGCAAGTGCTCAAGCGGGAGGCTGAATACCAGTCCCTTTGAGTTGCAGGCGTCATCGGCATGAAGGATGGCATCAAACGCCTTCAGTATTTCCAGGGAAAGTTGACGTTCAAGCACCATAAGCAATACGGACTGATTGCCATCGTAGGCAAAGCCGAAAAAGGTCTTTCGAGTTTCGTTGCTTATACCGCGTCCCTGAATAATGGTAATCCCTCCGGCGCCCAACTCTCGGGCCCTGTCGACACACTGTTGCTCCATATCCTCAGGCACAATACCGACTACGGCTGTGAATTTCATACGGACTCCTGTTTGACTCTACGGTTGGCCCAATCAGCCCAGATGGCATAAAGCATGACGGTTACAATCGGGAATATTGAGGCAAAGGCGATCAGGCCAAAACCATCAATCAATACGTTACGACCATCAATCTGACTGGCAAGACCGATTCCCAGTGCGGTTACCAGTGGGACGGTCACTTCTGACGTTGTAACTCCACCCAAATCGTAGGCCAGTGCAACGATGTAGCGCGGAGCGATAAGTGTAAGGCCAATCACCAGAATGTAACTGCCAATAATGTAATAGTGGAGAGGGTCTCCATGGACCAGTCGCCACACACCCAGCGTGATGCCCACAGCGACACCCAGTGCCACCAGCAGGCGAATGGCGGCAGCGTTGATTTGGCCAACTGCCGCTTCTTCGGCCTGCTTGCCGATTGCCAGTAAGGCAGGTTCTGCCATGGTGGTGGCAAAACCGATCATGAAGGCAAAGAGGTAGATCAACAGATAACCCTCACGGGCGATCAGTTGTTCTGCCATGCTGGTGCCGATCGGGAACAGCCCCAGTTTCAGGCCGATCACAAAAGCGTACAGGCCGACAATGACCAGTATAAAACCCAATATGACCTGGCGAGGGTTGGCCAGAGGGCGTCGTAGAATCAGGTATTGAAAAAACAGAATGGTGATAATGATTGGTAGTACATCGCGCACCATGGTGGCGAGGTCCAACAGGCCTTTGAGTACTGGGTGAGTGTTGCCGTCGCCGCTTTCGCTTGAAGGCGTCAATAGTTCGGCTTCGGAGGTGGGTTGCGAATACACCCATGTACCGTACAGCTGTACGCTGATCATCGGAACCATTACAGCCATGGCTACCAGCCCAAAGCCATCCCTGAGCGGGCTGCGACCACGAATAGAGGATGCGAGGCCAATGCCAAGAGCGGCAATCAGAGGGACAGTGACTACATTGGTTGTTACACCGCCGGAATCGTAGGCAAGGCCAACAATCTCTTCCGGTGCGAAGAAGGTGACAATTACCACTACAATATAACCAACGATCATGTAGTGATGGATCGGGTGGCCGAAAATGATTCTGAACACCCCTAATGCGGTAACGGCACCCACTGAGGCAGCAACCAGTACTCTCAACGTAAGAGCATCAATGCGCCCATTGCTGATCTGCTGTGCCTGATCGGCAACTGCAATCAGTGCAGGTTCCGCGACCACAGCGGAAAAGCCCAGACAGAAGCCGAATCCCAGCAGTATCGGTAAAGACCCCTGACGGGCAAACTGGTTGGAAAGGCTTTTGCCGACCGGAAAAATACCCAGTTCCAGTCCCTGTAGAAAGAGCGCCACACCAACGGCAACAATCAGCAAGCCCCCAGCCATGGCGAGGCTGTTTTCTGGGACTTGCTGTAGAATAATCAGCTGAAACAGCAGTACCACTGCAACGATGGGCAGCAGGTTTTTTAACGCGTGGAGAAAGCTGTGACCAAGTTCACTCAGGTAATTCACAGACTAGTCTCCTCGAGTTGTTTTTCCCTGTTCTGATGTGACATCAACGGGCCGGTTTTGTGCCGACTCAAGTAGAATCAGAGCGCGCTCAAGCTTTCCTTCAATGCGTTCCAATCTGTTTTCCAAGTGGTGGATGCGTTCCAGATTTTGCTGTTCCTTGATGGCGATCTCGCCCTCATCCTTTTCGATGAAGAATACTGAAAAACTGGCCGTCAGCAGTGAAAACATGCAAATCCCGATCAGAATCAGGATCGCGCCAAACAGTCTGCCCTCGTTTGTGGCGGGTACGATATCACCATAGCCTACGGTGGTAATTGTGACCCAGGCCCACCAGATACCATCCCAGGGGGTATCGAATGCAGGATCAAGGGTGGATATAACCAGGCCTGAAATGATCAGAAATATGAAGCAGATCAGCAGTGTCGTGCCGAGATTGTGCCGCGCCAGAATGGAGCGTAGATCGCGTGACACCTTGAACAGAATGCCAACTACAACCATCAGGCGCAGCATGCGGATGGCACCGGCATAGAAAGAGTGGGCGCCCCATATGGCAGGCAGGCCGCCGACAATGATAACCAAAGTCATCCAGTTCTGGCGCAGATATCGTCCTCGGTCCTGTACGACCAGCAACATGATTGTAAGCTCGGCCACAAATCCGAGCCAAATCAGCCAGTCTGTAAACAGGTTTGAACGCTCAGTGCCCAGGTTCTGGGAGCGCATGTACCAATCTACCATGATCCAGAGAGCAAGAAACAGCATGGGCCATTCAAGCCGTTTGCCCCAGCGTTTGGCCCTGGGGCTTTCGGAGGGGTCTACACCACCAAAGCCGATGCGGAACAGAAAGTTGTCATGTTTCTCGTAAGCCATGAATTGAGGTCCATGTTTGGGTGTCGGCTCAGTGCAGCGTGCAGAGGGTCTTGTCCAACTGCTCGATCAGCTCGAGCAGTTGGTCTGTGTCTGCCTGTATCTGCTTGAACACCTCTTCCGCCATGGGATGGATTTGACTGCTGTGAGGCAGCGAAACCTCCTGGCGGATCATCTCCTGCAGCCGGGGTATCAGCAGCCACTGCAGCCACTCGGTGAAGTGCAGGGTGTCAACACAGAAGGGCTGGGTGCTGGCCAGCGCCTGCGCACTGGGAGGGCTGGACTGCCAAAGTTCCAGTTCCTCCATCTCGGTTCTGATCTTGAGCAACAGGACGGATACCTGTTCAGTACGTTGCATGTTTACTCCTTGCGTGCGGCCTTGAGTGTATCGGCGATCAGGAATGCCAGTTCCAGTGACTGATCGGCATTAAGGCGCGGATCACACTGGGTATGATAGCGATCGGCCAGTCCCTCTTCGGTGATCTGATAAGCGCCGCCGATGCATTCGGTAACATCGTTGCCGGTCATCTCGAAGTGAACGCCGCCGGCATGGGTGCCTTCGGCATTGTGCACTTCGAAGAAGCCCTTCATCTCGGTCAGAATTGAATTTACGCTACGGGTCTTGTAGCCACTGGAGGCCTTGATGGTATTGCCGTGCATTGGGTCGGAGCTCCACACCACGTGGTGACCACTGGCCTTCACTGCGCGCACAAGCGGTGGCAAAAGCTCAGTGATCTTGTCGGCGCCCATGCGCGCAATCAGGGTGATGCGGCCCGGAATCTGACTTGGGTTAAGAATATCAAGCAGACGCAGCAGATCGTCCGGCTGCGTGCTCGGTCCGACCTTGATGCCGACCGGGTTGCGCACGCCTCGCAGGAACTCCACATGAGCATGATCCGGCTGACGGGTACGGTCACCGATCCAAAGCATATGTGCAGAGCAGTCATACCAGTCGCCGGTCAGGCTGTCCTGACGTGTCAGGGCTTCTTCGTAGCCCAGCAGCAGCGCCTCATGCGAGGTGTACAGGCTGGTTTCCTTCAGCTGCGGGGTATTGGCCGAGCTGATGCCGCAGGCTTCGATGAACGCCATGGTCTGGTCGATCTGGTCGGCCAGATGTTGAAATTTCTCACTCTGTGGGCTTTGCTGCACGAAGCCCTGCGTCCACTGATGCACCCGGTGCAGGTCGGCAAAACCACCGGTTGCGAATGCCCGCAGCAGGTTCAGTGTGGCCGCCGACTGGTGGTAGGCGGACAGCAGGCGCTGCGGATCGGGAGTACGGGCTTCGGCGGTGAATTCGATGCCGTTGATGATATCGCCACGATAGCTGGGCAGTTCAATACCGTTGATGGTTTCGGTATCGGCCGAGCGAGGCTTGGCAAACTGACCGGCCATGCGACCGATCTTGACCACCGGGCAACTGCCGGCAAAGGTCATGACGACCGACATCTGCAGCAGCACCTTGAAGGTATCGCGAATTTTGTTGGCGTTGAATTCGGTAAAGCTTTCGGCACAGTCCCCGCCTTGCAGCAGGAACGCCTTGCCTTCGGCCACCTGAGCCAGGTCCTGAGTCAGAGAGCGGATCTCCCCGGCAAACACCAGCGGCGGATATTCGCTCAGCGTGCGCTCGACCTGATACAGGGCTGCTTGATCAGGGTAGGTCGGGTGCTGCTTGATCGGTTTGCTGCGCCAGCTTTCGGGTGTCCAGGGTTCCATTTACTCTCTCACTGAAAATCGATTAAACAAGAACTTCGATCTTACCACAATGCAGGCACGGCGCATCTTGGCAAGTGCTTGCCAGGCAACCCGTTTCGGTCAGTTGTTCAGAAGGGCATGAGTGGGTCTGAGTGTCCCTATAGGGACTAAAATTGATATTTGTATATGTGTAGACTATATTGGGCTTAATGCAAATGGCTTGAGGTGTTCATTGTGTTGGCTAAATCAGGACATGCCGCGAAAACGGATGAGCGACGCAGATCCGAGGTCGCACTCAAGGCGTTCTTTCGTATTACGGAAGGTTGGGGGCTCGGTAATCAGGAACAGCAGGTATTGTTGGGAAGTCCGCCACGCAGTACTTTTTATAAGTGGAAAAAAGGCGAAGGCCCAGCTATCAACGGGGATACGCTGGAGCGCATCTCCTATATTTTGGGCATCTACAAGGCGTTGCGCATATTGTTTCCCACCGAGGAGCAGGCCAACGCCTGGCCAGGCAAGGCAAACTGGGAGTTTGATGGCGAGTCGGCCATCTCCGTGATGCTCAAGGGCAGGGTGATCAATCTGGCGGATGTCAGGCGTTACCTTGATGCTGTGCGAGGCTGACCATGCAGCAATTGATGCCTGAATGGGAGCGAGCGCATCGAATGGTGCCCAGCCACTTTCCGCCAATCAATCTGTTCGAAAGCGTTGCCGATCCCGAGGATCTGGACATAATCTTTGAAATTGAAGGGCTCACCAATGATCGCCTGATGGATGAGGCGGGTGACCTGAGGCGAGTGCCTGCTTCGGAACGAATTTCCGGTCCCGGTTCGACCCCCGTCATGGCGGCATTCACTCACGTTGGATATGCCAGCCGGTTTACCGACGGGCGCGATGGTGTTTACTACGCCGGAAATTCCTTGGATGTGGCAATCGCCGAAACGCGGTATCACCGTGAGCGTTTTTTGTCCGCGACTCAAGAGCCCGATACGGAAATCACCATGCGTGAATACATCAGCATGATTCAGCTGCCGCTGTTGGATATTCGCGGTGATCAGTACGTGGCACTTCACCATCCTACGGATTACTCGGCTGCTCAGCGGTTTGCACATGATCAGCGCAAGGCGGGAGTCAAGGGACTGTTGTATTCCAGTGTGCGCTGTGCCGGTGGGGAGTGTGCTGCGCTATTCACTCCGAGGGCGACCTCTATCCCCATACAGGGAGGCCACTATCGATACGTGTGGAGCGGTGCTGCGCAACGAATTGTATCGGTTCTATCGGTCAGTCTGGTCAAGTAACGGTCGATTTGCTGCAATGCTGTGAGCAGCTGATCGCTGTGGATTGACGTTGATACAGTGTCAGGTTCATACTCGAACTTCTAATCAGGAGTATTCCGGTTGTCCCACGTCTCCGGTGCTGTCGCACCTCTTCCCGCCTTGAATCAGCGTTACAGCCTGTCTGTCATGTTGATGCTGCTGGCCGCCCTGCTGCTGGGGTTCGGCATGCTCAACGCTGGGGTGAAGCAGAGTGGTTACGTGGGCACCTCCGATGCCAGAGTGGCGTTGATTCAGCCGAGCAGCCTGTTGGCGACGGACGAACAACAGTCACTGACGCCGTTAGACAGCGGTGACGAACCACAATGGCTGCTGGCACTGTTGTCTGGTCTGGTACTGCTGCTCGTTGCCCGTCAGATTATTCCGACCCCGGTATCATCGCCTGCCGCCAAAGCCTGGACGGCGGTCAGTCTGCCTCCCCTGCGTGCCCCACCCGTCCGCTGATCTCTCAGTATTCGCCGCTTAACGGCGGTTCAGTTCTGTTTGTTTGATCAGTTGTTGATGAGATCCGGGGATCATAATGAAAGTATTCTCCTGGCGGACCCTTGCCTGTGGTCTGCTGATTCTGTGTGGCCTGCTCAGCGCCGCACCCAATATTCTGCCGCCCAGTGCCAGCCAATCACTGCCGCAGTGGTACACCGATAACACCCTGTCATTGGGGCTTGACCTGCAGGGCGGCTCACATCTGCTGTTACAGGCCGATCTGAGCGAAGTACCCGATCAGGCGCAGTTGCGTCAGGATGTGATGGCTGCGAGTTTGGAGGTGGTGCGTCGGCGCCTGAACGAAACCGGGCTGGTGGAGCCCTTGGTGGCGCGTCAGGGGGATGATGCTATTCTGGTGCAGATGCCCGGAGTAGCTGATCCGCGCGAGGTGCGCGAACTGCTGGGCACGACCGCCAAAATGACCTTTCACTGGGTGCTGATGGGTGGAGAAGCGGTGGCGGAGATGACACTGCCGACTGTCGAGGGTGATCAGTACTATCGACTGGATAAGGCGGTGGCGTTGGAGGGCAAGCATATCCGTGATGCTCAGTTGGCCTTCAATCCGCAAACCGGTGCTGCCGTGGTCAACTTTACGCTCGACACCGATGGGGGGCGTGAGTTTGCCCGCATGACCGCCGATAACATCGGCCGCCCGCTGGCAATCGTGCTGGATGGTCGGGTGCTGACGGCACCGGTGATCCGCAGCGTGATCGCTGGTGGCAGTGGCGAGATCAGCGGCGACTTTACCCCGCAGGAGGCCGGAAAACTGGCGCTGCTGCTCAGAGCCGGGGCGTTGCCGGTGCCCCTTGAGGTTGTCGAAGAGCGCTCGGTTGGTCCTGATCTGGGGCGTGACGCCATCAACATGGGCCTGACAACCGGCCTGATCGGCTTCGTGCTGGTGGTGGCGTTCATGCTGGTGGTCTATCGTGGCCGGGGGCTTATCGCCTGTCTGGGGTTGGCCGTTAACCTGGTGCTGATGCTGGGAGTGCTCAGCCTGTTTCGGGCGACACTGACGCTGCCCGGCATTGCCGGAATCATCCTGACACTGGGGATGGCGGTGGATGCCAATATTCTGATCAACGAGCGCATCCGGGAGGAGAGTCGGCGCGGGCGCAGTGCAGCCATGGCCGTTAAGGAAGGTTTTTCCCGGGCCTATGCCACTATTCTGGATTCCAATCTCACCACCCTGATTGCGGTCAGCCTTCTGTTTTTGATGGGCAGCGGGCCGGTGAAGGGGTTTGCCATCACCATCGGTATCGGCCTTGTCACTTCACTGTTTACCGCCATTACGCTGACGCGGCTGCTGACCGAGTGGCAGATTCGGGGTCGTGAACGTCAACCGATCCGCTGGGGTGGTTCGGGCTGGCTGGACCGACTCAGTGCCCGAGTACCCAATGTGATGAAAGGGCGTGTGGTGGGCCTGATCGCCTCGGCAGTACTGTCATTGGCGGCGGTTACGCTGTACCTGCAGCCGGGTTTGAAATATGGCATCGACTTTACTGGCGGCACGCTGGTTGAAGTATCGGCACCGGGACTGGCGGCAGAATCGCTGCGATCGGTATTGCCGCAGCAGGCCAGTCTGCAGGAGATGGGAGTGGATGGGCACTATCTGGTACGCCTGCCGGTAGCGGCAGAACCGGCAATCACGGCCGAGCAGATGGAGCAGCTAAAGCAGACCATACAGGAGCAGAGCCCGGCTGCCAGCTTCCCCAGAACCGAACTGGTGGGGCCCAAAGTCAGTGGTGACTTCAGTGATCTGAGCATCCTGGCAGTATTGCTGGCAGGTGGCGGTGTACTGGCCTATCTTTGGTGGCGGTTTGAGTCGCACTTTGCGCTGGCGGCAACCCTGACCATTGCGTTGGATCTGACCAAAACGATCGGCTTTTTCGTATTGGCGGGGGTAGAGTTCAATCAGACAGCGGTGGCCGCTCTGTTGGCGCTGATCGGCTATTCGGTCAATGACAAAGTGGTGGTATTTGACCGTGTGCGTGAAAGTCTGCGTGCTACACCGGACAAACCGTTGCTGACGCTGCTCAATGAGAGCATTGCTGCCACGCTGACGCGTACGGTGTATACATCCGTTACGACATTGCTGGCGTTGTTGCCAATGGCGTTGGCTGGTGGCACTGCCGTGGCCAGCTTCGCACAGCCGATGCTGTTTGGGGTGGTGGTAGGCACCAGTTCATCGGTGTTCATCGCTGCACCCTTGTTGTATTGGCTGGCGCAGCGTCGTGCGTGCCGTGGCGAAGCACAGCTGCGCCTGACCACAGAGGAAATCCGCCGGGAGTTGGCGCAGATGCCTTAAGCTCAGGCCGAGCGGATGCCGTTCAGGTTGCGGAAAGTGACATCGCGGGCGGTGCTCAGGAAGTCGACCATAAAGTCGGCGTCTTTCTGGTCCTCCCGCATGGCGGCATAGAGCGTGCACCAAAGCCCCTTTTCGCCCAGTGGGCGGGCAGCAATGTACTCCCGCTCCAGATACTCATGCGCCGCCCAGTTGGGCAGGGCAGCCACGCCGCGGCCGCTGGCGACCAACTGCATGATCATCACGGTCAGCTCGGCGGTACGAATCTCGGCGGGCTCCACATCCGCAGGGTCGAGAAAGCGCGAGAAAACATCGAGTCGATCCTGTTCAACCGGGTAGGTGATCAGGGTTTCCTGGGCCAGGTCCTGAGGTTGTATGTGGCGTCTTGCTACCAGTCGGTGCTGCCGGCCCATGACGAGTACGGACTCATAGCTGAACAGGGGAACATAGTGAATCCCGCTGCGCTCTTCCGGATCGGAGGTGATCACCAGATCCAGATCACCCCGTGCAAGTGCCGGCAATGGTTGAAAACTGAAACCGGTAGACAGATCGAGCTCCACCTCGGGCCAGTGTTGGCGGAAATAGTCTATGGTCGGCATCAGCCAGTCAAAGCAGCTGTGACATTCTATACAGATGTTAAGGCGTCCGGTTTCACCGCCAGCAAGGCGCATGACGTCACGCTCAGTGCTGCGAACCATCGGCAGCAGTTCGTCAGCCAGTGTCAGCAAGCGCTGGCCTGCGCTGGTAAAGCAGATCGGTCGAGTCTTGCGGATAAACAGTGAGCAGTTGAGACGCTCCTCCAGGTCCTTGATCTGATGAGAGAGTGCAGACTGGGTCAGGTGTATCCGTTCGGCAGCCTCGACCAGACTGCCGGCATCGCGCAGCGCGGTCAGTGTTTTAAGATGACGTATCTCGATCATGCCCGGTTCCCGTAATCAGAATCACAGCCAGTATAGTATCGAATGTGGGAGTCTGGCGAGGTAAGGACAGCCCTGTCGGGCTGCCGGAGGATCACTTGTGGTTGACCAGCAGAAACTCGAGCAGCGCCTTTTGGGCGTGAAGGCGGTTTTCGGCTTCTTCAAACACCACTGAGCGCGGGTCATCGAGCATGTCTTCACTGACCTCTTCGCCGCGGTGGGCGGGCAGGCAGTGCATGAACAGGGCGTCAGGTGAAGCCAGGTCCATCAGCGCTGGGCTGACCTGGTAACCACGGAACTCGCGTACACGCTCACGCTGTTCCGCTTCTTGTCCCATGGATGCCCAAACATCAGTTACGACAAGGTGAGCGCCTTTGACAGCCAACTCTGGGCTTTCAAACACGCTCACCCGGTCACTGTTGCGGGCGACCAGATCCGCGTTGGGGGCAAACTCTTCCGGGCAGGCAATGTTCAGGTGGAAATCGAATTGGCGCGCTGCGTTGATATAGGAGTTGCACATGTTGTTGCCATCGCCGACCCAGGCTACGGTTTTTCCCTTGATGGAGCCGCGCTGTTCGATGAAGGTCTGCATGTCGGCCAGCAGCTGGCAAGGGTGGTATTCGTCCGTCAGGGCGTTGATAACCGGAACGCGTGAATAACGCGCGAAGGTTTCAACCAGTTCGTGGCTGAACGTGCGTATCATCACTACATCGACCATGCTGGAGATGACGCGCGCGCTGTCTTCCACTGGCTCGCCACGACCCAGTTGGGTATCCCGGGGTGACAGAAACATGGCGTGACCGCCGAACTGGGCCATACCGGCCTCGAAGGAAACGCGTGTGCGGGTGGATGCCTTCTCGAAGATCATCGCCATGACCTTGTTTTTCATAGGCTCGTAGGTTTCACCGGCATTGCGCATCTGCTTGAGGATGATGGCCCGCTGCACGATCTGTTGCAGCTCTTCTGGCGTCATGTCGAGCAGGGTCAGAAAATGTCGTGTACTCATAGGTCAGTTGTCAGTCGGCGGCCGAAGCCGCCGGCTCCTGAGGTCAGTTAAAGGGGGTCTTGCTCATTCTGCGCTGTCGCGCTCTTCACCTGTATATACCTTGATCAGCTGCGATACAGTGCTGACCAGCAGGTCAGCTTCGCTGTCACTCATGATCAGAGGGGGCAGCAGGCGCACGACCTTGCCGCCACCGGTCACATTCAGCAGTATGCCTTTTACCTTGGCCAGTACGACCAGTTCAGAGCCTGCCTCTGTCAACTCGATGCCGATCATCAGGCCCTTGTTGCGTATCTCTTTCACGTACTGGCTGTGGCCAAGTTGTGCACGGAAGCCGTTAGCAATGCGCTCACCCAGTTCAGTAGCACGGGCACACAGGTTGTCCTGTTCAATGGTATCGACCACGGCGATGCCGGTAGCGCAGGCCAGCGGGTTGCCACCATAGGTGGTGCCGTGCGTACCTGGCGTCAGAACATCGGCGGCGACGCCCTGTGCCAGGCAAACGCCGATCGGGAAGCCGTTACCCAGGCCCTTGGCAGTGGTCACTACATCGGGCAGGATGCCGTTCTGCTGGAAGCAGAAATAGGTTCCGGTACGACCATTGCCGGTTTGAACTTCGTCCAGCATCAGCAGCCACTGGTGTTGGTCACATATGTCGCGCAGCTGGTTCAGGTAGTCGGATGCTGGAATGTGAATGCCGCCTTCGCCCTGCACGGGCTCAACCAGCACCGCCACTACGTTGGGGTTGTTGCGGGCAACCTGGCGCACCGCCTCAACATCATCGTAGGGAACACGTACAAAACCACTTACCAGTGGCTCAAAGCCTTGCTGGGTGGCACGGTTGCCTGTGGCGCTCAGAGTGGCCAGCGTACGTCCGTGGAAGGACTGATCCATTACAATGATGGCCGGGTTGTCGATGCCGCGGTTGTGACCGTAACGACGAGCCAGCTTGATGGCGGCCTCGTTGGCTTCCGCGCCTGAATTGGCAAAAAACGCGTTTTCCATACCGGAGATACGGGTCAGCTTAGCGCCCAGTTCAGTCTGCTGTGGAATGGTGTAAATATTGGAACAGTGAATCAGCTTTGCAGCCTGTTCACTGATCGCGCGGGTGATGGCCGGATGTGCGTGGCCAAGCCCCGTGACTGCAATGCCGCTAAGGGCGTCCAGGTACTTGTTACCGTCAGTATCGTAAAGCCAGGCACCCTCGCCGTGATCGAAGGCAACTGAGAGCCGGTTGAATACATTCATCAGTGGCTGCGTGGCCATGGGGGACTCTCCCTACAACGCAAAAAGGCAGCCAGAGCTGCCGAAAAAACGACCATTCTATGAGTAGCTACCGCGTTTGGCAATTTAATCCTGCTGCCACAAGGTAACAAAATGGTCTCCAACGACTTGAAAAAGTATGGTCTTTCCTCGATAAACAGTAAACAGATTTCCGCCGGGTTGTGATGGCTAAGTTGAGTGATTTGGTGGGTTATATGGTAGACTGTTGCTCACCGGCACAGTCCGACAAGTGTTAACCAAAGGTGTTTTTAAATGAGTGTAGTCGACACAATCAAAGAACAGATCGAAAACAATGCCATCCTGCTGTACATGAAAGGTACGCCGAGGTTCCCGCAGTGTGGTTTTTCTTCGCGTGCGGTTGAAGCCATCATGTCCTGCGGTGAGCGCTTTGCCTTCGTTAATATCCTCGAAAATCAGGATATCCGTGCCGAGCTGCCCAAGTATGCCAACTGGCCGACATTTCCGCAGTTGTGGATCAACGGTGAGCTGGTTGGGGGGTGTGACATCATTTGCGAGATGGCTGAAAGTGGCGAGCTGAAAGAGATGATTCAGGCGGCGGCCAAGGATACCGGTGAGGCTGAGGCCTAAGGCAAGTAGTTGTATACAGCAACGCATTATCGAAGCATGACTGATGCTGTATTGAGAGAGCTGGGCCAGTCCTTCAACCATCGATGGCAGTTCAGTTGATCAGTTGAAGATCAACTGGAAAGTAAATGGCTGCGGTGAGTGTGTGAATGGGCTGGTCCCTTGAGTCTTCTTCCAGCTCCACGATTTTGATGCCTGGATGTCTCTCAAACCGGTGTTAAACGAAGAAACAATAGTCAATTAATTCGGATGACTAAGCTTTCATTTGGGCTTCCCAGGAACTCTTGTTGAGTTCGATTCTTGTCAATAATCGCAATATATGGCACGCGAAACTCCAGTGTTTGCCATGCCTCGAGGTTGGTTGACTCCAAAGCAGGGCGCATGTCTTCTTTGTCCCTGCACCAGGCGCTGTCATGGGCGATAACTGCAAATACTTGGAACGACTCGCGGTTCATTATGTTCTGGAATGAGTCTACGAGTGGTTCCTGGTGTCGGTAAGGCTCACACGTATCCTGGTGTTGAAGTACTACGGCACTTTGATCGTTCCCAAGCCCGATCAAGGTTAGTCCTCTACTGAGTTCCATGTCGCTTGTGCCTGTCTCTATGCGTGAGTTGCCGGAAGGCGAGCTGGAGGAAACCAGGGTGAAAGATGAATTAATGGATGAATCATAATCGATGACATCTGCTGTCCCGTAACGATCAAGAAACAACAATTGTTGCCGCTGCTCAGCGTACAGTTTACCGGCCCCCCTAGCCTTATAGGCCAATAGCTCTTCTTCCAATTGGTACTTGGAAAAATGTATTTTCTCTCTGAGTGCTAAGCGTTTGAAGGGCTCGTCTGCACCAAGTGCACCATAGGACATGCAGAATAAGGTATCGCTCAGAGGGGAGTCGGGGTTGATATTTTTTTCCCGGGGCAATGGTCCACCAAAATAAAAAGCTGTTCCGGTGCTAGGTCGGAAACCTGATAAGACAAAGATGGGTCTTCTATTGATGGGAAGCGGACTTCTCTGACATGCAGGTCTGCGTTGAGAAGTATCAGTGCCGGGAAATCAAGCACCCGCTGTCCCAAAAAAAGCTTCTGAGAGTTTGGCTGTACAGTAATGCCTGCTTCTAATTGTGGAAATGACCATAGGGATTTAAAAAAATTCCTGTAGCTTGTAAGGGTGTCATCTAGAGATGCGTGTGCTTCGGTAAGTGTAGGTGTGTTTTTTTCCAGTAATGAGCGCCCCATTCCCAGAACCCGGATTGGACTGCCAAGCAATTGTAGAATTGTTGGTCCAGTATCCAGCGTAGATCCTGGTTTACTGATCTGATCACCAGAGTGGTTTGGGGCAAACATCATGAGCAAGTTACGACGGGGGGATTGGTTTAAGAGTCCAGAAGCAGTGTTTTGCATTGCCAAATGATCGGATGCTACAACGATAATGGTGTTGTCTGCTGCCTTGCTTGAAAGTAGTCGGCGTATAAATGATGAAGCCAAACGGTCTGCGCAATGAACAGCATTCAGCATCGGATTTTTTCCATCGGCATACTGTACCTCCTTGCATGTGCTTGACTGGAGGCCTGATGGATGGTGTGTGTCAAGAGTAAGCATAAATAAACCAAAAGGTTGGTTTTTGGTGCTTAACTCCTCAAAGCGTTGATATGCCAAATCGTAAAGTGTGTCATCGAAAAGGCCCCAGGATGATGTGTATAAGGGGTCTTTGAGTGTGTGATGTAACTCCTGTAATCCTTCAATACGCTGAAAATTATGAGTTTTATAAAAGCGCCCTTTACCAGCAAAATTTAGATGCGCACCGCCAAGGTAGTTTAATTCATAATTATGTTTGGATAGTAAGTCACCCAGGCAATTTGCTCTTGGGAGAAACTGATCCATATTGCCCATTGCATTGCCATTTGCGGGTGTTATCAAAGGCACGCCACACTGTGAAGCTGTGATTCCCGCAATTGTCCAGCCGGTTCCGTATGCCTGTCGTATATCTGTGAAGCTTATGGCTTGCTGTTCAAGGGCTTTCAGTTCTGGAAGCAGGTTAGGAAAAATTTTTTCATTAAAATAGGTGCGCTCAAGTGACTCTAAATAAATGAAAACCAAATTCTTTGGGTTTTCAGGTAAGGAGGCTTTCTTTATGTCTATATAATCAGAGGGTGTACCACTCTGGTTTGAGTAAAAAGCTCTTCCAATGTCCAAAAATGTGGGGTTTGTGGCTAAAGCTGTAATGAAGAATGCTATGCTGGTCGAATAGCGTATGAGGTTTGCGTGGTTGGTATTATGGCTTTTCCTATAGAGAAGGGTGCTCATTAATAAAATGGATAGGAGATATGCTGTACTGAGCGCTATTAGGTAAGAGAATTCTTTAAGGCCGGCGCCTTCCATGTCAGTGTTTAAGTGATAAAGGACCGATTCGTTGACTCCTGATCCGGTTAAATGATCAGCAACAAAATAGAAACCAAGTAAAAAAAGTTGAAAAAAGCATAGTAATGCCAATATCACTCGCATGGGGATGGTGCGAATTGATTTGAAGCTTAAAGCTATTGCGGTCAGAGAGAGTAAAGTGGACAAGAGGGTCATTGGTAGCCTCTAGTGGCTAGAACCATGTCCCAGCCGCCCATGTCTTTCCAGGTGTTAACAATGGCGCAGAACAGCTCTGCTGTCTTGACGGTGTCATATAGCGCTGAGTGCGCCTGTTTGCCGTCAAAGTCGATGCCGGCCATGTTGCAGGCCTTTGCCAAAACGGTCTGGCCGTAGGCCAGTCCTGCCAGCGAGACGGTATCGAAGGTGGAAAACGGGTGAAAAGGGTTGCGCTTGATACCGGCTCGATCAGCTGCGTTGGTAACAAACCCGTGGTCGAACGATGCATTGTGGCCCACAAGAACGGCCCGCTTGCATCCGTGTGACTTGATCGATTTTCGGATCGGCTTGAAAATTTGCTCAAGTGCCTCCTCTTCAGGCAGGGCGTTACGCTCCGGGTCGTGAGGGTCGATTCCGGTAAAGTCCAGAGCGGACTGCTCCAGATTGGCACCCGGAAATGGATGTACGTTCGCATCGTAGCTCTGATCGATCATCAGGTAGCCGTTCTCATCCATCGTAAGCGTGACGGCCGCGATTTCCAGCAGAGCATCGGTACGCGGGTTGAAGCCGGCGGTTTCGACGTCAATAACGACCGGCAGAAAACCGCGAAAACGATCTGCCATTGGATGAGGGGCTGAATTGCGTTGAGTCAACGAAAGTCCTTATTGCAGCAGGTGATTGGCCGCAGGCATTCTAACAGTCTGGGTAGTGGCGTCAAAATGAGAGTTAAAGTGCCTGCGGCTGGTGCCGATACTTGAATGCTGACCTGATTGTCGGGAGAGACCGAATTGAAATATCCCAGTATGGCCCTGCTATTGCTCCTGTTGCTGCCGGGATGGGCGCAGGCCGTTGTGTTTCGGGCATCAATCGATCAGTCTGTGTGGGAGATGGAAACTTCGCGTTTTTTTTGTCGCTTGAGCCAGTCTGTACCTGCGTTCGGCCGAGCCGTGTTCGAGCATGAGGCGGGTGAACCGTTGCGTTTCAGGCTGCAGCCCACGCAAACCTTTCAGCTAAGCGGGTCTGCCATGCTGGTGGCGCAGGCATCGCCCTGGCAGCCGGGGGAGGCTCCGTTCAACATCGCGGAAGTGGAAGTGGATCAGCAATCGGGTGTGCTCGAGTTGGACAGTGAGGCGGCCAGTCAGATGCTGGTTGCGCTGCATCGTGGCATGACCCCAACCTTTTCCAGTGAGCGCTGGTATCAGAGTGATGAGCCGGTTCAGATTGGTATTTCGGCAGCCAATTTCAAATCAGCCTACGATGATTATTTGGGCTGTCTTGATACGTTGCTGCCGGTAAATTATCGTCAGGTGGCACGTACGGCGTTGCTGTTCCCTTCTGCTGCTTGGCAGTTGTCCGATGCAACGCGTGAGCGGCTCGACTTGATTGCCCTTTATATCAAGACCGATGACAGTGTGCATTCAGTGTATGTGGATGGCCACTCAGACAATTACGGTCGGCGTCTGTTGAACCGTGATCTGTCCAAGCGCAGGGCCGAGGAGGTGACGCGTTATCTGGTCAGTCAAGGAGTGTCGGAAGATATGATCACCACTCGCTATCACGGTGAACGCTATCCGGTCGTGCCCAACAATACGGCAGAAAATCGGGCACGGAACCGTCGTGTGGCGATCCGGCTTGAGCGCGAATAGAGGCTGTTCAGCGCCTTTGTGCTTTCTGGTATGATACTCGCCTTTGTGCCGAGTGATTTGTTTCCGTGTGCCGGTCGTGGTGACCGGCACACTCAGTTTCTGGAGCAGCAACATGTCCGATATAAAAAAGGTCGTACTGGCGTATTCGGGTGGGCTTGATACCTCCGTCATCGTGCGCTGGTTGCAGGATACCTATAACTGCGAAGTGGTGACCTTTACTGCCGATCTGGGGCAGGGTGAAGAGGTAGAGCCTGCACGTGCAAAAGCCGAAGCGCTGGGCGTGAAAGAGATCTACATTGAAGACCTGCGTGAAGAGTTTGTGCGTGACTTCGTATTCCCGATGTTTCGTGCCAATGCCATCTACGAAGGTGAATACCTGCTCGGTACGTCGATTGCGCGTCCGTTGATCGCCAAGCGGTTGATTGAAATTGCCAATGAGACCGGTGCTGATGCGATCTCCCATGGCGCTACTGGCAAGGGTAACGACCAGGTGCGTTTTGAGCTGGGTGCATATGCGCTGAAGCCGGGCGTGAAAGTGATTGCACCCTGGCGCGAGTGGGATCTGACGTCCCGTGAAACGCTGATGGCGTACTGCGAAGAGCGTAATATTCCGGTGGACTTCAGCAAGAACAAGAAGAAGTCGCCTTACTCCATGGATGCCAACCTGCTGCATATTTCCTACGAAGGCGGCATTCTGGAAGATCCCTGGGCTGAAGCCGAGGAAGATATGTGGCGCTGGAGCGTCAGCCCCGAGCAGGCACCGGATGAGCCGACCTACCTGGTACTGACCTACCGCAATGGCGACATCGTGGCTATCGATGGCAAAGAGATGAGCCCGGCAACTGTACTGGAATATCTGAACAAGGTGGGTGGTGCCAACGGTGTTGGCCGTCTCGACATCGTTGAAAACCGCTTTGTCGGTATGAAGTCCCGTGGCTGCTACGAGACGCCGGGGGGCACCATCATGATGAAGGCTCACCGTGCCATCGAGTCGATCACTCTGGACCGCGAAGCAGCCCACCTGAAAGACGAACTGATGCCGCGTTACGCCGAGATCATCTACAACGGCTTCTGGTGGTCGGAAGAGCGCAAGATGATGCAGCAGATGATCGACTACAGTCAGCGCAACGTGAATGGCGAAGTGCGTATCAAGCTGTACAAGGGCAGCGTCAGCGCGGTGGGTCGTCGCTCTGAAGATAGCCTGTTTGATGAAAGCATCGCGACCTTTGAAGACGATGCCGGTTCCTACAACCAGAAAGATGCCGAAGGCTTCATCAAGCTGAACGCGTTGCGCATGCGCATTGCAGCCAGTAAGGGGCGCAACCTGCTTGAAGACTGATTTCCTGTTGAAGGAAATCTATAAGGGGCGATGCCGGCACATGTCGGCATCGCCCCTTTGTTTTTGTGCTGTGCTAAAGCCCTGTGTGGAAAAGGGTTTTGCCTGCAGTCAGACCCTCATGCTATTTTTTCGGTAGTCTTGGTTGCTGTAGGCCTATGGATACTCTTTTTTCAGGCAAAAAGGTGCTGATCCTCGATAAGCAGCTGGAAGACCTCCGGACGTTGCGTGATCTGCTCACCGGCCTGGGGTTCGGGCACATCGAGGTCGCGTCGTCCGTCAATATGGCGCTGTCGATTCTGCGTGAGCAGAATGTCGATATCTGCTTTATGTCCTATGATCTGGGCAAAGGTGAAAAAAGTGGCCTGCAGGTGATGCATGAGGCTCAGGCTGAAGGCATTCGTCATTACGGAACCGGTTTCGTGCTGGTGGCCGCCCCTGAAACATCCGAGCTTTTATTTGGCTCTCTCGAGTACTCCCCTGATCTTTGCATCAACAAGCCTTATAACGGTGTCCAGTTACGCCAGGTCCTTGAGAAGCTAGTGCGTTTGAAGCAGTCGCTCAAGCCCTTGTCTGAGCTGATGGATCAGCAGAAATGGCTTGAGGCGCTGATGCTTTGTGATCAAAAGATTCGAGAATTTCCGGCGCTTAAGATATTTCTGCTGCGCTTCAAGGGGATTATTCTACTGAGGCTGGAGCGTTACCCGGAAGCGCGGACGCTGTTTGAACGCATGCTTGAAGCACGTGATCAGCACTGGATGCGAGTGGGGGCAGGCGTTGCAGCGTACCGTGAAGGGCGTTTTAATCTGGCCTATGACTGTCTTAGTACGGTGATTAATCAGCAGCAGGTTAGCGTGGATGCGTTCAATTGGTTGGCGCGACTGCATCGTTTGCGCGGAGATCTTAGTCAATCGATGACATTGCTGCGCAAGTCTGTCTTGCTTCAGCCCTCAGTCGCGGCACTGCAAGGGGAGCTTGGCAATGTGGCAGCCCGGTTGCAGGACTGGCGCTTGGCAACTGATTCCTTTCGTGCAGCCATTCGCTTTGGTCGCTATTCGGCCTTTCAATTGCCGGACTATTATTTTGCTCTGGCGCGTTCGCTCAGCGACCGTGTCGAAGGGCAGCAGGGGGGGCTGGCCGCTGAGTCCGAGGCTGAAGCGATTCAAGTGCTGGAGCAGGTCATTTCCGACTTCGATCAGGATCGGGTGGCACTTTTCAAATCTCGCCTTCTGTTATCAGATGTTTTGCGCCGTAGCGGAGATGTGCCGAGGGCGGAGCAGGCAGCAAGGTCGGCACTGGATCTTTTTCTGGCACTGCCGCTGGATGATCAGGCGCAGTGGATTGATCAGCTTAGCGACGGGTTGGAGCTGTCGGAAGCCTCACGCAGTGTGGCAGTGTTGCGTCAGGAGTTGACCCGTAAAATGGTCAATATTGACTGGGCCAGAGCTAATCTCAAGGGCATGATGCACTTTCGCAAGGCCGAGCTCGCGCAGGCCTGTGACGCGTTTGCCTTTGCTTTGCAGGTGCAGCCTGATAACCCCAGCATTGGCTTGAATCTGGTACAAACTGAGCTGGAATTGATCAAGCGAGGTCTATCGCCGGATTTGCTGGCATCAATCCGATGCTGTGATGATGTGCTCTATGGAATCCAGTATGCGGCGCTCAGCGCCCGCCAACAGCAGCGTCATGCGGCGCTGGCTGAGCGGCTGGCTGCCCAGGTGCAGCTATTGTCACAGCAGGATCAGAATAACTGATCCTCATCCTTGAGAAACATCTCTGAATCCATATCGTCGCTGTCGGCTGCTACATATTCATCAGGGTGGACGATGGAGCGTGCGACCTTACGACTGAGCAGCTTGCGCTGGGCTGCGTCTGGCAGGTCAGTGAAGCGTATTACCTGACGGTCGATAAGGGTGTCGATCAAGTCTTCCAGGATGCGGATGGTAGATAGATCCGAATCTTCCAGAAACTCGTTGGCGGTAAAAGCAGAAGAATCCAGAGACAGGAAGCGTAATACCTCTGGATTGGCGGCATCCACTGCATGGGAGTCAGGGATCTGACGATCGGTCAGGGCGGTGATATTGCCCGCTTCGTCTCTGAGTGCGTAGAGCATTACAATAAACCTGATCTAAGCTAAGTACAGGTTCGAGTGTAGCTCTAGAACTCTCGGCTGTAACCTGTATTTGGGGTTTATATCGATTAAAACAAGTGTTAGAGTTTTGTTTTTACACTGTCTGGAGTAATGCATGGATGTAAGACAGGACCCGTTGCTGGAGTGCCTGGTGCTGTTGACACAGCAAAGCCAGCGTCCATTTTCCGCTCAGGTACTGGTTGAGGGGTTGCCTCTGGTTGATGGGCGCCTTACCCCCAAGCTTTTCCTGCGTGCAGCTGCACGTGCAGGGTTTGCCGCCAAAGTGGCCCAACGACCTTTGCAGAAGCTTTCCAGATTGCTGCTGCCTGCTGTTCTGCTGTTGAAGGATGAGCAGTCATGCATACTGCAAAAAATTGATTTCGAAAAAGGTGAGGCCGAGATTCAGCAACCTGAAAGTGGTGGCATCGTCAGTGTCGGCCTGGATGAGCTTGAATCCCTCTATACCGGTTTTGTCATTTTCCTGCGCGCCGAATACAGCTTTGGTGAAACCACAACACGTGAACTGGATGATCGTGGGGGTCACTGGTTCTGGAGTACGATTTGGCGTTCGGCGCGTATCTACCGGGATGTGCTGCTCGCGTCGCTGCTGATCAATCTCTTTGTGCTCGCCAACCCTCTGTTCGTAATGAATGTCTACGACAGAGTGGTACCCAATCATGCGGTTGAAACCCTTTGGGTGCTCGCGATTGGTGTGCTGGTGGTGTACCTGTTCGATTTCGGCCTGAAAATGCTGAGGGCCTATTTTATTGAAGTGGCCGGAAAGAAATCAGATGTGCTGTTGTCGGCACGGTTGTTTGAAAAGGTGATGGGGGTACGTTACGACGCCATGCCGGCCTCGGTGGGTGCTTTTGCCAGTAATCTGCGCGAGTTTGAGAGCATTCGCAACTTTCTAAGCTCAACCACTAACACGGTATTGATCGACATTCCCTTTATGCTGCTGTTCCTGCTGGTGATCAGTTGGATTGGTGGCCCGTTGGTGGTGGTGCCGGCAATGGCGATCCCGATCATTCTGGTCTATGCGCTGCTGGTCAAGCCTCGACTGCGTCGCTCCATTGAGCACACCTTTACCGCGTCAGCGCAGAAAAACGGCACGCTGGTGGAGTCCCTGACGGCCATGGAAACCCTCAAAACTCAGCGAGCGGCCAGTCCAATGCAGGGGCGTTGGGAAAGTGCTGTGGGCTACATCGCTAACTGGGGGCTCAAGTCGCGCATGCTGTCCTCATCAGTGGTGAATGTGGCCGGGTTTGTGCAGCAGTTGGCATCGGTACTGCTGGTGATCGGTGGTGTTTACATGATCATGGAGCAGACCCTGTCCATGGGTGGTTTGATCGCCTGTGTCATTCTGAGTGGCCGAGCCATAGCCCCGCTGGCACAGATTGCCAGCCTGATCGCGCACTATGAACAGTCGCTCAAGGCACTGAAAACCCTTGACGAGATTATGGCACTGCCCGATGAGCATGAGGCAGGGCGACGCTATATCCACAGACCGGAGCTGAAGGGGGGAGTCGAGTTCAAGGATGTAGCCTTCACCTACCCCTCGACCGAATATGGTGCTCTGCATGGGGTTTCGTTCCGCTTGCAGCCGGGTGAAAAGGTGGGACTGATCGGACGCATCGGTTCGGGCAAGAGTACCATTCAGAAGTTGCTGCTGGGGCTCTACCGACCTGCCGAAGGCGCAATCTCGATTGACGGTATCGATCTTAACCAGATAGACCCTACCGATCTGCGTCGTTCGGTGGGCTATGTGCCTCAGGATGTGATGCTCTTCGCTGGTACTGTACGCGATAACATCACTATTGGCCTGCCTCACGCGACCGACACACAGATCCTGGCGGCTGCACGGTTGGCCGGAGTGGAAAGTTTCGTGAATCAGCACCCTTTGGGCTTCGATATGCCGGTGGGTGAGCGCGGCAGCCGCCTGTCGGGTGGTCAGCGTCAGGCGGTGGCACTGGCAAGGGCGCTACTGCATGATCCTGCCATTCTGGTGTTGGATGAGCCGAGTAATTCCATGGATAACGCCTCCGAAGAGACTATGAGACGCCAGCTCAAGGGTTACCTGAAAAACAAGACTCTGGTTATGGTGACTCACAAAATGTCGCTGCTGGATCTTGCTGACCGTCTTATTGTCGTCGACGGCGGTCGGATTTTGGCGGATGGTCCTAAGGACAGTGTCCTCGAAGCCTTGAAACAGGGTCGTTTGCAGGTGAGGAAGTAAAGCATGAGCCAACACTCCCCACAGCCGCAGGGTGATGATATCCGCTACACCTCCAGTATCAGTGAAGCGATGCTGGAGCAAGTGCCACGTGGCGCCAGCCTTCTGCTTTGGGCAGGGGCGATGTTTATCGTTTTTGCCATTATCTGGGCAAACTGGGCGGAGCTTGACGAGCTGGCACGTGGAGAGGGTGAAATAATCCCGTCTCATCAGTTGCAGGTTGTCCAGAACCTGGAAGGTGGCATCGTGTCCGAAATTTTGGTGCGCGAAGGGCAGCTTGTTGATAAGGGTGAAGTGCTGTTGCGGATCGAAGACAAGCGCTTTGCCAGCTCCTTTCGTGAGAATCAGGTGCGGTTGCTGGAGCTGAATGCACGCGGCGCCCGCCTGGAAGCCGAGTCAAATAATGCAGAGTTTATTTTGCCTGAGGACTTCCCGTCTGAATACCAGAACCTGTTGCAACAGGAACGCCTGCTGTTTGCGTCCCGACGGGAAGAACTTAGTACCAACCTCTCGGTACTTGAGCAGCAACAGGAGCAACGTGGACAGGAGCTTGTTGAGGCGCGGGCCAGAATTGAACAGCTGCGTCGCAGTTACAACCTGTTGTTGAGAGAGCTGCGCATCAGTGATCCTTTGGTAAAGGAAGGCGTCATTTCAGAGGTTGAGCATCTGCGCCTGCGGCGTCAGGTAAATGATCTGCGAGGAGAGATGTCGAGCATCGAGCTGAGTATTCCGAGAATTGAATCCACCATTGAGGAAATTCAGCAGAAGAAGCAAGAGATGGAGCTTAACTTTCGTAATCGCGCTCGGGCCGAGCTGAATGAAGTGTTTGCCGAGCAGGTCAGGCTGGAAGAAGCGCTGGGTGGAATGGAGGACCGCATCAGCCGTACCGAGGTGCGTGCGCCCATCAAGGGGACCGTTAAACAGCTGATGATCAATACCATTGATGGTGTAGTCAGGCCGGGTGACCCGCTGTTGAGCATCGTACCCTGGGAGGACCAGTTGCTGGTGGAAGCGCGTATCAAGCCGTCTGATATTGCCAATATCCGCCTGAATCAGCCTGCCGTGGTCAAGGTGAGCGCCTATGATTTCGCCATCTACGGTGGAATGGAGGCGAAAGTGGCGTTTATTTCGCCCGGTACTATTATGGATGAAGAAAGCAAACAACCGTATTACCTGGTGCGTTTGGAGATGGATGCCCCAGAGGTGGGTGCTGAGCAGGAGGTACTGCCGTTGATGGCCGGCATGACGGTCAGCGTGGATATCATGACAGGTAAGAAATCAGTAATGCATTACCTGTTGAAGCCGATCAATCGGGCAAAAGAGCGGGCGTTGACGGAGCGATAGGATATGGAGTTGTTTGTCTGGAGCGAACGAAAAGACATCAGGGAACGTTGGCAGACCCAGCTGGCAAAGTCGGCTGTGCTGGACCTGAATTCAGGCTCGCTGTTGAAACTGCCAAACGGGGCTGTGTTGCTTCTGCATTGGAGTGCGCTGGATTCGAAGCAGCGTCAGGAGCTGATCGCACGCAGTCATGATCTGCGTCTTGTTGCCTTGGTTGATACGCCCAGTGATCAGGAAGGTATAGAGCTGCTGCAGGAAGGTTTCAGGGGATACGCCAACACGTTTATTCAGGGCGCCTTGCTGACTGAGCTTGTAATGGCAGTTGGGCGTGGCGATATCTGGGCGGGGCCCGAGTTGCTGCAGCGTCTGCTGAGACGTCTGCTGCAGCAATCGCAACCCTCGGCGGATGTTCCGGCCTGGTGGTCACTGAGTGAGCGTGAGTCGCAGGTGATGGCGGCTCTTAAGCGGGGGGAGAGCAACAAGGAGATTGCGCGCGAATTGAACATAACCGAACGTACAGTCAAGGCACATGTAAGTGCCATTCTGGAAAAGGCCGGAGCGAGGGACAGGATTGACCTGATCCTCAAGGCAAACGGTCAGGTGTACCCACATTGAAAATAGCCGGAGCAAGGATATGAAATTTCGATACTCAATGCTGGCACTTGCCCTGAGTGCAGGAGTTGCGGGCTGGAGTTCCGCTGCCACCCTTCAGGACGTGGTTGCTGACAATATAGAGCAGAACCCGGAAGTGCAGCGCGCACTTCAGAACTATGCTGCCGTAATTCAGGAAATTCGTCAGGCTCGGGCAGGCTATTATCCTACCCTCGATGCCACTATTGGCTACGGCTACGAGTGGACTGATAAAGAGAATGGTACTCAGGATACTGAGCTGGATAGACGTGAAGCTCGCCTTAACCTGAACCAGATGATCTTTGATGGCTTTGCTACCAGCAGTGAGGTGAAGCGTCATGAAGCGCGTGCGGCATCTCGTGCCAGCAGCCTGAAAGATACAGCTCAGCGTTATGCCCTGGAGGCCAGTCGGGCCTATATGGAGGTGCTGCGTCGTGATCAGCTTCTGACGCTGGCCAAGGAAAGCCTTTATAACCATGTCACCATCTATGACCAGATCAAACGGCGAAGCGAATCCGGCATGGACAGTCTGGCTTCCATTCAGCAGGCGGAAGGCCGTCTGGCGTTGTCAGAAGTTAATATGCTGGCGGCCGAAAACAACCTGCGCGATGCGCGGGCCAGCTATCTGCGAGTGGTTGGTCAGCCGGCACCTGAAAATCCAGAGCCTTTCAAGGCGGCTGACTTGAGCCTGCCGGCCAGCCTGGAAGAGGCCATTGCACGGGGGCTGGAAAACCAGCCCGTAGCCGGTGTTGCACAGTTCGATGTGGAAGCGGCCGTCGCGCAACGTGATGCAGCTAAAAGTGCCATGTATCCACGCCTGGATTTTGAAGTAGAGCGTCGCTGGGATAACAACATAGATGGTGTAGAGGGTGATGATGAAGACCTGACCGCCATGCTGAGGTTGCGTTACAATCTGTTCAATGGCGGTGCCGACAAGGCGCGTATTCGTCAGACTGAACATCAGATCGGTGAAGCTCAGGCAATTCAGCGTGATGCCGAGCGCCAGATTCGCGAAAGTGTTGAGCTGGCTTGGAACGCCCATGAAATTCTGACTCGGCAGATGGAGTATCTGGAGCGTCATGTGCTCTCCAGTCAGGATACTCGCGACTCCTACAAAAAACAGTTCGATATTGGCCAGCGCTCACTGCTCGACTTGCTGGATACCGAGAACGAAGTGTTCTCGGCGAAGAATCAGCTGGCAGAAGCGCGAGTCGACGATCAGATTGCACAGCTGCGTATCCTGACCGGTACCGGTGACTTACTGGAAGCGCTCAACATACCTTTGCCCGATGTGGGTGAACAGGGTGCAGCGCAGCAGGAGGTTGCTGACAGCGGCCAGTAATTGCATCCATCTGCGCGGGTGGCTTAAAATCCCGCGCAGCCTGAGGTCTTTCAAGAGGGTTGCCACAGTTGCAGCCCTTTTTTGTTTTCAGAGGATGCGTTGAGCATGAAGTCACATAAAATACTGGAAGCTCCCATCCCGATGCGCTGGGTCGGGCCAATCAAGATCGGCGGCGATGTGCTGAATGAAAAGCTCAGTGTGCCCCTGGCAACCTATGAAACGCCGCTGTGGCCATCCGTTGGCCGCGGAGCACGCGTGTCCACCTTGACCGAAAAGGGCATTGTCACCACAGTGGTGGACGAGCGCATGACGCGCTCAATTCTTTTGGAAGCGGATGATGCGCTGGCGGCACATCAGGCGCTGCAGTCAATCAAGGCACGCAAGGGCGATCTCAATGCCGTTGTGGCCACCAGCAGTCGCTTTGCCAACCTGATTGACATGCACAGCCAGATCGTGGGCAACCTGATCTATCTGAGACTGGAGTTCACGACCGGGGATGCATCCGGTCACAATATGGTCACCAACGCCGCTGACAAACTGATTCCATGGATTCTGCAGCAGTATCCTCAACTGCGTTACTGTTCTATCTCGGCCAACTATTGCTCTGACAAGAAGGCCACGGCCGTCAATGGAATTCTGGGGCGTGGCAAATACGTAGTCAGTGAGATTCTGATTCCACGTGATATCTGCGAACGTCGGCTGAAAACCACGCCGGAAAAAGTGGTTGATCTGAATATCAAAAAGAACCTTATAGGGACCTTGATGGCGGGTGGGCTGCGAAGTGCCAACGCCCACTATGCCAACATGCTGCTGGCGTTCTATCTGGCTACTGGCCAGGATGCCGCCAACATCATCGAAGGCTCACAGGGGGTTGTGCACGCCGAAGTGCGTGATGGCGACCTCTACTTTTCCTGTACGCTTCCGAACCTGATTGTAGGCTCGGTAGGTAACGGCAAGGGAATCGATTTTGTCGAGGACAATCTGCGCCAGCTGGGTTGCAAGGAAGCGCGTGAGCCAGGCGCAAATGCCCGCAGGCTGGCCGCGATCTGTGCAGCCACGGTGCTGTGTGGCGAACTGTCGCTGATGGCGGCCCAGACCAACCCTGGTGAACTCATGGAAGCCCATATCAAGCTGGAGCGGTAATGACCGACCCCACCAACGAGCGCAAAATCGAACATATCCGTGCGATTGAGCAGGATCCCCTGACCGATCGGCAGGGGCACTGGTTTGATCGGATCCGACTGATGCACCGAGCTCTGCCCGAACTGGCATTCGATGAGGTTGATCCATCGGTTGAGTTTCTTGGCAAACGACTCTCGTTTCCGCTGCTGATCTCTTCCATGACCGGAGGTGATCATGAATTGGTACGACGTATCAATACGAACCTGGCGTTGGCCGCTGAGCAATGTCAGGTGGCTATGGCGGTCGGATCGCAGCGGGTGATGTTTACCCACCCGGAAGCGCGTGCCAGTTTTGAGTTGCGTCAATTTGCCCCGACTACTGTACTTATAGGCAATGTTGGTGGTGTGCAGCTCAATTATGGCTTCGATCTCCAGCGTTGTCAGGAGGCAGTGGACTGTGTCGGGGCCGATGCGCTCTACTTCCACCTCAACCCGCTGCAGGAAGCGGTGCAGCCCGAGGGTGACACCAACTTCAGTAATCTGGCGCAGCAGATGGGTGCAGTGGCGGCAGGGCTATCGGTTCCCGTGATGCTCAAGGAGGTGGGGTCTGGCCTATCCCCGGCGGATATAGAGTTGGGGCTCAGGCAGGGCATTCGTCACTTTGATATTGCCGGCACTGGCGGCACTTCGTGGAGCCGGATAGAGCATCATAGACGCCATGATGGCAGCGATATTGGGCTCAGATTTCAGGACTGGGGGCTGCCAACCCCTCTGGCACTGCAGCAGGCAGAGCCCTATCTGGATCGGGCTACCCTGATCGCCAGTGGCGGGCTCAGAGATGGGATTGATATGGCCAAATCTGTTATACTCGGCGCCTCGCTGTGCGGTATGGCTGCGCCCCTGCTGCAGCCGGCGATGGAATCTGCCGAAGCGGTTGTAGACGCCATTGAGCGTTTGCGCCGCGAATTTGTTACTGCGATGTTTCTGCTCGGTACGCCTGATGTGGCGGCGCTGTTCCGGAACAGGACGCTTATTGTCCAAGAGCGTTGAGGACCCTGGTCGAGTATGTCCGTTGGTATAGACGAAATCAGCTTTTACACCTCCAACTATTATCTGGACCTGCGCACGCTGGCACAGGTGCAGGGCACCGATCCGGAGAAGTACTATACCGGCATTGGTCAGGAGAAAATGGGTATGGCCGCGCCGGACGAAGACATCGTCACCATGGCAGCCAATGCGGCCTTGCCACTGGTAGAGCGCATTGGGCCTGAAACAATCGGGACGTTGCTGTTTGCCACTGAAACCGGCATTGATCAGTCCAAGGCTGCAGGTGTGTACGTGCATCGTCTGCTTGGCCTGAGCGCCAATTGCCGGGTTGTAGAATTGAAACAGGCCTGCTACAGCGCGACCGCCGCCATTCAGATGGCCTGTGCACTGGTGGCGCGCAAGCCGGACAGCAAGGTGCTGGTGATCGCTTCTGACATTGCTCGCTACGATCTGGATACGCCCGGCGAGGCGACTCAGGGCTGCGGTGCCGTGGCTCTGCTGATCAGTGCCAATCCGCGTCTGGTCACCATCGACCCGGAAGTTGGCAATTATACTGAAGACGTGATGGACTTCTGGCGGCCGAACTATCGCTCGACCGCACTGGTGGATGGCAAGTACTCCACCAAAATTTATCTCAAGGCCCTCAAAAAAGCCTGGGAGCATTTCCGTGAGGCCAGCTCATTGGCGTTTGCCGACTTCAGTCATTTCTGTTACCACCTGCCGTTCAGTCGCATGGCTCAAAAAGCGCATCAGCAGTTGGTCAAGCTGAACAGGGCTGGCCTGTCTTCAGCCGAGCAGGAGGCGCAGATCAGCAATACCCTGCTGTACAACCGCATCATCGGTAACAGCTATACCGCTTCCATGTATATCGGCCTGACCTCGCTGCTGGAAAATACGCTGGAAGATTTGGCCGGCAAGCGGATCGGTTTTTTCAGTTATGGCTCCGGTTGTGTAGCTGAGTTTTTTTCCGGCACCGTGGTGGAAGGCTATAAACAGGCACTGCATACCGAACTGCATCGAGAGATGCTAAACGCCCGGCGCGAAATCAGCCATGATGAATACCTGAAACTGTATCAGCATCAGGTGCCGACTGATGGCGGCGAATACACCTTCCCTGAAGGCACCACCGGCCGCTTCCGTCTGGCGGGCATTATCCATCACAAACGCGAATATATTCCCTGCTGATGCCGACCGCCTGCGCTCCGGGCAAGATCATTCTCAGTGGTGAACATGCTGTGGTGTATGGCGCGCCGGCGCTGGCACTGGCGGTGGATCGGCACATGCGGATCCACTACCGCCCTGATCAATTGCCGCGTTTGAGCTGGCATACCCGCGAGCGCACCCATGAGCTGGGGCTGGACAAGCTGGCCGGCCTGCGGCGTCGCCTCGACAATCACTTCGAGCGCTATCTGCGCGGCGAACTGCCAATTACCCGTATCCTGAAAAAACCCGCTGAGTTGGCTTTCTATGCCATTGATATGGCGCGAGTGCTGTCCGGACTTGATATTCAGCCGCGAGGCAGCCTCAGTATCGACTCGGATATACCCATTGGTGCTGGCATGGGCTCTTCCGCGGCGTTGATTGCGGCACTGTTGAAACTGTTTGGGCATTTTGACAGCCTTGAACAACTGATTCAGCAGGTGCGTTACTGTGAGCGTTTGCAGCATGGGCGCGGCAGCATGATCGATGCAGCGGCTGTGTGCAGTGGAGGGCTGGTCAAGTTGCAGGGTGAGCAGGTGTCACGGCTTCCGCTGGCTGATGAGGGGCTGGGGGCCGGGTGGTTTTGGCTGTTTACCGGTACTCCGGCCAGCAGCACAGGCGCTTGCGTGGATGAGGTGAGGCATCACTTCGGTCAGTCTGAAATCTGGAGTGAATTTGCCGACATCACCGAGCAGGTGGCAACGGCGCTGCTCAAGGGTGATACACCGCTGGAACAGGTGCGTGCCAACCATCGATTGCTGAGCCGTATCGGTGTTGTACCTGCCTCGTTGCAACGCTTTGCCGAGCGTGTCGAACAGCGAGGTGGTGCCGCCAAAATCTGTGGCGCGGGTGCGGTCTCCGGGGATCAGGGTGGGCTGATGCTGCTCTGGCTGCCGCAGGGAACCCCGGCCCAGTTGCCGCTGCAGTCGCATTGGCACTGGGGTGTTCTGAAAGAGGATCGACAAGGTGTCCGCATACTCGAAGATTAACACCCGCGCCCCCGGCAGCATCATGCTGATGGGTGAGCATGCGGTACTGTTTGGCGAACCGGCACTGGCCTGTGCGCTGGAGCACTGGCTTGAAGTCGAGCTGACACCATTGGCATCACAACGGGTAGAAATTGACAGCGCACTAGCACGCTACCGAAGTGATCTGAGTCAGCTGCAACCGGAACCTGCGCTGAGCTTTGTGCTGGCCGTGATTGAGGCGTACCGACCTTACTTGAAACAGGGCTTTCGCCTGCAGATACGCTCCGGTTTTTCACATACCGTAGGGCTTGGCTCTTCGGCGGCAGTCACGGCAGCGGTCACAGCAGCACTGGCCGAATTTTGTGGCACGGATACAACGCCTGAAGCCTTGTTTGAGGTGGCCTTGCATGCCGTGCATCAAGCCCAGAACGGACGCGGCTCCGGAACTGATCTGGCGGCCAGTATCTATGGTGGTGTCGTTCAATACCGTGTGAGTCCGCGTACGGTGGAACGCCTGAATGGCCTGCCGCCACTGGCGCTGCTGTATTGCGGCTACAAGATGAAAACCCCTGAGGTGCTGGCGCTTGTGGAATCCCGTGCGGCCTCTCAACCCTCACTCTATGCCGGGCTGTATCGTCTCATGGGTCAGACCTGTGAGGCGGGTCGAAGTGCGGTGGACAGCGCCGACTGGTCGCAACTGGGGCAGTTGATGAATCTGTATCAGGGCCTGATGGATGCGCTGGGGGTGAATGATGCCACCCTGTCCGAGATGATTTGGCGCTTGAGAGCGCAACCGGGCATTCTGGGCTCCAAAATATCGGGCTCGGGCCTGGGTGACTGTGTACTGGCACTGGGACACATGACCGAAACGCTGCCCTGGGAGTCGATCCCGGTCTCGGTAGCCGCTACTGGAGTGGAGATTAGCCATGACACCTGCTGAAGTGATTGATCGTTTATTACCCTCGCACCTGCAGGCAAAGGCGTCATCGGAGCTCTTTGCCCCCAGTAATATTGCGTTATGCAAATACTGGGGCAAGCGTGACCGAAGCTTTAATTTGCCGGTCAACGCATCCCTGTCCGTTTCGCTGGATTATCTGGGGACCCATACCCGGCTCACCCCGATTGATGCTGAAGTGGATGAAGTCTGGCTCAATGGGCAGCAGCTTTTGCCCAGTGCAAAATTCAGCCAGAAGGTATCAGCCTTCATCGACCTGTTTCGTCGGCAGCAGGATCTGTACTTCCGGGTGGAAACCCGCAACAACATCCCCACCGCCGCCGGGCTGGCGTCTTCCGCCTCGGGCTTTGCTGCACTGACGCTGGCACTGAATGATGCGCTTGGGCTGGATTTGGAGCCCCAACTGCTGTCGGTGTTGGCCCGCCATGGTAGTGGCAGCGCCTGCCGTTCGGTGTTTGATGGCTTCGTCGAATGGCGTATGGGACAGCGTGAAGATGGGCTCGACAGCCACGGTATTGCACTGGACGCAGAATGGCCCGGCCTGTGTATTGGCCTTGCCAAGGTGGATGCCGGAGAAAAGGCGGTAGACTCCCGCTCTGGCATGCAGCGCACGGTGGAAACCGCCCATCTCTACCAGAGCTGGCCTCTGCAGGCGGCGGCTGATCTGGAAAAGCTGCATCAGGCTATCGCACGACAGGATTTTGAGCTGTTGGGGCAAACTGCTGAACAGAATGCGCTGTCGATGCATGCCACCATGATCGCCAGCTGGCCACCACTGCTGTACTGGCAACCGGAATCGGTAGCGGCGATGCAGACGGTGTGGACGCTTCGTCGACATGGGGTGCCTGTATATTTCACCATGGATGCAGGCCCCAACTTAAAGCTGCTGTTTGAACAGCAGTGCCGTGACGAGGTGTTGCGTCACTTCCCTGATCTGGAAACCGTGGAGCCTTTCGGCAGCCGCTGATGTCCGCCTTGATCGGTTTCCCGCTGACCCGTCGACAGCGAGATCACAACGGTCGACTGCAACTGAGTTATTGGCTCAGAACCGCCACCGGTGCCCATGAGGTGGTCATTGAGGGAGAGGCTGCTGTCGCCTTTATACTGCAATCGGATGGGTCTCATGTCGCTGAACTCCTCTCAGACCTGCCCGGCTGTCAGTTGCGACCGCTGTCATTATCAAGCCTGAATCATGAGCCGGTCAGTGCTCTGTATGCAGACAGCCTGCGTGAATGGCATGAAGCGCTTGGTCGTTTGCAGCAGGCGGGTGTCGCGCTCATGGAAGAGGATATTCGCCCGGCTGACCGGTATCTGATTGAGCGCGGCATCTTTGCATCCGCCAGGGTCATTGATGATGCTTCAGGGCTTCGCCTGCAACGCGCCGAGTTTGAACCGCCACTGCGCATCCTGTCACTGGATATCGAAACCACTCTTCGGGCCGACCGAATCCTGTCCGTTGCGCTGCAGTCACAAGGCTATGAACGAGTGCTGTTCAACGGCAACATCGCCAACTCGCCTGCCGTTGTGCGCTGTCATAACGAGCGTGACCTGCTGCAGCAGCTGATGGCCGAAGTGCGTCGCTTCGATCCGGACCTGATTATCGGCTGGAATGTGATCGGCTTTGATCTGAGGGTGCTGCAGCAGCGTGCCGAGGCGCAGCGCTTGCCGCTCTGTTTGGGTCGTGATCAGGAACCGGTACGGGTTGAGCAGACACGAACGGGGCGTTGGTATGCCCGTCTCAATGGTCGTGTGGTACTGGACGGGATCGATACTCTTAAAGGCGCGACTTGGCAGTTCGAGCGCTACAGTCTGGAATTTGTGGCGCGTGAGCTGCTGGGACGTGGCAAGCTGATCGACACTCCGGATGACCGAGGAGAGGAGATTCAGCGCCTGTATCGCGAAGATCCGCAGGCGCTGGTGCGCTACAACCTGGAAGACTGCCGCCTGGTCAGCGAGATTTTTGAACATACGGAATTGATCCCTTACCTCCTGGCACGGGCACGCCTGACCGGGCTGCCGCTGGACAAGGTCGGTGGCTCATCGCAGGCGTTTGATAACCTCTACCTGCCACGTTTGCACCGCGCCGGATATGTGGCACCCCAGTATGCCTCCGGTGTGGATGGGCTGGATGTTCCGGGTGGATTCGTGATGGAATCGTGTCCCGGGTTGTATCGTCATGTGCTGGTGCTGGACTTCAAGAGTCTGTATCCCAGCATCATCCGCAGCTTCCGGATTGATCCGCTGGGGCTGGCGCTGGGCACCCGTGGTGATGCGCCCGCAGATGCGTTGGTGCCGGGCTTCCACCATGCCATCTTCGATCGCCGCCATGCGCTGCTGCCCGATATTATCGAGCGTCTATGGCAGGCGCGAGACGCAGCCAAACTGCAGGGCAATTCGGCCTTGTCGCAGGCGATCAAGATTCAGATGAACGCCTGCTATGGCGTATTGGGCTCGCGGGTGTGCCGCTTTTTCGATCAGCGCCTGTCTGGCTCCATCACCCTGCGCGGCCATCAAATTCTGCAGCAGACCGCCGAGCGGATCGAGCAGGCCTTTGGTCATCAGGTGATCTACGGTGATACCGACTCGGTGTTCGTCTGGCTCGGGGATGACTGGCCGGATCGGGATACGGACCGGTATGGGCATCAACTTGCCAGTGATTTGAACGTTTGGTGGCAGGAGCAGCTGCGGGAGCGGTTTGATATCGACTGCTCGCTTGAACTGCAGTATGAAGCGCACTATCGGCGTTTTTTGATGCCGCGCATGCGTCACTCAGAAAAAGGCAGCAAGAAACGGTATGCCGGTCTCAAGGTGCAGCCGGACGGCAGCGATCAGCTGGTGTTTCGCGGGCTCGAATCGGTCCGGACCGACTGGACGCCGCTGGCGCGCCAGTTCCAGCAGGCGTTGTATGAGCGCATCTTCCGCGACCAGCCCTGGCAGGTCTTGTTGCAGGAAACCGTGCGTGCCGTTCGGGCCGGTGAACGGGATGGTGATCTGGTGTACCGCCGTCGTATTCGCCAACCGCTTGCTGCGTACCAGCGCAATCGGCCGCCTCATGCGCGTGCGGCTCAAATGTTGGATGATGATCGTCGGCACCGTGGTTTGCCGCCGGTCGTACGGGTTGGTGACAGCATCGCCTATCTGATGACGGTCAACGGCCCGGAACCGCAGGAATTGCTGCGCTCACCGCTGGACTACCAGCATTATATCGACCGGCAACTGCTGCCGGTCGCTGACACTTTGTTGCCGTTCGTAGGCGAGTCCTTTGACCGGCTGATCGCTCCTCAGCAGGAGCTGTTTTGAGAGGGCAGGGATAGTCCTGTCGTTTTTGAGGTCAGAACAACAAGAGGAAACGGAGAATGCCATGACCGAACATCACCATCAGTCAGACCCTGACCGCACCCGTCGTGGGCTTGCGCGCTGGATGCACCATTTGACCTGGGTGGCACTGCTGTTCCTGCTGACGCTGTTCTTCACGGACTTTGTTGAGGACAAGCGCAACCCCAATCGTAACTTGAACCTGGTCAGCCATGATGCGGGCGAGGTGGTGCTGCAGCGCAACCGAGGCGGCCACTATGTTGCGCCGGGGCGTATCAACGGTGAGCCGGTCACCTTCTTGCTGGATACCGGCGCGACCCAAGTCAGTGTGCCCGAGGCACTGGCGGACAAAATAGGACTGGAAAAGGGGCGTCGACAACAGACCATGACCGCCAATGGTGTGATCAGTGTACACACCACGCAGCTGGACTCGGTGCGGCTGGGCGGAATTGAGCTGAGGGATGTGACCGCCAGCATCAACCCCTATATGCCCGATGATACGGTGTTGCTGGGCATGAGCTTTATGCAGCATCTGGACATGGTGCAGCGAGGAAATGAGCTGACTCTAAGCCTGCCTAAATGATCGCGATAAGGCTTAGCTAAAAGGCTATTCCATATAATCCAAGGATAGAAACAGCCTTGCCTGGTGGTCGCTAACGGGTGGGGACCGGTGCACGATGCCATAACCTTCATTCCCGTGCCAGCCATCACCCTTGAGCAGTGCTACATCACCAGCGGTAAGTTGCAATACGCTTTCCGGTTCGTTCGCAGGAATGCGAGCAGTGTCGCCTTCAGGTTCAGGCAGGTATTGGGTACCGGTGCCTGAATAGCAGGTAACGAGTCTTACAGGAAGCCGGTCAACATGAAACTTCGGACACATGGCGGCTTTCAGCAATGTCATTCGCAAACCGATGTGTGAGGGGCCAAGCAGGCATTCATACATTTGTAGCAGCTCTATGATATCGGCAACAATAGACGCTTGGCCATCACCTGCAGGCAGTTGCGCCTGCAGCAGTTCAGATGCGTTTTTCTCCAAATCTTCATCACACTGAATCACTGTTCTTATATTCAAACTCGATTGCTGCGCGCAAAGCCTGCGTACATAGCGCTCAATGGAATCATCGAGACTTCGCTGCCAAACAGTCAGGTTGCACTCAGGAGCATAAATGTCCCCCATGATAACGGGGTGGTCGCTGACATGTGCTGCGGGTTTTGGTCTGTGGTGCAACATGGACTTGGTAGGCATATCGGCAAGGTTCATGTCAGGGTTGTCCGGTAAGTTTTTCAGAGTTGGATCAAGTTTTCGTGTTATAATATAACACTTGATTTTAGAGAGTGTCACTCTGTGTCATGCCGGTATGAAACTGGTTTTGCGCATGGTCCCTCATTGGTTGATATGTGGTCCTATGAGAAAGAGTTTTTTTGAAGAGCTGGAGCTCAGTCCCGAAGGTTATGCTGTTGATTTAGAGCCGTTTATGGAAAGTCTGAGCTGGAATGATCAGGGCCTGATACCCGTCATTACTCAGCAATATGATTCCGGTGAGGTGTTGATGATGGCGTGGATGAACCGTGAGTCGCTGGCGATGACCCTCAAGGAAAAGAGGGTTACCTATTGGTCACGTTCACGCCAACAGTTGTGGGAAAAAGGGAAAGTCAGTGGTAACACACAGCGGCTGATAGAGCTGCGAGCGGATTGTGATGGCGATACCCTGCTGTGCCTGGCGGACCAGCAGGGGCCAGCGTGCCACACAGGGCGTGCAAACTGCTTCTATTTCAGGTTTTGTCCGCAAGAGTCTCAGGTTGTAGTAAGCGCCGGAATCCCTGATCCAGAAGACGGTCATTCACAGGTATGACACCCTATCAAGCCACGCTGGAAATGTGGGCGATCACCATTTTGATGGACAGATGTTCAGGGCCAAGACAGGAAGTACTTGGGTGAGTGGTGTACAGGTGTACGATGTTCAAAAAGTACCGGGCTACCGGAAAGCAGCCCAGCAACTTTGGCTTGCAAGAAGCCTCTGATATCAGACGTTATCCAATCAAATAGATCACCAGCTGGCGTGGGCCATGGGCTCCCATCTGCAGTTTTTGCTCAATGTCGGCACTGCGAGAAGGGCCCGTGATCAGGTTGACTGTCCTGGGCAGGCGACCGCTGCAGAGGCTGCGCAATCGATCCCATCCATCCTCATAAACCCCTACGATATCCTTGCGCTGCAATACAACCAAGTGCGTATCCGGCAAGAAGTTGAGCGTGGTGGGGCTGTCCGGGCGGGAGTAGAGCATCAGGGTGCCGGTCTCGGCAATACCGACCAGGGCCAGTGTCAGGCTCGCCTCGTCTCCCACCTGTCCCACTCGCTGATGACAGCGGATACGCTCATGTACTGCGGCCCAGCCCAGAGCAGTGAGGGTCTCGTCGCTGGCCAGTATCAGTTCATGCTGGCCCTTTGCTTCCAGGGTGTCCGCCACCGCCTCTGGCAGTTGCTCGATATTTTCAAGTGTAACCACTTCGGCGGCTGCTTCCTGTGCCATGCGGATAAACAGCTCAACCTGTGCCTCAGGCGCCTGCTGGCCGCGGGCGGGGATCAGATTACGAGGGTGTTGCTGCAAGCGGTGCTGCACCGCTTCGCGCTGGGCATCCGTTGCTTCGCTGCGGCGCAGGCCATGGCGAATGTTAGCAAAAATCTCGGCACGGCTGCTCATGACTTGTTCTCCTGTTTCTGGCGCGCTTGCCACTGCTGCATGAAAGTCTTGCCGGTTGGGACCGGCATGTCGCGGTGGTCGGTCCAGCCGGAGGCCAGCGGCAGTTTGCTGATCCTGCCTTTTTGGCCGCCCAGCAAACGCATGAGCCGGGATGCACTGGACGAGAACAGTCGGTACAGCATCGGGCGGGTGGCGAGAAAGGCCCAGCTTCCCAGCCCCCAGCGGACAGCGCGAGGCGTCAGGTGCTGTTCAAACTCCTTCTCGCGCCAGTGGCGCATCAACTTGGGCAGCGGAATGCGCACAGGGCAGACCTCTTCGCATTTGCCGCAGGCCGTTGAGGCATTGGGCAACAGCGCCGACCGCTCGATGCCGATCATTTGCGGAGTCAGTACCGATCCCATGGGGCCGGGGTAAACCCAACCATAGCTGTGACCACCGACAGCGCCGTATACCGGGCAGTGGTTCATGCAGGCGGAGCAGCGAATGCAGCGCAGCATCTCCTGAAATTCGGTGCCAACCATGTCGCTGCGACCGTTGTCGACCAGCACGACATGGAAATTTTCCGGTCCGTCCTGGTCGTCCGGGCGGCGGTTGCCGGATGACAGCGTGTTATACACGGAAAATTCCTGCCCCGTGGCCGAGCGCGCCAACAGGCGCAGGAACAGCGTCATGTCCTCCAGCGTGGGTACAACCTTTTCAATTGATGACACCACGATATGAGTTTTGGGCAGGGTCTGGGTCAGGTCGCCATTGCCCTCGTTGGTGACAATAATGGTCGACCCGGTTTCGGCAACCAGAAAATTGGCACCGGTGATGCCCACATCCGCGGCCACGAATTGCTTGCGCAGCATTTCACGGGCCTCGGCCATCAGCGCGGCCGGATCGGTCAATTTCGGGCGCTTGTGGTGTTCATGGAAGGCTTCGGATACATCTTCCAGATTGAGGTGAATCGCCGGGGCGATGATATGGCTTGGGTGGTCACCGCGCAGTTGCAGGATATATTCCCCCAGGTCGGTTTCCACCGGGTGGATGCCGTTCTCCTCCAGATATTCGTTGAGGTTGATCTCCTCGGTCACCATCGACTTGCCCTTGGTGACGGTTTTGGCATTCTGCTCACGGCAAATCTGCAGGATGGTCTGGCGTGCATCATCAGCGGTGCGACACCAGTGTACCTGACCGCCGTTCTCGACTACGCGGGCCTCAAACGCTTCCAGGTACAGGTCCAGGTGTTCAAGGATATGGTTCTTCAGGTCGCGAGCTTCATCGCGCAGCCGATCGAACTCCGGCATGCGGGCGACAGCTGCGGCGCGCTTGCCGGGAAAACCGGCCTTCAGGTTGCCCAGCGCCTTTTGCAGGTTGACATCCTGTAGCGCGATGCGAGCACTTTGATTGAATTCGGGGCTTTTGATCTGCATGGGGGGGCTCCGCTTAAAGTGGCTGACCAAGGTCGTAATCGGCTTCGCCGATTGCCGGAGTTCCAGTCATGTCGGCGAGCAGCTCGACCACATGACGTACCTGTACTTCACGGCCTTCACGTTTGAGCTTGCCGGCCATGTTGAGCAGGCAGCCCAGGTCTCCACCCACCAGCGTGCTGGCGCCGCTGTCGGCAGCAAAGCCGGTCTTGTTGCTGACCATGCGGTTGGATATGTCGGGGTACTTGACACAAAAGGTGCCGCCAAAACCGCAGCAGGTCTCCGCTTCCTGCATCTCGGCCAGTTCAACTCCGTCGATTTCGCTGAGCAACTGGCGTGGCTGCTGCTTGATGCCAAGCTCTCGCAGCCCGGAGCAGGAGTCGTGATAGGTGATCTTGCCGTTGAACTCGCTCTGGATGCCGCTGAAATTCAATACGTCTACCAGAAAAGATGTGACCTCAAAGGCGCGAGCCTTGAGTGCTTCCGCACGTGCTTTCCAGGGATCGTCCTCGGTAAAGAGTTCAGGGTAGTGGTGCAGCATGCCGATGCAGGAGCCGGATGGACCCACCACATAGCGGTAGCCCTCCAGAGCTTCGATGGTCTGACGCGCGATGGTACGACTGTTGTGTTTGTCCCCGGAGTTGAATGCCGGTTGTCCACAGCAGGTCTGATTACGGGGTACTTCCACTTCGCAGCCAGCCTGTTCCAGCAGCTTGACGGTGGCAAAGGCTACCTCGGGGCGGAACATGTCGGCCAGGCAGGTAACAAACAGGCCGACCTTGATCGGCTTGGTTTGGGTGTCGGACATGGTGTCGGCAACCTCGGATTATTATCGGTGCGGTTTCATGGCGGTATGGCTATCAAGATAGGTGATCAGGGCCTAAGCGTGAATGCTATACTTCCAACTGGTCTTACCAAAATGATCACCGGGGGCGATGGTGACACTACAATATGAGCTGGAAAGCCTGTTGCTGGAAGGCGAATGGGTGCCGGGGCACCCGGTGCCTTCAGAGCGCAGATTAATGCAAATATATGGAGTTTCGCGGGGGACTGTTCGTGAAGCACTGGCTGGCATGAAAGCCAACGGGGTTATCGAAACCCGTCAGGGCGGGCGCAGCCACTGCATTAATCTGTTGGCACAACACCTTGAGCTGCCGCTGGAAGGGCGGGGGGACGATATTGATTTCCAGATGCAGGTGCTGGAAGCGCGCGCCGTGCTGGAGGCTGAAGCGGCCTGGTATGCGGCGCAGCGTGCCAGTGATGAGGAGCTGTTCGCTCTGGCGCAGGAGTATCAGCGGATGTGCGAGCGTAACCGCCGCCCAGTTGGCCGTGGTGACAGTACGCTGGAAAAAGCCAAGGCGGATTTGCAGTTTCACATGCTGATAGCCCAGTCCAGTCATCATCTGCTGGTGTGTTCCTTCAGTCAGCTGTTTTATCACCGTTACTTCAATGCGATCTACAGTGTGCTGTCACGCACATTGGGGCGTTTTGGCCGTTATCCCGATGGCATCGGCAGGCAGCACGAGAGCATCCACCGTGCACTGCAGGCTCGTGATGCCCCTGCGGCTCGTGAAGCGGCAAGCCAACATATCCTGTATACCCGTGACCTGCTGCAACGATGCCGCTGATTTTTGCGCTTTCGGATCGCGCTTTCCAGACTGGGCCGTTATAATCGCCGCTCGGACTGGCCGGCACCTCGTACCTGTCGCAACCATAAGTCCGCTTTCATTTACCGTGTATCAATCAGGATGTGGCCTTTCGTATGGGTACATCCGTCAATCAGGGAACAGAACATGCCTGTCATTACGCTTCCGGATGCGAGTACTCGCACCTTCAATGAGCCCGTTACCGTTCACGATGTGGCCGCCGATATCGGTACTGGCCTGGCCAAGGCTGCCCTCGCCGGCAAGATCAACGGTGAGCTGGTGGATACCAGCTATCTGATCGAAAACGATGTCAATCTGGCGATCGTCACCGCACGTGATGAAGAAGGGCTGGACGTGATTCGTCACTCCTGTGCGCATCTGATGGCGATGGCTGTACAGGATCTGTTCCCGGGTGCTCAGGTGACCATCGGTCCGGTGATCGACGATGGTTTCTATTACGATTTTGCCTATGAGCGCCCGTTCACGCCGGAAGATCTGGAAAAGATCGAGTCGCGCATGAATCAGCTGGCCAAGGAAAATCTGCCGGTCAGCCGCTCCGTGATGTCGCGCGATGAGGCGATCAAGCTGTTTGAACAGATGGGCGAGAAGTATAAGGTCGAGATTATCGATTCCATTCCGGGCGATCAGCCGCTCTCTTTCTACAAACAGGGCGACTTTATCGACCTGTGTCGAGGCCCGCATGTGCCTTCAACCGGCCATATCAAGGCATTCAAGGTGATGAAGGTGGCTGGTGCCTATTGGCGCGGTGATGCCAAGAATGAAATGCTACAGCGCATTTACGGTACCGCCTGGAGCGACAAGAAAGAGCTCAAGGCCTATCTGCATCGTCTTGAAGAGGCTGAAAAGCGTGACCACCGCAAGCTGGGCAAACAGCTGAACCTGTTTCACATGCAGGAAGAAGCACCGGGCATGGTGTTCTGGCATCCACATGGCTGGACGCTGTATCAGCAGATCGAGCAGTACATGCGTGCCAAGCAGCGCCGTCACGGTTACCAGGAGATCAAAACACCGCAGGTGGTGGAGCGTACTCTGTGGGAAAAGTCTGGCCACTGGGGCAAGTTTCAGGAGCAGATGTTCACTACGCACTCCGAGAGCCGTGATTTCGCCATCAAGCCGATGAACTGCCCATGCCACGTGCAGGTGTTCAACCAGGGGCTTCGTTCTTACCGCGACCTGCCGCTGCGTCTGGCCGAATTTGGCTCCTGTCACCGCAATGAACCCTCGGGCTCGTTGCATGGCATCATGCGTGTGCGCGGTTTCGTGCAGGATGATGCGCACATTTTCTGTGCCGAAAACTCGATCCAGACCGAAGTGGCAGACTTTATCGACTTCTTGCATGAGGTCTACGCTGACTTTGGCTTCAGTGACATTCTGTACAAGCTGTCCACCCGTCCGGAAGAACGCGTGGGTTCAGACGAAAGTTGGGACAAGGCGGAGAAGGCGCTGGCTGATGCATTGAACACAGCAGGACTCGACTGGGAGGAACTGCCGGGTGAGGGGGCTTTCTATGGCCCAAAAATAGAATTCTCCCTGCGTGACTGCCTTGGTCGTGTTTGGCAGTGCGGCACCATTCAGGTCGACTTCTCCATGCCGGGACGTCTTGGCGCCCAGTTTGTTAACGAGCATGGCGAGCGTGAAACACCGGTAATGTTGCATCGTGCCATTCTTGGATCGTTTGAACGCTTTATTGGTATTTTGATTGAGCATTATGCCGGCGCCTTGCCGTTGTGGCTGTCGCCGCTGCAGGCCGTCGTGATGAATATTACCGACAATCAAGCGGATTATTGCCGCGATCTTGCAGAAAAACTTGAAAAATCAGGCCTGCGAGCCACTGCGGACTTGAGAAACGAGAAGATCGGCTTTAAAATCCGCGAGCGTACTCTACAAAAAGTGCCCTACCTGTTGGTAGTAGGTGACAAAGAGGTCGAGTCCGGAACCGTTGCAGTGCGTACGCGCTCCGGTGAGGATTTGGGTACGATGACCGTCGATGCGCTGATTGAACAGCTGGTTCAGGAAACCGAGCGCAAAGGCCGTCAGGCAAAATAAAATCGTCAGGAGATATAGCTATCAGGCGTGATAACAGACGCGGGGGCCGTGCGCCTCTGCCGCCAATCAATGAAAATATCCGTGCCACCGAATGCCGTCTGATCGGCGCGGATGGAAACCAGATTGGTGTTGTTTCGATTCCAGAGGCTCTTGAGAAAGCTCAGGAAGCCGAACTTGACCTGGTTCAGATCTCGGAGTCTGATCCCATTGTCTGCAAGATCATGGACTATGGTAAGCATCAGTACGAGGCCAAGAAGAAAGCAAATGAGGCTAAGAAGAAACAGTCTCAAATGCAGGTCAAGGAAGTGAAATTCCGTCCGGGTACGGAAGAAGGGGATTATCAGGTAAAACTGCGCAACCTGATACGTTTCCTTGAAAGCGGAGACAAGGGCAAGGTTACCTTGCGCTTCCGTGGTCGTGAGATGGCTCACCAGGAACTGGGCATGCAGCTGATGGAGCGGATCGAAAAGGATCTGGCCGAAATCAGTACTGTTGAACAGCGTCCGAAGATGGAAGGCCGTCAAATGGTCATGGTGCTGGCTCCGAAAAAGAAATAGTCACCCGACTGCAGGACCCGCCTGCCTGAGATCTTCGGAAATCAGGTGACGGGTCCTGTTGTTTGTTCGGGTTGACTGACTAACAAACGAATGCGTGGAGAAAGTTAATGCCTAAGATCAAAACTGTCCGCGGTGCGGCAAAGCGTTTCAAGAAAACCGCTAACGGCGTGAAGCACAAGCAGGCCTTCAAAAGCCACATTCTGACCAAGAAAAGCACCAAGCGTAAGCGTCAGCTTCGCCCAATGCTGCAGGTTCATGCTGCTGACCAGGCTCTGGTTAAGCGTATGCTGCCTTACCTCTGAGTTTTTTCGGTCATTATTAGTTTTTATAGGAAGGAATTGCCATGCCTCGCGTAAAACGTGGTGTACAGGCTCGCGCCCGTCACAAAAAGATTCTGAAACAGGCCAAAGGTTACTACGGTGCCCGCAGCCGTGTGTTCCGTGTAGCCAAACAGGCTGTCATCAAAGCTGGTCAGTATGCGTACCGTGACCGTCGTCAGCGTAAGCGTCAGTTCCGCGCTCTGTGGATTGCACGTATCAACGCTGCTGCCCGTATCAACGGTCTGTCCTACAGCCGCTTTATTGCTGGTCTGAAAAAGGCCAACATCGAAATCGACCGTAAGGTTCTGGCTGACCTGGCTGTATACGAGCAGGGTGCCTTTACTGCGGTTGTCGAGAAAGCCAAAGCTGCACTGGCGTAACATACGCCCGCCTATTGGTAGGTAAATGATCGAATCGAATAGGGGAAGGGTGCAAGCTCTTCCCCTATTTTTGTCTGGAGCCGGAAATGGAAAATCTTGAGACCCTGTTGGCGCAAGGCAAACAGGCTGTTGCTGAAACTGATACGCTGGCTGCGCTGGACGAAATCCGGGTGCAGTATCTTGGCAAAAAAGGTGAGCTGACACAGCTGCTCAAAGGACTGGGCAAATTGTCGGCAGACGAACGTCCTGCTGCGGGCGCTCGCATCAATGAAGCCAAAGAAGCTTTACAGGCTGAGATTACCGCGCGTCGTGATGCACTGGAAAGTGCTGCGATGGAGGCAAAACTGGCGGCGGAAACCGTTGACGTGACCCTGCCCGGTCGCAGCCAGTCCGTCGGTGGTCTGCACCCCGTGACCCGCACCCTGGAGCGTATCGAGGCCTTTTTCGGCAGTATCGGTTACAGTGTTGCAGAAGGTCCTGAGATTGAAGACGACTATCATAACTTCGAGGCGCTGAATATTCCGGCTCACCATCCGGCGCGAGCGATGCATGATACCTTCTACTTCGATGCCCACACACTGCTGCGGACCCATACTTCGCCGGTGCAGGTGCGGACCATGGAAGCGCAACAGCCACCGATCCGCATCATCTGCCCCGGTCGCGTGTATCGCTGTGACTACGATCAGACCCACTCGCCCATGTTCCATCAGGTGGAAGGTCTGCTGGTTGACCGCAACATCACCTTCGCCGACCTCAAGGGCACGTTGGAGCAGTTCCTGCGTGAGTTCTTCGAAGAAGACGTGAAGGTCCGCTTCCGTCCGTCCTATTTTCCGTTCACAGAGCCTTCAATCGAAGTCGATATCGACCGTGGTGACGGCAAGTGGCTGGAAGTACTCGGCTGCGGCATGGTGCATCCGAAGGTATTTGAATACTCCGGCATCGACCCGGAAGAGTTTACCGGGTTTGCGTTCGGCATGGGCGTTGAGCGTCTGGCGATGCTCCGCTACGGCGTGGACGATCTGCGTCTGTTCTTTGAAAATGATCTGCGCTTCCTCGGCCAGTTCAAGTAAGACGTCAACGCACACCAACAGATTTTTCAGGAAAGCAGCATGAAATTCAGTGAACAGTGGTTGCGCGAGCTGGTTCAGCCGCAGATCGGAACACAGGAACTGGCGGATCAGCTGAGTCTGTCCGGCCTTGAAGTGGATGATATTGAAAGCGTTGCCGGTGATTTCAGCGGCGTCGTGGTTGGCGAAATCGTCAGTGCCGAACAGCACCCCAACGCCGACAAACTTCAGGTATGTCAGGTCAATGACGGCGAGCAGATCGTACAGGTGGTATGCGGAGCGCCGAACGCCCGTGCCGGCCTGAAAACCGCGTTTGCCCGTGTCGGAGCTGTTCTGCCGGGTGACTTCAAAATCAAGAAGGCTAAACTGCGTCAGGTCGAGTCCTTTGGCATGCTCTGTGCCGAAGACGAGCTGGGGCTGTCCGAAGACCATGGCGGCATAATGGAACTGGCGGAAGACGCATCGGTCGGTGAGGATATTCGCGACTTCCTGAACCTCAACGACAAAATCATCGATGTTGATCTGACGCCGAACCGGGGCGACTGCCTCAGCATTGCCGGTATGGCGCGGGAAGTTGGTGTACTGAACAAGGCGGCAGTGGCCTCTATTGAAGCAGCGCCAGTCGCACCGCAGAATGACGATCGCTTCGATGTTGAACTGGTGCATGCAGAGGGCTGTCCGCGCTATCTGGGTCGCGTCATTCGCAATATCAACCCGGGGGTTGTTACACCGCAGTGGATGCAGGAAAAACTGCGTCGTTCCGGTGTGCGCAGCATCGATCCGGTTGTGGATGTCACCAACTACGTGCTGCTGGAGCTTGGCCAGCCGATGCACGCCTTTGACCTGAGCAAGCTTGAAGGCGGCATTCGCGTGCGTTTGGCGGAGCAGGGCGAAAAGCTGCAGCTGCTGGATGGTCAGGAGGTCGAACTGAACGCCGACACTCTGGTGATCGCCGATACCAAGGGCCCGGTGGCCATGGCCGGTATCATGGGCGGCGAGCCGACATCGGTTACCGAGTCGACCCGCGACATCTTCCTGGAAAGCGCCTTTTTTGCGCCACTGGCCATTGCCGGCCGTGCCCGCAGCTACGGCCTGCATACGGATTCCTCGCATCGCTTCGAACGTGGTGTCGACTGGCAGCTTCAGCGCAAGGCGATCGAACGTGCCACCGCTCTCTTGCTGGACATCGTTGGCGGTGAGCCGGGTCCGGTGGTTGAGGCCGTATCCGAGGCTGACTTGCCCGAAGTACAGCAGGTCCTTCTGCGTCGCAGCAAGCTGGCGGCGTTGCTGGCACTGGAAATCCCGGACGCCGAAGTTGAAGAGATTCTGAACCGTCTGGGCATGCTGCTGGTTGAAGTGGACGATGGCTGGCAGGTAACGGTGCCGAGCTATCGCTTTGATCTCACCATCGAAGTCGATCTGATTGAAGAGATTGCACGGGTATACGGTTACAACAATCTGCCGGTCCACACGCCGACTGCACAGCTGCCGATCCCTCCGATCGCCGAGGCACGCCTGACGCTGCAGCAACTGCGCCGTCATCTGGTTGCGCGCGGCTATCAGGAGGCGATCACCTACAGTTTCATAGAAGCCGAGCTGCAAAAGGCCTTTGATGATCAGCATACGGCACTGGCGCTGGCCAACCCCATTTCGGCTGAAATGGCAGTGATGCGCACAACGCTGTGGCCGGGACTGGCCAAGGCGCTGCAGTACAACCAGCATCGCCAGCAAAGCCGCGTGCGCCTGTTTGAAACCGGTCAGCGCTTTGTGCCCAAGGAGGAAGGTTTGGTGCAGGAGAATGTCATTGCCGGTCTGATCGCGGGCAACCGTGATGCGGAAGGCTGGACAGCCGGGAAGGATAAGCTGGACTTCTTCGATGCCAAGGGGGATCTGGAATCCCTGCTGGCGCTGGGCGGTTGTGGCGATCAGTTCAGCTTTGTGGCGGATCGTCACATGGCACTGCATCCGGGTCAGGCTGCCCGCATTGAGCGAAATGGCGAGGCGGTGGGCTTCCTGGGAGCCCTGCATCCGTCACTGGTGAAGAAGCTGGACCTGAACGGCCCCGTCTATCTGTTTGAAGTCACGCTGGATGCGGTGACCGGTGGCAAGCTGCCCCGTTTCAGCTCGCTGTCAAAATTCCCCGAGTCGCGCCGCGATCTGGCACTGCTCGTGGACCAGTCGACCGCATTCGCTGATATCCGCAATACCGCTGCTGAAGCAGCTGGCGAGTTCATCAAGCAGGTGACACTGTTTGATGTCTACCAGGGCCAAGGCATTGAACCGGGACGAAAAAGTCTGGCGCTGGGCTTGACCTGGCAGCACCCATCGCGCACTCTTAATGACGAAGAGATCAACAGTGCGGTAAGTGCCGTTGTATCCGCACTCCGCGATCGTTGTGCTGCAACGTTACGAGAGTAAACACAGGGTGACCGACATGAGCTCGTTGACCAAAGCTGACATGGCCGAACGCCTCTATGAGGAATTAGGCCTGAACAAACGCGAAGCCAAGGATATGGTGGACTCGTTCTTCGATGAGATCCGTACCAGTCTGGCGCACAACGAGCAGGTAAAACTCTCCGGCTTCGGCAATTTTGATCTGCGTGACAAGCGTGAGCGCCCAGGTCGAAATCCGAAAACCGGGGAGGAAGTCCCCATCTCTGCCCGCCGGGTGGTCACATTCCGCCCGGGGCAGAAACTCAAGGAGCGCGTGGAGATCCATGCCGGAAACCAGCCAGACAGCGTCTGAACTGGGGCCCATCCCTTCCAAACGCTATTTCACCATCGGCGAAGCCGCTGAACTGTGTCAACTCAAGCCCCATGTACTGCGCTACTGGGAGCAGGAGTTCAAACAGGTACAGCCGGTCAAGCGCAACAACCGTCGCTATTACCAGCACAAGGACCTGTTGCTGCTGCGCCAGATCCGAAGTCTTCTGCACGAGCAGGGCTATACTATCGCCGGTGCGCGCCAATGGTTGGCCGGGGAAAGTGCCGGGGATGACGCCGCGCGTTACCGCCAGCTGCTGCGTCAGACGATTACCGAGCTGGAAGAGATACGCACACTGCTGAAGTCGGTTTGAGTGCGCGCCTCTGTCTCCACCTTCCTCTTTCGATGTATATCAACTCTGTTTCAGTCAGGCCGCCTGGAGGCTGACACCCCGGCCAGGGGGTGTCTTGTCAACGGCTGCCTTCAGAGACGTTCAAAGATAACCGCGATGCCCTGACCGCCACCAATACACATGGTGACCAGCGCATATTGTCCTTGAGTTCGCTGCAGTTCGTGCAGCGCCTTGGTGGCAATATAGGCACCTGAGCAGCCTACCGGATGACCCAGTGCAATGGCGCCACCGTTGGGGTTGGTCCTGGCAAGATCCAGTTCGAGCCCTTTGGCTACCGCCAGCGCTTGTGCAGCAAAGGCTTCGTTGGATTCAATGACGTCCATTTGGGCCAGACTCAAGCCGGCTTTCTTGAGTGCCAGGCGTGTAGCCGGGATGGGGCCTTCGCCCATGACTTCATTGGAAACGCCCGCAACCGCATAAGAGGCCAGCCTGGCCATCGGTTTGTGGCCATCCCGTGCAGCGGCCTGGGCAGACGCCAGCACCAGATAGGAGGCGCCGTCGTTGATGCCTGAGGCGTTACCAGCGGTCACTGTGCCATCCTTTTTAAACGCGGGTCGCATGGCGGCCAGCGTGTCGACGGTTGTGCCGGCTTTCACATGTTCATCGGTATCGACAATCAGCTCACCTTTGCGCGTTTTGATGCTGATCGGGACGATCTGATCCTTGAAATGACCCGCCTCAATCGCTGCAACGGCGCGACGGTGAGATTCAGCAGCGAATGCATCCTGCTCTTCCCGAGTAATCCCCCATTTCTCGGCCAGATTTTCTGCAGTGAGGCCCATGTGCCCGACTCCGAACGGGTCACTCAGGGTTGCGACCATCATGTCGATCATAGTGCTGTCACCCATGCGTGCACCACTGCGCAGGGCGGTCGACAGGTAGCCTGAGCGCGACATGACCTCGACGCCGCCGCCAATACCGTATTCGTAATCATCCAGCATGATGCCCTGAGCCGTGGTCACCACTGCCTGCAAACCGGAGCTGCAAAGGCGGTTTACCGACATCGCCACCGAGTCCATGGGCAGCCCCGCCTGAATGGAAGCCACACGTGCGACGTAGGCAAAGCGTGAGTCAGTCGGTATGCAATGGCCTGAGGTCACGTAGCGGATCAGTTCAGGGTCTACTCCTGAACGCTCAATGGACGACTTCATTACCTGTCCGGCCAGTTCAGAAGGCTCCAGCTGGCTCAGGCCACCACCGAAAGAGCCAATAGCCGAGCGCGCAGCGCTCAGCACGACAACGTCATTATTGTTCATACATGTCTCCATTGTTCTGATTGTTTTCTCAACGGTATATATTCCGAGGTTGGTTGTCTTGCCCTCAATCAGCGTAGACAAAAAACCATTGTGAAAGCTTTCTTTTTTCAAAACCTTAAGGTAATATTCGCGTCCTCTTCGGAACTGATCAGTCGGTTCCCGCCTAGTCGGGGCGTAGCGCAGTCTGGTAGCGCACTTGCATGGGGTGCAAGGGGTCGCAGGTTCAAATCCTGCCGTCCCGACCATTTATTTGCTTTATTTTCAATAGGTTAGCAGCATTCAGTGTGGGATTTGTCCCATCATTGTCCCACAGCCTTATATTTGCTAACCGTTCACGACCTCCGAATTATTAGTTTCGTTCATGTTATCACTGTCATTGAGTGCATCCAGCATCTTGCTTTGGCTGGTTGTCGTGACTCCGTTTATCCACTTAGAGTAGCGGGTTAGTGTCATCTGAGTTGTCGAATGCCCCATCTGCTTACTGACCCACATCACGTTTGCGCCTGCAATCAATGCCAGCGTGCAAAACGTGTGGCGCGTGTTGTAGGGAGGGCGGTGTCGAATCCCCAGTTTCCTCAAGGCCTTCTTGAAGAAAGTGCGTACTGCTTTGTTGGTCATGTAATGCTCACCGGTATTGGGGTTAATGAACACCTCCTTAGCCTGTAGTTCAGACCATCGCCTTTGGCGTTGAAGCGCCGCTCTGGCTCTGGCATTAAGCTCCACATCTCGAACTTCATAGGTCTTTGTCGGCTTCAAACCACCTCCAGACCGATCCCGGGCACGTTGTACTCTGACTGTAGACTGTTGCCAGTCAACATCGGACCACATTAGGCCTGAAAGCTCTGACGATCTCAGGCCGGTCCAAAAAGCAAACTCAATCAAATTTGCTTCGCATGGGTGGGCATTTTTGTCGAGCCAACCGGTGATCATATTGAGCTCTTGTAGGGTGAATGGATCCGGTTCTGGTTTGATATGCTTCTGGTTCTTCAAATACTCCGATGGATCTCGTTCGATCTGCATATCTTGTACTGCGAACTTGAAACACCCCCTCAGCGGAGTTAATGCGTTGTTTCGTGTTTTGGCTGAAGACCAGGGAATGCTGTTAACGACCTCGATTAAATCCGAAAACCGGATGTCGCGTATAAGCATACTGCCTAGTTCTGGGATCCAGTATTTTCGGAGGACCTTTTTGTACTCCATAATCGTAGAGTCAGCCAACATCAGGCTGTTCATATAGGTCTGTGCAACCTGTTCGAATGTACTGTCGGTTTTCTTCTCCTTCTGTGCGTGTTTACTATCAGGAAACCAGTTTGCAAATGTGAAGCTACCTAGCTCGATCTCTCTGAGAATCTCGGCACGCATCCGTGCTGCAGCTTTGATGTTTGCTTGTGTCGGCTTCATGCGGACCGTCTCCTCATACCGCTGCCCCTGGTACTGGAAGCGGATGAGGATTGACGTAGGCCTGATTTTCAGGCCTGTTTGCCGGATTGCACCCAATTTTCGTACTCCTCCAAATTGAAGTGCAGCCGGCCATCGGGCGACTTCACGTAGATTACCCCCTCTCGCCATACACCGTCACGGACTTTTGTCTCAATTGCTGCGATCGTGTAACCAGTAAGCTCTGCCAGCTTTTTCTTGGTCACAAAGCTGATTGGTTTTACCTTCATATGTGATGATCTCTACCCTGATCTCTGACTTTAAATTGATTCTTAACCTTTTCAGTGAAAGTCATCCGGATGACTGGATGTAGATACTATTTCAAGAGAGTCTGATGTAGAGCCGTGAAATTGCCGAAAAATCGCAATAATTAGAAGGTCAGTTATATTTTATGAGGTTATGGTTTTTTATTATTAACGATAAGCGTATGTGAGTTTGAAATTTAAATTTTCTATATTTTAAAAACCAAAAAATGGGCAGTAGTCTGGTCGTGAAATCCCTCACTTGCGGGAAGTGATTCCGCTGCTGTCCATATACCAGTTGAGCAGTCTAATTTCATGCAGCATAATTTACAGTGTGACTGATAACGTCATCAGCTATAACTTCGATGAGCTCTGGTGCAGCAGGGTAGCACTGCAGAGCATCAAGCCTCGTGAGTATCTCATCCTTTAATGGTCCCGGCCCTGAGTTCTCAAGATGTGATAGGTAATGATGGATGAAGTGCTCGAATGTCTGAGTTGGGTCCGGTATCTGGCAGAAATGTAAGTGCCTGAGATTGCCTCCGGATCCGGTTTGGATTGAAGTGTCGAGTATTCGACACCCGCTTGGCACTGGCGCAGGAATGAACGGCACCATGCTGAAGGTCAGTGCCTGAGATTGCCTCTGGCCCAGTGTGATTGAAGTGTCGATTCTTCGACACCCGCGTGGCACTGGCGCAGGAATGAACGGCACCGTACTGAATGACAGTGCCTGAGATTGCCTCTGGCCCAGTGTGATTGAAGTGTCGATTCTTCGACACCCGCTTGGCCTGGCGCAGGAATGAACGGCACCGTACTGAATGACAGTGCCTGAAACTGCCCCCGGATCGAGTTTGGACTGCAGTGTCGATTCTTCGACACGAGCTTGGCACTGGTGCAGGAAGGAACGGCACC
>NZ_JBEPQA010000026.1:0-50330 GCF_040547585.1 Marinobacterium sp. MBR-111
ACCGACGCGTTGAACGCCAAGCGAGGACGCATCATCATGCAGATCTGGCACGATGGCATCGAAGCCTACCCTGGCGCTGCCGATGGCGCCCCCATTGTCTCCAGCAGCGCCACCGCTATTGAGGGTGAGATCCACACGCCACAAGGCAAGGTGCCGCACGCGGTGCCCCGCCCCCTGACCGTCGACGAGATTCCCGGCATCGTCGCTGCGTTTGCTCAAGGCGCGCGCAACGCCATTGCCGCCGGCTTTGATGGTGTGGAAGTACACGGCGCCAACGGCTACCTGATTGACCAGTTTCTGCGCGACACGCCCAACCAGCGCACCGATGCTTACGGCGGATCGCTGGAAAACCGTGCACGTTTGCTGTTCGAGGTACTCACTGCCGTGACCCAGGCGATCGGTTCCGAACGTGTGGGCCTGCGCCTGTCGCCCCTCAACAGCTTCAACAGCATGAAAGACAGCGACCCGCTGGCCCTCATCGGCTTCCTGGCCGATAGGCTCAATGCCTTCAAGCTAGCCTACCTGCACGTGATGCGCGCCGATTTCCTCGGCGTGCAGAAGGCCGATGTCATGCCCGTAGCGCGTGAAAAGTACAAGGGTGTGTTGGTGGGCAATATGGGTTACAGCGCTGATGAGGCAGAGGCAGCTATTGCCGAAGGTAAGCTTGACGCTGTGGCCTTTGGCACCGCCTTCCTGGCTAACCCGGACCTGCCCGCACGCATCAGGGCCAAGGCACCGCTGAACGCGCCTGACTCCAACACGTTCTATGCAGGTGGCGCCAAGGGCTATACAGACTATCCGACACTGCAGATCACGTAAATCACCGCCCCAGAAGACCGAAGAAACGAGCCACTTTTACCCAAGGCTCTGCCCTTCGATCTTGCGAAGCTGTGAGCTGCGAACACGTCATCAACGTGCTGGCACGCTTGCACTTCGTCCACGGCTGCGGCCCGGTCGGCCGGCATGCCGTACACAGTGGTGGTCTCTGGCGTGCTTCCAGGTGCGGGGTACCACCCCACCACCAAACACAAAACCCCGGCATGAAAATGCCGGGGTTTTTTATTGACCGCGTGGCGGGAATTCCGGACTCGTTCAGTTGGGCTATGAAAACCTTCCCTGGTTTTCACCCAAGGCTCGCTGCGCTCATGCAAAAACGCTCCCTGCGTTTTTGGCACCAAACGGCAGGATAGCCGTTTGGAACTGCGCAGCAGCCCGCAGGGCGAGGCACATGGATGTGCCGAGTACAATCCCCCCATCTCCACCAAATTCACATCTAAGGGTGTCCACAGACGTTCACCACGACGAATGATGGTACTCCTTGGTGCACATCAAATGTGCTTGTAGACCCTACATGCCCCCGCGTAACCCGACTCACAGAGACAAAGATCAAGCAGGCTATGTAGTAGCTTAATGAAACCGGACACCAGCTAGGCGACAATATTCGCCATTGAGAGGTGTTCAACAAAAGCCGCAGCTCCGCAGGTAGCCGTACCATACAGGACTTACTGAACGATCAGGGTGAATCACACCGGGTTTCGTAGAAACCTCCAGGCTTGATGATCAGGTTGTCCCTGAACGTCCGTTCCTGGCCGGAACCAGCCTGTTGTATCCGGCTGGAGACAGCCAAAAGCGGTCAGTTGGACGGGTTGAACTGGAACCGAAAGATTCTGCTCTCAGCCCCAGAAATGGCGATTAGACTGTAACCACGATCTTTCCAATCTGCTGATTGGCCTCAAGGAAACGATGGGCTTCCTGGATGTCACTCAGAGGGAAGGTCTTGGCGATTATCGGGCTCAGTGCTCCAGACTCCAGCCCCTGCAGAATAAACGCCTTGGCACGTTCAAGGGCTTCTGGATCGGCCACAATTTCTGCATAGATATAACCTTTGATGGTTAGGCTTTTGCCCAGCACGGTAAACAGCGGGAATGGCGTCGGTTCCGAGCTGAGTGCACCGTATTGCAGCAGAATACCGCCTCGGGCCATGCTCTGCGTGAGGGGCTCGAAGGACGGCCCGCCAACCGGGTCGAACACAACGCGAGCGCCTTGTCCTGCCGTTATCGCCATCACGCGCTCGACGATATCCTCTTCGTCACTCACGATCACATACGCGGCACCAGCATCCAGAAGGGCCTGTTTCTTCGCGCGGGTTCGCGTGATTGCAATTGGTGTGGCGCCGACCATGCGAGCAACCTGGAAGGCAGCCAGACCAACACTGCTTGATGCAGCGGTGACAAGGACAAAATCGTGTTGCCCGAGTTTGGCCTGCTCGATGAGTGCGCCCCAGGCGGTGACGTACTGCATCCAGGACGCAGCAGCCTTCTCAAAGGACAAACTCTCGGGGCTCTTCACCACCAGATGAGCAGGTACATTGGCCAGCTCTCCGTAGGTGCCCCAACGGGCGATGTCCAGAGGCGGGATTAGAGCGACTGCATCACCCACCTTGATCTCGGCTACGTCGCCACCCACTGCAACCACGATGCCTGCGGCCTCGTAGCCCAGGCGGCTAGGGAACTCGGCTTCCTGTAGGTATGCGTGATTGCGAAACATCACCTCGGCTCGGTTCAAGCCAATCGCTTTGACGCTAATCTGCACCTCGTTTGCAGCCGGTGCCGGTACGTCCAAATTTTCCAGCTTCAGAACACTGGCGTCACCGTATTCATGGATTCTGACAATGCGTGCCATTGCGGATACCTCGTTTTTGAATGTGCTTCGAAGTGCACAGGAAAGGTCTGCGGCTAATCGAAGAGTGAATAAAATGTAATCATTTTTTCACTCGATATAAGCGGGGCCTGACGCCGAAGCGACAAGCCCCCAACTCATTAGAATTCCTGCACGGTTGGGCGCAGAACGATCTCGTTAATATCCACGTCAGCAGGCTGCTCAATTGCGAAGGCGATAGCCCGAGCGACGGATTGAGCGGGAATTGCATGCTTGTAGAAGTCCACCACGAAATCGCGGCTCTGTTGGTGGGTGCTGCCGAATTTCAACTCGGAGTCCACGGCACCCGGTTCGATAGTCGTGGTGCGAATGCTGCCACCGACTTCGTGACGCAGTCCTTCGGAGATGGCCCGCACAGCAAACTTGGTGCCGCTGTACACCGTGCCGCCAGGGCTGAATACCTTCAGGCCTGCAACCGATGCGATGTTGATGAAGTGGCCACTGTTTTGTTTCTGGAAGACCGGCAATGCAGCCGCGACTCCGTACAGCAGCCCCTTGATGTTGATGTCGATCATGCGATCCCACTCGTCAGTGCGAGTATCACTGAGCGGTGCAATCGCCATCAGCCCGGCATTGTTGACCAGTACATCAATGCGCCCGTAGGTGTCCACGGCACCTTGAATGAGCGCTTTGACTTCTTCCTGAGAAGTGACATCGGTCTGATACGCGATTGCCTGACCACCTGCATTGGTCAGCTCAGTCACCAATGCGTCGAGTTTATCTTTGCGGCGTGCGGCCAGCACTACGCGCGCGCCAAGCGCAGCAAGGTGGCGTGCAGTCGCTTCACCCAAGCCACTGCTGGCGCCGGTGATAACGACAACTCTTCCAGAAATGTTATTGCTCATGTTGAGAACCTCATCGGCGGGTTTGTATTTCGCCATGGCTGATTAACCTGGCAGTGAACAAATCTTAGTCCCATGATTGATCTCAATAAATGGAAATGATTGGATTAAGCTATTCCTGAATATGGAACAAATAGGAGGGCAACATGCTTAACCGCATGGAGATGGTCAGGATTTTTTGCACAGCAGCAGAGGCTGGTAGCTTCCGCGAAGCAGCAACCCGATTAGGTATCTCCCCGCAAGGGGTTACCCGAGCCATTCAAGCCCTGGAAACGGAGCTTGGCGAATCGCTGTTTCACCGTAATACCCGCCAGGTGAGCATCACTGCTTTCGGTCAGGATTACGCCAAAGATGCCAGATCAGCTCTGGAGCATTTCGACACGCTATTCCGGTCGCACAGGATGGAACCAGAGCTGTCAGGGAGGGTGGGAATCACGGCTCCACATGCTATAGGCAGGCGCTTCTTAATACCGTTTCTTCAGCCCTTGGCCGCAGCACATCCAGACCTGCAATTCGATCTCCGCCTGGAAGATCAGATGACCGATGCCGTTGAGGCGCATATCGATATTGGTATCAGGGTGGGTATAATTCGCGACCGGCGCTACGTCGCACGGGCCTTAGCTCCCGTGCCGTTTTACGTTGTTGCAAGCCCGGCGCTAATAGAGCAAAAAACAACACCCAGATCTCTGGATGCCTTGGCTCAGCTGCCACTTTCGGTCCTGATCGACCAGAAAAATGGCCGCCCTTGGCCTTGGCTGTTTGCCGACGGGCAAACATTTACGCCCAGGCAGCCAGCTCTTATCTGTGATGATCCTGACACGGAATTGGAAGCCACCCTGGCAGGTATGTGCTTTGGCCAAATTCCTGGCTATCTGGCTGAGCCCCATCTGCGGTCAGGCAAGCTGGTTTCTGTTTTGGCTGATCTCGCTCCAGCGCCATGGGATCTGTTCATATACCGCCCGCAGCAGGGCCCTGTATCGAAGCGGGTTCGATTGGTGTACGACCATCTTAAGCAGGCCTTCTCAAACCCCGAGTTATTTCCCCAAGGCCCAGAAGCATAGCTATGCATACCTGCCAGCCAATCGTCCGCTTTTGGCCGGATCCTGCCAGTTGCAACAGGCGCCTCCCGGCCAGAAGCTGTAGTAGCCCCCAATTAAACCGGACACCTTGGTAGAAACAAAGGCCTGGGCATAGACCTGGTGCAAAGGAGTGTCCAAGGTGGAGTGGCGCGCAGCGAATGTCGGAAATCGGCGCGGGAACCGATACTGCGTGGAACCTCGGGGCCATCTAAACCCTGCGCGAAGCCGCATGCACCAGAGATTCAACTGAGTCAAATCCCGGGCTGCAACTCCACCTGCACCTCTCGCGATTTGCCGGCCCGCTCCACCGACAAAACCACCACATCGCCGACCTTCCTGTCGTCTAGCCGCGCGAGCAGCTTAGCCACATCGTCCGTCACCTTGCCATCAACACCGATGATGCGGTCGCCGGGCACGATGCCTTGCACAGAAACTCGACACTGGCTTCATCCAACAACGGGATCAGTGCCTTGGCATCTTCATCGAAACGCTGACGCAGCCGAGCGGATGAAGGTGATTGCTTGATGCCCATGGCCGCTTTAAAGAAGGGGTCATGAGTAGCGGATATTACCTCATGGAGCAGATGTAATCACAGCGGTGAGCTTAACGGCCCAGGCTCGCTGAACAGGTAGCCCTGGGACTCGTCAATACCCAGCTCCATGACCACTGCCTGTACTTCTTCACAGTGAACAAACTCGGCAACCGTACGAATGCCTGCATTGCGGGCGAAGTAAACGATGGCCCGTACAATTTCATAGCTGGTCGGGTCCAGATGGATATTGCGGATATATTTGGCGTCAATTTTTATGATATCCACCTCAAGCTCCAGAATGCGCTCGAAGTTGGAATACTCGGTACCAAAGTCATCAATTGCCAGCCGATAGCCTCGCTGCTTCAGCAACTGTAGCTGCGGCAAATGGGTCTGCTTGCCTGCACTGCTGGTACCTTCCAGAATCTCCAGAATAATCCGCTCTCGCGCAACACCATACCGCCGTGTCAGTTGATCAAGATAGTCGGGCAAGTAGCCCAGCTCGATATCGGTTTCGGTGATGTTAACGGCCAGCTCACCTTCAACACGTGCCAACAGTGCAATCCCCTGCTCGACCACCGAGCGCGTGATTGACGGCAGCAGTCCAGACAGGGCTGCGACTTCCAGAAAATGTCCGGGGCTGTACACTTCACCATTGTGCTCCAGACGTACCAGCGCCTCCCACTTCTGAATATGTCCGCTGTGGTTATCTCGTATACCCTGGAACCAGGCTTTTATTCCATGATTGTGCATGGCTTCATGCAAACGTGCATTCCAGCCCAAATAGTCTTCCTTTTTTCGCCGTGCAGACATCTCCTGATCGGGATCGAACAGGTGCGTAGCGCTTTTGCCCTTTTGATTGGCCTGCTTGAGCGCAACCATGGCGCGGCGCAACAAATCCTCGCCACCACAGGCCACCCCTGCGTTAAAGGTGAGATAAAAATTCAAGCCATCCAGCTGAACCGGCTCGGCAAAAAAATGCTGTCGGAGCCGCTCCACTTCTTTCACCGGATCATTCAGCTGGTCGTACAACACCGCAAACTCGTCCGCACTGCCTCGATAGACACACCCTGACAACACAACCCGATTCAGCTCTACAGCCAATGTACGCAACAGTTTGTCACCCACTCCCAAGCCATAGGCCGTGTTGATATAGCCCAGATTATTGAGATTGATCAGTACAAGTGCCGCGCTGCCGGGCGCTGCCTTCAGAGCCCGCAGAAGACTCTGCGAATTTGGCAGCCCCGTCAGGGCGTCATGTTCGAGGCTGTATATCAGCTGCTCTCGTTGCTGCTGCAACTGCTGTTGCTGAGCATGTCGCAACAGGACGATGGCTATCAACGCCGCGCCAACATCCAGCAGTCGTTTATGAAAGTCCGAGGGTGTGCGATGTTCAAATGAAGACAGGGCAAAGGAGCCAATCGCCTCTCCCTGCTCATTGCGCACTGGAAAAGACCAGCAAGAACACAGATTGAAATCGCGAGCCAAGTTGCGCAGATCGCTCCAGTGAGGGTCTGTAAAGGTGTTGTATACGAAAACGGGGGCATTGCCATGAACGGCATTGCCACACGAACCACCGCCAGGTCCCGGTTTTAGCCCACACAGACGACTGACATCGTCAGCAGGAATGCTGGGTGCAGATACCATGTTCATCACGTGGGAGTGTGCATCCCACTTCCTTTTGCAGGTGCTCGGACCATATACAGCACATAAAAAAGCCGTACATTTGATCACGCAATGTACGGCTCATTATACAGATGTTTGAGTGTGATCAATCAGTATTTTCCATCGCCTCACAGGCTTCCAGCGTGTTCTGCAGCAGACAGGCAATGGTCATGGGGCCCACGCCACCGGGTACCGGTGTGATGGCAGACGCCTTTTCAGATGCACTGGCGAATTCAACGTCCCCCACCAGACGGCCATCGTCCAGACGGTTGATGCCCACATCGATCACCACGGCACCGGGCTTGAGCCACTCGCCCTTGATGAACTCGGGAATGCCCACGCCGGCTATCACGATATCGGCCGTGGCCAGTTCACCGGGGAGGTCTTGGGTTTTGGAGTGACAGACCGTGACGGTGGCTCGGGCCATCAAAAGCTCCAGCGCCACCGGGCGGCCCACGATGTTGGAGGCTCCCACCACAACGGCCTTTTTCCCTTCCGGGTTGATGCCATAGGCCGCCAGCAGACGCATGCAGCCATAGGGTGTGCAGGGGCGAAGGGTTGGAGCCTTGCCCGCCAGACGCCCCAGATTATAGGGGTGGAATCCATCCACATCCTTGGAGGGGTGAATACGCTCAATGACCGCCTGCACGTCGATCTGCCTCGGCAGTGGCAGCTGTACCAGAATACCGTGGATCTGATCATCGGCGTTCAGAGTATCAATCAACTCAAGCAGCTGTGCCTGCGTTGTATCCATCGGCAGGCTGTGATTGCGTGACAGAAAGCCCACTTCTTCGCAGGCTCTGACTTTGCTGCGCACATAGACCTGTGACGCCGGGTCCTGCCCGACCAGTACCACGGCAAGTCCGGGCCGAGGCTTGTTGGCGGATACACGCTCGGCAACCTTGCCTGCAATCTCCATCCGCAGCCCTGCCGCTACGGCCTTGCCATCGATCAGTTGAGTGTCCAAGATCGTCTCCTGAATCAGGTTTTTTAAAAGGGCGATACCCCCGCTACCCTATCATCAGGTGCAGGGCTTACTGTGGCCTGCGGACTCGCTTGCGAGTCAGCAGGCCATGGGTGCTCAGAATCCCTGACCGGGAATCCAGCTGGTGCCCGCCAGCGGCACACGGGCCATGGCGGCGGATTCAACGGTCAGAGCGACCAGATCTTCCGGTTCCAGGTTACGCAGATCGTTTTTGCCGCAGGCACGGGCCAACGTCTGAGCCTCCAGTGTCAGGACGCGCAGGTAGTTGGCCAGACGACGCCCACCTTCGACCGGATCCAGTCGCTGCATCAGGTCTGGGTCCTGAGTGGAAATGCCTGCCGGGTCCTTGCCTTCCTGGTAGTCATCGTAGAAGCCGGCCGCAGAGCCGATCTTCTCGTACTCTGCACTCCATTTCGGGTCGTTGCAGCCCAATGCCACCAGAGCAGCCGTGCCGATGGCAACGGCATCGGCGCCCAGTGCCATGCACTTGGCCACATCGGCGCCGTTACGGATACCACCGGATACGATCAACTGCACCTTGCGATGCATGCCCATCTCCTGCAGTGCCTGTACCGCCTGCGGAATGGCCGCCATTGTGGGGATGCCGACATGTTCGATGAACACGTCCTGAGTCGCGGCGGTACCGCCCTGCATGCCGTCCACAACAATCACGTCAGCACCGGCCTTGACCGCCAGCTTCACGTCATAATAGGTACGGGTTGCACCGACCTTGATGTAAATCGGCACCTGCCAGTCGGTGATCTCACGCAGTTCCTGAATCTTGATCGCCAGATCGTCCGGGCCGGTCCAGTCCGGGTGACGGCAGGCCGAGCGCTGGTCGATGCCCTTGGGCAGGTTACGCATCTGGGCAACACGGTCGGTGATTTTCTGGCCCAGCAGCATGCCGCCGCCACCGGGTTTGGCACCCTGGCCCAACACCACCTCGATGGCGTCCGCCTTGCGCAGGTCGTCCGGGTTCATGCCGTAGCGAGACGGCAGGTACTGATAGACCAGCTTGCTGGACTGGCCACGCTCTTCCGGGGTCATACCGCCATCACCGGTGGTGGTGGAGGTGCCCACGATGGAGGCACCACGTCCCAGCGCTTCCTTGGCGTTGGCCGACAGGGCACCGAAGCTCATGCCGGCGATGGTCACCGGGGTTTCGATCACGATCGGCTTCTTGGCAAAGCGGGTGCCCAGGGTCACCTGGGTGTTGCACTTCTCGCGATAGCCTTCCAGCGGGTAGCGCGACATGGACGCACCCAAAAACAGCAGATCATCAAAATGTGGCAACTTGCGCTTGGCGCCAAAGCCGCGAATGTCATAGATGCCGGTGTCCGCCGCACGGCGGATCTCGGCCATGGTGGTGCGGTCAAAGGTCGCGGATTCACGCAGGCCCGGGTTGACGTTGATATCGTTGCTCATGATGGAATCCTCTTGATTCATGTTGCGGCCCGGGAAGCGTTGTCGAGACCGGGCCGCTTTTGATCAGTACGCAGAAGCGTTGTCGACCTTGAAGTTGTACAACTGACGCGCCGAGCCATAGCGTTTGAAGCTGGCAGGATCTTCGTCCACACCGGCACGGTTGAGCAGCTCGGTCAGCTCCTCGATGTGCTCGGGACGCATCTCCTTCTCGACACAGTCGGCACCCAGGGATTTCACTTCGCCCTTGACGTAGATGTGCACCTCGTAGAGGGAGTCCCCCAGCGCTTCACCGGCATCTCCGCAGACGACCAGCGAGCCGGACTGCCCCATAAAGCAGCTCATGTGGCCAACGCTGCCCTTGACGACGATATCAACGCCTTTCATGGAGATGCCGCAACGGGCACCGGCGTTGCCTTCGATCACCAGCAGTCCGCCCTGTGCCGTGGCACCTGCCGCCTGAGAGGCATCACCCTTGACGCGAACCGTGCCGGACATCATGTTTTCCGCCACGCCCTGGCCGGCATTGCCGTGAATGACCACATGCGCCTTCTTGTTCATGCCGGCACAGAAGTAGCCCGCATGACCACGAATATCCACGGACAGGTTCTGATCTATGCCGCAGGCAATGTTGTGCTGGCCCTTGGGATTCAGTACTTCAAATTCACGCTCCAGGCACTCCTGTGCCTGATCATGCAGCGCCTGATTCAATTCACGGATGCTGGATTCAGCCAGATCAATCGTTTTCATATTCAATACTCCTCAAACAGGCGCTTAGCTGCGTTCCCAAACATAGAAAGTGGCCGGCTCCGGCTCCCATACCGTGGCATTCTCTATGCCCGGCAGGGTGGTCAGGGCCTGATACTCGGATGCCATGGCAACGTAGTCATCGGTTTCAGCCAGTACGGCGGGCTTACAGGCAATCGGGTCACGCATGACCGCAAAACCGTTACGGGTGCCGATGGTGAAGGTGAAGAAGCCGTCCAAGTCTTCCAGTGCATGTTCCAGCGCCTGCTTCAGACTGTCGCCTTCCTGCAGCCGCCAGGTCAGGTAACCCGCGGCGACTTCAGAATCGTTCTGGGTTTCAAATGTGATCCCTTCACGCTTGAGGTTCTCACGCAGGCGATTGTGGTTAGACAGGGAGCCGTTATGCACCAGGCACAGGTCCATGCCGGTAGAGAACGGGTGGCTGCCTTCCATGGTGACAGCGGACTCAGTCGCCATGCGGGTATGGCCGATGATATGGCTGCCTTTCATGCCTTCCAGGTTAAAGGTCTCAGCGATCTTCTCCGGCAGACCCACTTCCTTCAGGATTTCGATCGACTGGCCAACGCTCAAAATCAGCACATCCGACGCTTCTTCAGACAGCCACTCGCGCAGTGTCGCTTCCTCGGCATGCACCTTGAACACCGCCACACTGGCGTTCTGGAACCAGCTCAATTCCAGCTGGAGTTCGGTTTTCAGACGGGTGGCAAGTGCCTCCCAGTCATATTCTGCGTCCGGGTGACGCAGGGTCAGCTTGACCCAGCCTTCGCCCACTTCATCACCGTAGATGGCGAAGCCTGCGCTGTCCGGACCACGATCGGTCATTGCGATCAGCATCGGTTTGAACAGTTCACCAATCCGGCTTTCCAGCTCAGGATTTTTCAGATAAAGCCCGACAATTCCACACATAATCACATTCCTCGTAACAAATCCGGATCAGAAAAATTCGGCGTAGTGACTGACTTCCCAGTCCGATACATGACGGCTGTATTCAACCCACTCGGTCCGTTTCACCTTGAGGAACTCGGACACGATTTCCTGTCCCAACGCTTCGGTGAAAACGGTGTCCGCTTCCAGCGCATCCAGCGCCTCGTTCAGGTTCTGGGGCAGGATCTCGACGCCTTTCTCCTTGATCTGATCCAGAGTCAGGCTGTACAGGTTGAGGTTCATCGGCTCACCCGGGTCCAGCTCGCGTTCGATACCATCCATGCCTGCGGCTATGATCGCTGCGGTGACCAGGTAGGGGTTACAACCGGAGTCCGGCAGTCGGAATTCCAGTCGGCCATAAGGGACTCGCACCATGGCCGAGCGGTTGTTGTCGCCGAAGCAAATGTAAGCCGGCGCCCAGGTGGCACCGGAGGCGTTGCCACCCACGACCAGACGCTTGTAAGAGTTGACCGTCGGTGCAGCGAAGGCACAGAGTGCCGGTGCGTGCGCCAGCAGGCCCGCCGTAAAGTGATAGGCCATTTTGGACAGCCCCATGCCACTCACATCGTCCGGGTCATGGAACAGATTGCGGCCATCCTTGTCTGTGATCGACAGGTGGAAGTGCATGCCGTTACCGGTGCGATCGGAAGACGGCTTGGGCATGAAGGAACACACCATATCCAGCTCGTTGGCGATCTCGCCCGCCGCCATGCGTACAAAGGTGAAACGGTCAGCCGATGTCAGTGCATCGCTGTAGGTGTAGTTGATCTCGAACTGGCCGTTGGCGTCTTCGTGGTCGATCTGATACACATCGAAATCAACCTGCTGCAGCGATTCAACCAGTTTTTCCAGAAACGCACGGGAACGTGACAGACCCTTGTAGTCATAGCAGGGCTTGTCCAGTACATCACTTTCATCCACTGGCATCAGGACACCCTTGTCATCACGGGTGAACAGCGAAAACTCGGGCTCCACACCGGTGTTCAGCGTCCAGCCCCTGTCGGCCAGACGCGCCAACTGCTGTTTCAGCACCACACGGCTGCAATAGGGATGAGGCGCATTGCTCACATAACCGTCACAGGCGATGCGGGCATAACCCGGCTGCCAGGGTACGATGCTGAAGGTTTCCAGGTCACCGCGGGCCATGAAGTCAGGGCCATGTGGCTCCATCCCCAGTCCCCAGACGGCAAACCCGGCAAAACCGGCACCTTTTTCGACCACATCCATAAGGCAGCTAGCCGGCACCGACTTGGTCTTGGCCACGCCGTGGATATCAACAAACTGCGCCAGCACGTACTTGATGTTGTTCTGGCTGATAATGCGTTCGATCTCTGCGGGCATCATGATGCACCTCCTGTCGTTTTTCGGGTTGCGCTGAGGTCATCAAGGACCGCGCTGAATATTTCGCTGAGATAGTGTCGGTAACTCGGATCCGCACCGATCAGCAGGTTGCCGCTTTCAACTTCGTGATAGAGCCAGCAGCTGACGCCAGCTACTGAGGTCATTAGCCAGTTGCCGCGCTGAAGCTGGCGGAAATCGTACTGACACAGGTGTGCCATGAATGCGATCCAGTTACCCCCGGTCAATTCGAACACGCAGTCGTAGCGGCGGAAGCACCACTCTCCCTGTGGCACAGGAAGGGTGCCAGCAAGCATCGCCATGTACTCGTCACGTCCGGTTCGGGCCACCAGAGCGCCGGGGCGCTCTTCGGCACTCAAGACCGCCTCAGGCAACGGCAAGCCTGCCGCTGCCAGCACTGCCTTGCTGTCAGGTCCTGTCAGCAGATAGCTGCTCAGTTCACGTACACCGATCTGCAGCGTGTTCGGTTGTTGTGTGTTCATCAGGCCACCTCCGTCAGATCAACGGTCTGACGCGCACCTTCGGCGTCATAGAAGGGAGTTGCACAGGGTTCAAGCGATACCAGTTCACCGCTGTCGACACGCACCTTGAAATCGCCTTCAGTTGCAGCCAGCGGCATGTCCACCATGGCCAGACCGATATAGCGACCCAGGGAGGGACTGTAGGCGATACTGGTAATGCGACCGGCGATATCACCGTTTTCGATCAGCAAGTGGCACTCTTTCGGCCGCTCTCCGCTGTACCCCTTGGGCAGCATGAAGCCGCACAGATGTCGGTTGCAGCGCTCTTTCAACAGCGCCAGTGAAGGCTTGCCGGTAAACCAGGGCTTGGTCTTCAGCGGCACAGCCCAGGGCATGTTGGCTTCGAAAGGGTTGGTCAGGCCATCGGTGTCCTGACCGACGATGATGTGTCCCTTTTCCAGTCGCAGTACACGCTGTGCTTCAACACCGAATGGACGAATACCGTACTCGGTGCCCTTTTCCATCAGGGTGTTCCAGATCCGTTCGGCGGCATCCACCGGCAGGTGGATCTCGTAACCCAGCTCACCGACAAAGCCGACCCGAATCAGGCGCACAGGCACACCGCACAGCGTGCCTTCTCGGCAGCCCAGATAGGGAAAGTGCTCTTCGCTCAGATCGATATCGGTCAGCGGCTTAATCAGCGTGCGAGCATGGGGGCCGGCCAGGTTCATCGCCGCCAGCGTTCCGGTGCGATTCACCAGACGAACATCCAGCCCCCACTCGATCACATGGCGTGACAGCGTACGGAACGTGGCATCGGCATGGCTGGTGGTGGCGGTAACATAGAAGCGATCTTCGGCGATGCGTCCTACAATGCCGTCGTCAACGATGACGCCGCTGTCATCCACCATCAGGGCATAACGGGTCATGCCCAGTTTGATGTTGGACATGCGCATGGTGTAAGTGCCATCCAGCAGTTTGCCAGCGTCCGGGCCCATCACTTCGATCTTGCCCAGTGTGGACACGTCGATCAGGCCCAGAGCCGTGCGCACCGCCTGCACTTCGCGCAGAATCGCCTGGGCACGCTCCTCGGGGCGGCCATAGAATTCAGGCCGCATCCATACCCCCGCTTCCATCATCTGAGCGCCATTGTCCAAATGCCACTGGTGCAGCGCCGTCAGACGCTCGGGACGGAAGCGACGACCGGCCAGTGCCTGTACCGGCACCGGATGGAACATGGGACGCGCCGTGGTGGAGCCGGTCTGATCGATGCTGCGACCCGTAACGGCGGCCAGCACACGAATGCCGTTCATGTTGGCATGCTTGCCCTGACTCGGGCCCATGCCTACCGTGGAGAAACGCTTCATCAGCTCGATGTTGTCGAAGCCTTCCTTCGCCGCGTTGATCAGATCCTTGAGCTGCAGATCTTCGTCGAAATCCACGAAGTTCTTGCCTTTCGGGTGCTTCACGATCGGCCAGGGGTGGGAGTGCGCCACGCTGTCGCGGAAGGCACTCAACGCCGCCGTAACCGGCTGGCCTTTGAGCCAGGCAGCCGCCTCGGTTGCTGCACGCTCTCCATCGGCCAGGCGCTGCTGCAGCGTAAACGCACCGTTCAGGCGACCGCAGGCGAAGATCCCGTTCGGCAGCTCCTGTGGCAGGAGCTGCTCCAGGGTAAAGTCATAGGCCAGACGGCCACCGGCCTGATACAACAACTGTGAAGCCGGTGCCCAGCCGACGCTCATCAACAGCAGGTCAACGTCAAACTCTCGCGCCTGCGTGGCATCACACTGCTCGCCATCAAAAGGCGCCACCACAACACGCTTAAGCTGGCCCTTGCCCTGCGCCTCATGGACCGCATGCCGTTCCAGCACCGGTACCTTGAGCGCCGCCAGCTCGTCTGCCCAGGCACCGCGACCGCTGGCGGAGCCCATGTCGATCACCGCCGACACCTGAACGCCGGCCTTGATCAGATCGAGCGCAGCGCGGTAGCCCTCGCTGTTGGCGGTCAGTACCGCCGCACGCTGCCCCGGCTTGACCGCGTAACGCGCGATCAAGCGCTGGGCACCCGACGCCATCATCACACCGGGCAGGTCGTTGTTGCGAAAGACCGCTGGCTGCTCCATCACACCAGTGGCGCTGATTACGGCGCGTGCACGCATCTTGACGATGCCATTCGGGCCCACAAGCGGCACGTAGTGATCGGTGTACCAGCCGCAGGCCAAGTGCGCCGGCAACACCCGTATATTGGCGTGAGACTGGACCTTCTGTTTAAGACTGGACCGCACCGGCTCCGCTTCTACCTCGTTCACCAGCTGATAGTCCAGGCTGCCGCCGATCTGCGGGTTTTCATCCACCAGCACCACATCCAGCCCCTGTTCGGCTGCGCTCAGCGCAGCCTGCATGCCGGATGCACCGGCACCGATCACCAACAGATCGCAGAAACCGTAGGATTTGGGCTGACGGCGCACACTCCAGCCGGTATCAATACGCCCCAGGCCCGCTTTTTCGCGAATCAGGCGCTCCCACATCGGGAACAGTTTTTTCGGTTTGTGAAATGCCTTGTAGTAGAAGCCCACCGGCAGAAAGCCCGACAGCTTCTCGATAATCCGGTCCCGGTCGTTCTCAAGGCTGCCGTTCACGTTGCAGGCGCTCAGCACCATACCCTCGATCAAAGGCGTTACATCGCCGCGGATATTGGGCTCTTCACTGCTCTGGAACAGCGCGTTAACGTCATGGTTGGCCAGTGTTACGGCCCCACGCGGGCGGTGGTACTTGAAGCTGCGCCCCAGCAGGGTCTGGCCCGCCGCCAGCAGTGCGGAGGTGATGCTGTCGCCGCGGTAACCGGTATAACGACGGCCTTCAAATTCAAAGTCACAGAGCGCCGAGCGGTCGATCCACTCCAGCGGCTGCTGATCAAGCCGGGATGTCATAGCGCACCTCCTCCAGGTCGATAAACCGAAGCACTTCATCCTTCAGGGTGTCGCGCTCCATCACATACCAGCGCCCGGTCGGACGGTGGTACCACCATTCGCGCAGCAGGCCCGGTGCACCGTTTCTGTTGAATACATACTCGGCCCAGGTGATCTCATCCGCGTCCATCGGTGGCTTGCGAACCTCTCCGACATAGTCGAACTCGCTGATCGGCCGACGGCCTATTACGGGACAATCAAATACTTTCATCGCCCTCTCCTCAGTGCCCGACCGATGCTGCACCCTTCTCGCCGACCAGATCGAAGTCGGCGAAACGGGACAGTCGGAAGGGTTCAATCAGTTCATGGTTGCGGTCGTTGGCCAGCGTCCAGGCCATTGTTTTGCCGCTGACGGGAGTGGCCTTGAAGCCCCATGTCCCCCAGCCGGCATCAAGGTAGAAACCCTCAATCGGGGTCTTACCCATGATCGGGGCAAAGTCGGGGGTGATATCACTCATTCCGGCCCACTGGCGCATCACTTTCATGCGGCTCATGAACGGGAACAGGTCGATCATTTTGTCGGTCAGCCCTTCAACGAAATCAAAGCTGGAGCGGGTGGAGTGCAACACCGATGGATCGACCGAAGCCCCCATCACCATTTCGCCACGCGAGGACTGGCTGACATAGACATGCAGGCTGCCGGACACGACGATGGTGTCCATGAACGGCTTCACCGGCTCGGACACACAGGCCTGCAGCGGGTAGATCTCGATCGGGGTCTGCAACCCCAGCATGGAGGTGATTCGCGGGGTGGAACCGGCCACCATGGATACCACCTTGTTACAGCTGACAAAGCCGCGGTCGGTTTCAACACCGGTCACCCTGTCGCCCTGGGTACGGATGGCAGTGACACGGGTTTTCTGATGAATCTCCACACCGCGGTTGTAGGCGCCCCGGGCGTAGCCCCAGGCAACGGCATCATGACGTGCAACCGCGCCCGGCGCATGATAGAGCGCGCCCATCACCGGGTTGTGGCCGGCACAGTCGAGGTCCATGTAGGGCACTTCTTTGGCGATGAAATCGCGATCCACCACTTCGGAATCGATACCGTGATGCTTGTTCACCTCGGCACGCCAGCGCATGGTGCGCAGAGCACTGTCAGTGTGCGCCAGCGTGAAGTGGCCTCGTGTTGAGTAGAAGATGTTGAGGTCAAAATCGTCAGACAGATCCTCAAACAACTTCAGGCTGGTGTCGTAAAACTTCACCCCTTCAGGCGTGAGGTAGTTGGAACGCACGATGGTGGTGTTGCGGCCGGTATTGCCGCCACCGATGTACCCTTGTTCCAGCACCGCCACATCCGTGATGCCGTGCTCCTTGGCGAGGTAGTACGCACAGGCCATGCCGTGACCACCACCACCGATGATCACCACGTCATAATGTGATTTCAGTGGCCGGGTTTCCGGAAAGAACCGGGGCTCATTGTGAGACGACGTGAAGCCATGTTTAAGCAGGCGCCAGGGCATAATATTCTCCTAGGCAAAGACAACGGTTTTATTGCCGTGTACCAGTACACGGTCTTCGATGTGGTAGCGCAGGCCGCGTGCCAACACCGACTTCTCCACGTCCTTGCCCAACCGGACCATATCCGCAGTGGTGTTGTGGTGGGTAACGCGATGCACGTCCTGCTCAATGATCGGCCCGGCATCAAGCTCCGAGGTGACGTAGTGACAGGTGGCACCGATCTGCTTCACGCCGCGCGCGGCGGCCTGATGGTATGGGCGTGCGCCAATGAAGGAGGGCAGGAAGCTGTGGTGGATATTGATGATCCGACCCGGATACAGCTCACACAGTTCTTCGGGAATGATCTGCATGTATTTAGCCAGCACAATGGCATCGGCTTCCGCCGCCGCGATCTGTTCACGCACGGCACGGAAATGCGGTTCCTTGTTGCTCATATCGACCGGGACGTGTACATAGGGAATACCGTGCCACTCGACATAGGAGCGCAGGTCGTCATGGTTGGAGATGACACAGGGAATATCGATGTTCATCTCCCCCGAACGCCAGCGGTACAGCAGATCCGACAATGCATGCGCTTCCTTTGATACCATCAGGACCACGCGCTTGCGCTGGGAGGAGTCAGTGATCTGCCAGTGCATGCCGAACGTCTCGCCCAGCGGAGCGAATTTGGCTTTCAGTTCTTCCAGCCCAAATGGAAGCGAATCGGCCAGTACTTCGTACCGCATGAAGAACTGGCAGTTCTCTGTATCAGCGAACTGATGTGCCTCGCTGATCCAGCCACTGTGAGAGGCGAAGAACTGGGTAACGGCTGCTACAATCCCGACCCGATCAGGGCAGGAGACGGTCAGACGGAATTTGCGTGCATGTTGGGTTTCGATTGCCATGACCTTGTCCCATATTTCTTTAAAGGAAAGTTTATTTCCTTAAGGTAAAAGCAATCTCTTTGCCAACTTTGCTCTTCAGGCAAAAAAATTGCTCACAGCAAGGCTAAGGCATTGTTTTAGCTTATTATGTGAAAATAAATATACTGTCAGGAATATTAAGCTGTTCAAGCCTCACTCATGGTTGCACGCAGAAAAACGCACCATTGGTGAACAGAACGCACAAGAAAGGAGCATGACGCCCATGAGCGATGCCGATAACCCGAAACTGAAGCTTGAGCAGTACATCGCCATGCGCGTGAAAAGCAAACGTACCGAGCAGAGCCTGAAGATCACCGATGTTGCCCGCATCGCAGGGCTTAGTCAGGGTATGGTGAGTAAGATCGAGAACGCGCAGGTTTCTACCAGCCTGGATACGCTGAGTCGATTGTGTGATGCCATTGGGCTGCCGATTTCACAGCTGTTTACCGACTATGACCGCCCCGAGGGCACGGCACAGCTGACCAAGGCAGGTGAAGGGATGGAGGTAGTGCGCCGCGGGACCGAGAAAGGCCATACTTACCAGCTGCTCAGCTACCACCGCGGCAAGAAGAAAAGCTACGAGCCTTTTCTGATCACCATGGACGATGCCAGCGAGGTGTTCCCAACCTTTTCTCACCCCGGTCAGGAGTTCATCTACCTGCTGCAGGGACAGATTCGCTACCGACACGGCAACCATCTGTACGACATGGGGCCCGGGGATGCACTTTCATTTGATGCAGAGATTCCCCACGGGCCTGAAGAGTTGCTGGAGGTTCCGATCCAGTTGTTGTCGATCATTCATTATGATGACCAGTAGATGTGAGCCTGCCGTTTTCCGATCAAGACTCTCAGCCTATCCTTCTACCCGGTTTCGCCCGGATGATTTGGCACGATACATGGCGCGGTCTGCGGCACCTACCAGCTGACGGATACTGTTACCATTTTCCGGAAAACCGCTGATGCCGGCGCTGAAAGTCAGTTCCAGCGACTCCCCTCCTTGGGTGACAAAGGGGGTAACGTTGAAGTGTTTCAGCAGGCGTTGCATCATGCCGTGAGCGGAGTTGCGATCCATTCCCGGGAACAGCAGCAGAAACTCTTCACCTCCCCAGCGGAACAGCCACTCATCGGCGCGCAGGCAGCGGCGCAGTTCATCGGCCACATGACGAATGGCCCGATCACCTTCCAGATGACCATAATCGTCATTGAGCGGCTTGAAGTGGTCGATGTCGAGCATCACCACTTGCAGGGGCTGATTGTCGCGTCGGCAGTCACGCAAAAAACGTTCAAACAGCTCATACCCCGTGCGCCGATTATAGAGCCCTGTCAGTTCATCTCGCTGGGATCGTTCGAGCAGCTCGGCGGCATAATGCTCGGACTCTGTGATATCCAGCACAAGGCCGATCATGCGTTGCGGACGACCGTCCAGATCGCGCTGTGCCACCATCCCTCGGTCATGTACCCAGAGATAGTGTCCGTCACGGCTGCGCAGGCGGTATTTGGCCTCATAGCGCGACGACTTGCCCTGCAGATGATCCTGCAGCAGCGTGATAACGCGCTCCAGGTCTTCCTGATGTACTGAGTTGCGCCATGTATCCAGAGTGGGTGAGCTGATCTCGTTCGGACCATAGCCCAGCATGCGGAACCACTGCGGACTCAGAAAGAGGCTATGGTCCTGCAGGTTCCAGTCCCACAGGCCGTCACTGGACTCATTCAGCAACAGCGCACGAATCAGCTCATCATCCGTCAGGTGTTCGCGATGTCGGTGGTGCTCGCTCAGGTCACGTGCCACCGAGACCAGATAGCCACGTCCCTTATATTCCAGATAGTCTGTGACCACCTCAACCGGGAAATCGGTGCCATCCTTGCGCACATGCCGCCCCATGAAGGTGTAATTGCCCGCAGCGATAATGGCAGCCGATATTTCACGCCACTGGTTGGGGCCGGTCACATCCTGATTCAGACTCAGTACGCTCTGGTCAATCAGCTCCTCTGGGCTCATGCCCAACGCTCGACAGCCCGCCTCATTGGCCGCAAGTATCGATGAGCTGTCGGGGTCAATCACATAAATCGCATCACTCACACCATGAAACAGACGTGTGAAAAATGCATCCTGCAACGGGTTACCTCTGTCCATGTATACTGCGCTCCAGCTCCTGTGCCGAGCCCGGTCGGCTGTACAGGTAGCCCTGAAAACCTTGGCAACCCGACATCACAAGTGCCTGTCTTTGTTCATTCGTTTCGACCCCTTCTGCCACAACAGACAGATCCAGGCTTTGGCCCAGCGCCACAATGGTACGGATAATGGCGGCATCGTTGGGATCCGTCATCAGATCACGCACAAAGCTTTGATCAATTTTCAATTTATCCAGAGGCAGGCGCTTGAGATAACTCATGGAGGAATAGCCGGTGCCAAAATCATCCAGGGCGAAATGAACGCCTCGCTGGCGAAGTACCTGCATTTTGTCGATGGTCTGCTCTATGCTCTGCACCAGCATGCTTTCGGTCAGCTCCAACTCAAGCGCACATGCATCGGCCCCGGTTTGATCCAGAATCGAACATACTTCGGAGACAAACCCCTCATCCTGCATCTGACGGGCACTGATATTCACGGCGATACGAACGTTCGCAAGTACAGGATGCTGTTGCCAGGCGACAAGCTGTTCACAGGCGGTTCGCAGGATCCAACGCCCCAGTGGCAAAATTAAACCGCTGGTTTCGGCAACCGGAATGAAGTCGGCCGGCGAAACCATGCCCTGCTCGGGATGCTGCCAGCGGACAAGCGCTTCCATTCCAATCAACTTGCCCTCCAAGTTGAACTGGGGCTGATACCAGAGTCGGAATTCATCCTGTTCCAGCCCCCGGCGCAGGCCGGCTTCCAGCTCGGCTCTGAGCCGCACCTGCGCCTGCATGGAAGGATCGAAAAAGCTGAATCCACTGCGCCCGGCACTTTTGGCGGCATACATGGCCAACTCTGCCTTTTTGATCAGTTCACGAATATCACCGGGCGCATCGGAGAACATGGCCACGCCGATACTTGCGGTTCCGGTATGGGTGTTGCCATCACTCAGCTCAAAAGGTTCACTCAGCGCCAGCAATGTCGTGTTTACATGCTGTTCCACCTGCATCAAAGCACGATCACGGAAGGGGCTGAGCCCTTCCAGCAGCAGAATGAATTCATCTCCGCCGAAACGGGCCTGCATGAAATGTTCCAGCGGCAACTGATTCAGCCGTGCCGCCACAGCCTGCAACAACTGGTCACCCACCTCATGGCCCTGATCATCGTTCAGGTCACGGAAGTTATCCAGGTCGATAAACAGGATCGCCCCTTCCTGACCATTGGGCTCTGCCGCCATGAGTGCCACCTTGAGCCGCTCCTGCAGCTGGCGCCGGTTGGGCAACCCGGTCAGCGGGTCAAAATGAGACAACTGGTGCAACTGCTGCTGATGCTTGCGCTGTTCAGTGATATCGGTGGATACGCCACACAACCCGCGCACCCTTCCCTTGGCATCACACAGCGGCATTTTGACCGTCATCAGCACACGGGGCTCGGTTGAGTTGACCGGCGTGATCACTTCCTCAACCACCACTCGCTTGCCCTGTTCAATCACCTGTCGATCGGCCTGGCGGATATCCTGCAAGGTGTCCTGGTCGAAGAAATCGGCGTCGCTGGCCCCGGTTAACTGCTCTTCAGTGCGACCCAGGAAACGGCACAGCGCAGCATTTACATACTCGTAACGGTAGTCCCTGCCCTTGTGGTAAATAAATGCCTGAATATTGGACAGGATGTCATTCAAGTGCGCTTCGTTTGCCTCAAGGGCACGGGTACGTGCCCGTACCTGTCGCTGCAGCAGCCAGACAAAGGCCAGCGCCAGCAACAGCAGCAGGGCAGAAACCGACAGTCCCCACACCAGAGCAGGAGGCACCAGTGCCGCTGGGGTTTCGCCACCCCAGCGTTTCATCAAGTTGTAGTAGGGGGAGTTCGCATCATCACGCCAACGTTGCAGCCAGTAGTCGATTCGTGACTGCAACTCATACCCTTTCCCGAGTGGAGCCGCGTAGTAAAGCCGACTGGGCTGAAACACGATAGAGGTCGGGATGATGCCGTATTCAGCTGCGTGATAGTTGCCGTACAGATGGTTGCTGACCGCCAAGTCCACATAGCCCTGCTGCAACTCCTGTAACGTTTCCTGCAGGGTGCTCACCGGCATGATGCGAGGACTGATATCAAATCCGTCCATCAACTGCTGCAGGTATTCATGCTGGACACCATCGGCCAGAATCGCGACCCGTTTCCGATCCAGATCCAGTGGCGAATGGATATTGCTGCCGGGCCGGCTGAACAGCTGAGACCAGCTGTGCAACGCCGGTACCTGATGAAAGTCGTAAAGCTCCTGCCGCGCCGGGCTGCTGGCCACATCCGGCATCAGGTCAATATCGCCCTGTGACAACAAGCTCAGGCAACGCTGCCATTCACACTGTACCGGTTCCAGTTGCCAACCTTCACGTTCAGCTATTGCCTGCAGCAAGTCGCCCAACAGCCCACTGGGCCGACCATCGGCTGCCGGCATGATTTTGGGTTCATTTTCATACACGCCGACCCGCACGACTCTGTCGGGTGTCGCCATACAGGCGCTGGACAGCGTCACAGCCAACAGCATCACGTACCGCAGCATCGGAGTGGACAAGGGTTTTCTCACTGCATCTTCCCTGCTTACTTGGGGGACCTCTACAAGACTATACGCCAGAGCATTAATTAACCACCAGTGTCGCTCTGGATAATCACGGCCAGCACCAGCAACAGGGTTTCGATCAACTCGATCGAGGCTCCGGCGGTGTCACCGGTGGTGCCACCCAGACGGCGCAGCATCAGCCATCTCAGCCCCGCACCGACAAGCAACAGGTATAGTGGCAACCACAGGCTGAACAGGCCCAACAGCAGTATTACGACAGCACACACCCAAAATGCATGCCGACGCTGCAACAGTGGCAGCATTTCACACGCGATACCGTCGGGTCGGGCATAGGGGGTGGTGACCAGCAGCAACAGCGCAGCACCACGACCCGCTACAGGGGCCAGCAGCAGAGGCCACAGCGTTGCCGCACTTAACAGGGCTGAGAGCGCGCTCCACTTCAGCAGCAACACCAGCATCAACACCAGTGCCCCACTGGCCCCCAAGTGCGAGTCTTTCATAATCTCAAGGGTACGCTCCCGACTGCCCAGCCCACCCATCCAGCCATCGGCGCTGTCAGCCAGCCCATCCAGATGCAGCCCTCCGGTCAGCCCGGCCCAGACAAGCAATAGTAGTGCCGCACTCAGCCCGGTCGGTAACCCCTGCAGAACGGTGCCCAGCAGCAGCAACACCAATCCGATCAACCCACCGACCAGCGGGTAATACAATAGAGCCCGCGCCTGAGTTCGCTTATCGGGCGATGCAGCCAAACGCACCGGGATCAGGGTAAGAAACTGCAACGCACAGAGAAACGCCTGCCACCCAGTTTTCATTGGCGTGCATCCTGCAGCCGATGCAAACTGCCATGCGCTACCGGAAAACTGAACATTTCACTGACCGGAAGCCCGTTCAGAATACAGTGCAAGGCACGAATGACACCGCCGTGACAGATCAGCAGCACGGCACTGGAATGTTCCTGCTGAAGTTGATCCACCAGAGCTTCAAGACGAACAAAAAAATCGGCCAGTGATTCGGCCTGTGGCGGTGGACAGTGCCAGGGATCCTGCCAGAAGCGACCCAGTGCAGCCGGATCGGTTGCGTGGATGTGGGCTGCAGTCTGCCCGTCCCATTGGCCAAAATCGTATTCTCTCAAGCGAGCGTCGGTCACAAAGCCTTCAGAGCCGGCCCACTGCTCGGTAAAAGCAGAACAGCGTTGCAGAGGTGAGCTGAATACCCCCTCATAATCCTCAGGCCTGACCCCTTCCAAACCTGCGTGCATCTGCTGCCAGCCCCTATCGGTCAGGGCCGCATCCGTACGGCCCAGAAAGCACTGACCGGCATCGGTTTCACCATGACGCAGCAGATCTATTCTGAATACGCTCAACTCGGTTTCTCCGACACTGCCGCTTCTGCGAAGGTGGCCATACCGGCATGCAGCTCACAGGACATGCGCAACAGGGGCACAGCCGCAGCGGCACCACTGCCCTCACCCAGGCGCAGCCCCAGATCCAGCAGGGGCGGTGATGGCAATGCAGACCTCAAATGTCTGTATCCCGGCTCTGCCGAATGATGGGAAAAGATCAGCCAGTCAGCAACAGCCGGGTTGATCCGGCAGGCCAAAAGCGCCGCAACGGTACAGATGAATCCGTCCACCAGTGCTGCCAGACCTTCCTGAGCGCAGGCAACGTAAGCCCCCGTCAGTGCTGCAATTTCAAACCCGCCCAGCGAGGCCAACAGGGCCATTGGCTCTTGCGTGTCTCCGTTGTTGCGGCCATGACGCAGCAGAGCCTGTTCTATGACTCGGCATTTGTGCGCCATGCCCATCGAATCAAGCCCGGTGCCGGGGCCCACCAGCTCCGCCACCGGTTTTTCCAGCAGCACCGCAGCCAGTGCCGTGGCCGCCGTTGTATTGCCAATGCCCATTTCGCCGCCAATGAAAAGCTCGGCCGGGGTGTGCAACACCGCTTCTCGCCCTGCCGCCAGCGCCTGCTGCAACTGCACTGTCGTCATCGCAGGCTCATGCAGCAGATTGCAGCTCTGCGCTGCAATCACGCGGGGCTCAACCGCCGGCAAAGGCTCAAGCTCCACCACAGTGCCCAGATTCCAGACCCGCAGCTCGGCCCCCAGTACCCGGGCCGCCACACTAATGGCGGCTCCGCCGCGGGAGAAATTGCGAATCATCTCAGCGGTGACCGCCTGTGGATAAGCGGATACGCCTTCGACTGCAACACCATGGTCGGCCGCAAATACGGCGATGCTGACCCGTTGCAGTTGCGGACAGGCTTTGCCCTGCATCCCGGCCAATCGAATCGCCAGCTGTTCCAGCTGGCCCAGCGAGCCGGCTGGTTTGGTCAGCTGTTGCTGGCGTGCCTGTGCCGCCGCAACAGCCTGGGTGTCAATCGGCTTGATCGCATGGGTTATCCAGCTCATGCAGACACCTCCAGTCCCGGTCCCTTCAGTCGCATCGGTATCCCCGCCACCATCAACAGGGCCTGATCAGCCAGGGCCGCTGCAGACTGGTTGAGCCACCCCGCCTCGTCAGTAAAGCGGCGGTTCAACTCTCCCGTGGGGACAATACCCATGCCGGTTTCATTGCTGACCAGAATGATGTCGCCACGGGCATTGCGCAGGGCCGCACAGAGCGCTTCCCGCTCGGCGTACATATCAGCCTTGGCCAGCAACTGGTTGGTAACCCAAAGGGTCAGACAGTCGATCAATAGACAGCGGTGGGGCGCCTGGTGCGACAGAATTGCGTCCGCCAGCTGCAACGGCTCCTCAATAGTTGTCCAGTGACGGGGACGATCATCCCGGTGACGGTTGATGCGTTCTTGCATCTCGCGGTCTTGCGCCTGTGCGGTAGCAATATAGATCACCTCAAGGCCCGAGGCCTGTGCCAACTGCTCCGCCTGCCGACTTTTGCCGGAACGAGCGCCTCCGAGAATCAGTCTGATCATCTGCCTTGTATCTGCCTGTATTGCCGATAAAAAAGAGATTGTACCTGCCGCAGCGGGCGTCAGAGAAATTCGGCTTCAATATCGCAGCTGCTTCTGCGCCCCAGCGCCGAGCGGTTTTGCTGCAGCCAACGCTCCATCTGAGCCTGACCACGCTGCATCAGCTCAAGCAGAAAATCAGGCCGCACATCCAGCTTGCTGCTTCGGTGCAGCTGACTCAAGCCCTCATCAGGCCCCAGCACGTGCAGCCGCATCTGCCGTATCCGGCGCTCAGGCCGCCCCAGCCGCCAGGGCGAGCGGCGCGCCCGCTGATGCATGGCCGCCAGCGCCCGCATCTCGCGCATGAAGGTGGTCTGAAACCCCAGTTCAGCCACGCGGTCGGCAATGGCCTGGGCACTGACCGGCGGTGCAGCCGGCTGCTGCGGGTGCAGCAACAGCAGAAGCAGATCGCGTGCCTTGCAGTCGAACAGCAGCGGGTACACCACCGGATTGCCGGCAAAGCCACCATCCCAGTAATGCGCCCCCTCAATCTCCACCGCCTGATACAGCGCTGGCAGGCAGGCAGACGCCAGCAGGTGTTCAGTGCTCAGTTCGTATTCACGAAACAGTTTCAGTTTGGCGGTTTCGACCTCGGTGGCGGCAATGAACAACTGAAAGGGCGCATCACGCCTCAGCCGCTCAAAGTCAACCAGATCATTCAGCAGGTCTCGCAGTGGATTGATATCAAACGGGTTCAGGTCATAGGGTGAGAGGTGCCGGGTCACCCCACTCCACCAGGTTGGCCAGTGACGGCTCCATCCCGCCGGGTCAAAGCTGTCGGGCAGCATCAATCGATGCCAGAACTCCGACAGCAGTGCTCGCGCACCCGCCGCGCCACCCTGCTGCCAACCTGCCGTCAGCATTACGGCGTTCATGGCGCCTGCACTGGTACCGCTGATGCCGTCAAAGCGGATGTCATCTTCCTGCAACAGACGATCCAGCATCCCCCAGGTGAAGGCACCGTGAGCCCCTCCCCCCTGCAACGCCAGATTCAGTTTCACTTCAGACATGCGCAGCCCCTTTTATTGTGCACTGCAACAAGCATCGGTTCAGACTGTTCTGGTGTCAATGCGGATCGGCAGGCCTCGCGTACGCGAAATCGGTACTCAGGTAGTAAAGACGGCCTTTCGCAGAGTTGTTAGCGTGAACTGTCCTGTTGCGTGGAGTGCCGCCATGAACCGCTTATCACCCCTGAAAATCCTGCTGTTGAGCCTTATGCTGGTCACGACGGCGGTGGCAAACGACGATATTGAGCGGGAACAGCAGCGCATCGCCCGCGAGATGATTCAGGTGCTCAACGCTTATGCCGTATACAAGATGGGACAGTATGAAGAGGCCTTCAGCCGATACAAGGTGCTGGCCGAAGCCGGCAATCAGCAAGGCATGCTCAATGTGGCCAACATGTACGCCAAAGGGCTTGGAGTTGAGCAGAACCCGTCGTTGGCGTTCGTCTGGTATCAGCGCTCAGCCGAGGCCGGTGATGCCATCAGCATGCTGGAGCTGGCTCAGGCCTACCGTCACGGTCAGGGCGTCAAGGCCGATGAAGCCAGGGCGCTGCACTGGTTTCGACAGGCCGCAAACGCCGGCGAGCCCGATGCTCAGTGGCAGCTTGCTCGCCATCTGATGGCAGAAGGTGACGCCGACGCGGCACGGCTCTGGGCCGAGCGGGCCGCCAGTCAGGGACAGGTCGCCGCGCAGCAGTTTCTGCGATTACCCTGATACCTGACCGGATGCCGGTTTCACCGGCCCGTAACTGAGGCTGACAAACGCTGTCTCCGCTTCGCCCCGGCGCTGGTTGATCACCAGCGTCAGGGTGAAACTGAAGTTGCACAACAGATTCAGAAAGCGCGGCAGAATATCCGCCACCTCCCGCCCCTCTTCACTAACGCGCACGAGCGCCCGAATCGCCTTTTTACAGTTGGAGCGCACGATATGCAGTTGAGGCACCGGTGCTGAGCCCCGAGGCAACACAAACCCCTGTGGTGGCGTAACCAGCTGTTGGCGAAAGTGCTGCAGTCTCGACTTGAGCCAGACGAGATCAGCCTCCTTTAGGGCCAGCCGGCCACGAATTGAGCCGTTGGCGTGCAACACCAGCGGCTGCAGCTGTTCAAGATCCTGGCGCAGGTCATCCCACTCATTCGGCAGCGCCGCCAGCACCGCCCCAATCTGGGCACAAAGTTCGTCGGTCAGCAGTTCATAATCACACAGCCATGAGGTTTCATGGATAAAGGGATAGCAGAGCTCATCCAGATCGCGGCTGTTGGCAATGCTCATATGGGTTCTCTCCCCTGCATGCGCAGCAGTGGCACTGCGGCGCTGAAATCAATTTCGGCCTCAACGCGGAACACCTGACGCAGGTTTTCCGTTGTCAGTACCGCCTGTGGCGCACCCACGGCAATGACACGACCAGCATCCATCATTACCAGCCGGTCACACCAGGCCGCCGCCAGTGACAGATCATGCAGTGACAGGATCACCGCGCGCTCCCTGCTGGTGTAGCGGCGCAAAAGTTTCAGAACCTGCTGCTGATAATACAGATCCAGGCTGGCCAGCGGCTCGTCGGCCAGAATCACGCGCGGCTCCCCTGCCAGCAGTCGTGCCAGCCAGACCCGTGCCTGCTCGCCGCCGGAGAGCTGATCCACCGGTACGTTTAGCCATTCGTCTACGCCGGTACTGCGTGCCGCCTGATCAATAATCTGCGCTGACTCATCCCCCCAAGGCAGACGCCCCAGCGCGATCACATCACGCACACTCAAGGTCCAGGCCGCCATGGATCGCTGTGGCAGAAACGCGATCTTGCGCGCCCGTTCCAGCGGTTCAAACGTGCTCAGGTTATTGCCTTCGAAACTGATCACGCCGGAACAGGGCTGGATGCCGGCCAGTGACTCCAGCAGAGAGGATTTGCCGGCACCATTGGGGCCAATAATGCCCAGCAGCTCGCCCGGTTGCAGATCCAGACTGACCGATACCAGACGCTGTGCCAGCGACAGAGCTTCCACCCGAATCAGATCCATCGTCGGCGCTCCTTCCATACCAGCCAGATGAACAGGGGGGCGCCGATCAGAGAGGTCAGCACCCCCAGTTTCAGCTCCTGCCCCGGCGGCAGCAGACGCACCACGATATCCGCCAGACACACCAGCACCGCCCCCAGCAGGGCCGAGGGCAACAGCACTCTGTCGGGCCGGTGTTGCACCCAAGGCCGCACCAGATGCGGCACAATCAAGCCGACAAAACCGATGGCGCCCGCCACGGCTACCGAGGTGCCCACCAACAACGCAGCGCCCAGCACAATCAGGCGGCTTCCGCGCCGGGGGGACAACCCCATGCTCTGTGCCACCTGTTCGCCCAGACTGAGTCCCAGCAGCAGACGCCGCTGACTGCAGATCAGACCGCCACCGACCAGCAATGCGGGCAGCAGCAACCAGAGATGATCCAGCCCGCGCTCGGACACCGAGCCCAGCAGCCAGAACACCAGTTCCTGCATGGCGAAGGGATTGGGGGCAAAGTTGAGTACCGCAGCCAGCAGCGCGCCGGTCAGCGTCGAGATGGCCAGCCCCGCCATGATCACCATCGCCTGCCCGGCGGGGCCTGCCAGCAGCAGCATGATCAGCAGCGCCAGCCCTGCACCCACCAGCCCCGCCAGTGCCGGTGCTGCCACACCCAGGGCCGGAAACAGACCAAAATAGAACACGCAGGCCGCGCCCAGTGCCGCTCCCTGACTGGCACCGGTCAGCCCCGGATCTGCCAGCGGGTTGCGCAGCAGGCCCTGCAGCGCAGCACCACTGAGGCCCAGAGACGCCCCCACCAACAGTGCCAACAGGGTGCGTGGCAGGCGAATTTCACTGCTGACAATGGCATCAATGCTCTGCTCTCCCCGTGCCCAGTCAAGCAGGCCCGTCAAGGGGGCTATATCGGTGCTGCCAGTGGCCAGTGACAGCAGCGCCGTCAGCAGCACCAGCAACGCCAGTATCCCGTTCATTGCACTCGCTTCCGTTTCAGTTGTTCGATCAGCTCCCAGGTCCAAGGGCCGGGACATTGCCAGCGCCAGTAGTCGGTGCTCAACCACCCTTCCTGTGTGACAACCTGCTGCAGGGCCGGATGCTCGGCAAACCGGCTCGCCAGCGATGGACTCGCCGGAGCCGACCAAAGGATCGCATCAGGCGGGTCGGCTACCAACTGCTCTAGATCAAGGCGGACATAACCGGCATCACGCAGATAGTTGTGCCAACCCGCCTGACGCAGAATCTGGTCTTCAAAGGTACCTGCGCCCGTACCGATGCCGTTGGCGCCCAGCAGCAACAGCCGAGGCGCATCACCCGCTGGCTGCGCAGGCGCTGGAGCCGGTCGTGCCCGCGAGGGCGGCTGGCCTATAAGCTCAAGAAACTGACGCTCATAGACCTCGATTTCAGCAAGGCTGGTCGGCAGGGACAGGTCCACCACCGGAAGGGACAGCGCCTCAAGACGGCGACGCAACAGCAATGCGTTGTACTCACCCACCAGAATCAGGTCTGGCTGCAATTGATAGATCTGCTCCAGCGAGCCATCGTGCAGCGGCCAGTCAGGCATATCAAAAGGCAATTGATAGCGCCGATGGATCGGCGACAGAGCGGCAACCTGTTCGGGCTCAGCATGCAACGCCAACAACCAGTCCATGCACAGATCCAGCGACAGGATGCGCTGGGGGGCTGACTGGGCACTGGCGCTGGCGAGCAGCAGCCCCAGCAACAGAGACCGCCCGAAGCCCCGCAAGCAGCGGAGCATCAGGCCAGACATGCCGCTTCCAGAATCAGAGTGCAGGTGTCCATGTCAGTGACAACAATGCCGTACGTCCTGTTTCACGATAGGGGTGATAGGTTGAAGGCCAGCCCACACCGTAAAGCGCGGTGGCGTACTCTTTATCGAACAGGTTATCAACTTTCAGCTTGAGCGCCAGCTCAGGGTTCAGCTGCCAGCGGCTACGCAGATTTACCAAACCATAGCCGGCGATTTCACGCGTATTGGCGGCATCATCCCAGCGGCTGTCGGCCAGCTGCCAGCTGCCGCCCACAGACAGGTCTCCGAACGTGCGATCCAGATCCAGACTCAGGCTGCGCTTGGCACGCCGCGCCAGAGTCTTGTCGGTATCCCGATCAACAGGGTCGACCAGCTCAAGCGCCAGTGCTGTCTGCCAACCGAACAGTTCGTGCTGCAGGCGTGCCTCGAAACCATTGATACGTGCCGAACCAATATTCTGCGGTGTGAAGGTCGAATCCAGCGTAATCGCATTATCGATATCGGTACGATAGATGGACGCCTGCAGCTCGGTGCTATGCCCCAGTCGGCTGCGCCACTGCAGCTCATAACTCTTCGAGGTTTCGGGCTGCAGGGCGGGATTGTCATAGCCCGGGTAGTACAGATCCACGAACGTGGGTGCCCTGAAGCCTTCGCCGTAGGAGACGATCAAATCGTTGTCTTGATTGAGTCGCCAGGTCAGTGCCGCACTCAGCGTATTTTCACTGCCGTACAGTTCGTTATCGTCATGCCGCAGGCCAACTTCGGTGCTGAAACGAGCATGATCATAACGGTGCTGAACAAACGCAGCCCGGTTCCAGCGGCTGGTTTCAGCGAAGCTGTCATTGCCGTTCAGACGCTCCTTATATCCATCGAAACCAACCAATAACTGCTGTGCCGGGGTCAGCTGCAGGGTGTTGAGCCAGGCCAGGCTGTCACGGTAGGTATTGAAGGCATCACTGCCGGCGTGATCGTCAAATCGAGTCCAGCTGCGGTTTTCTGCATGGCCCAATTCCAGACGGCTGTGCCACAGCTCACTGACCTGCAGATTGGCATACACGGATGCAGTGCTCAGCTGGAAGTCATTATAGGGATAGTCACCGCCCCAGCTCAGATCGAATTCGCTTTCGCCCCGTTGATCCAGCAGACTGACGCCGGCGTCAAACCGGTCGCTGAAACGGTGGTTGAGGTTGAAGCTGGCAGCCGTATTACGATAGGCATCACGGTCACTGTCCGGTCCTGTGGCTTCATAAGTGCGGTTAATGCCATTGGTCTCGTCATTGCTGAGGCTCAGGTTGAAACGCGTATCAGCATTGCCACCTGACAGCCCGAGGCTGCGCTCCCAAGTTTGCTCTGTACCGTAGCCCAGATGTACACGGGCACGCAGGCCATCTCCTTCCCCACGACGGGTGAATATCTGAACCACACCGCCAATGGCATCTGCCCCGTAAATGGCGGAACGGGCCCCTCGCAACACTTCGATGCGCTCGATCTGATCAACCGACAGTGCTTCCAGCGCGGCACTGCCGCTGTCGGCACCGTTGATACGCACACCATCAATCAGTACCAGGCTCTGGGATGATTTTGTGCCGCGGATGTACAAGCCGGTCATACTGCCGCGACCGCCGGATTGGGTCATCTGTACGCCGGGTACCCGATCAAGCAGCTCAACAACGGTTGAAGGCTGCAGGCGTTCAATGTCCGCACGAGTGAACACTTGGGTAGCGGCAGTTGTGTCCTGCTGCAGCTGTGGCTGGCGGGAAGAGGTCACCACGATGGTGGAGAGTTTCAGCTGCTCATCAAGCGAGGTTTCAGCAGCAAAGGCAATACTGGGCGCGAGCGTAATGGCCAGCGCCAACGTGGAACGTTTCGGCATGGGAAAGACCTTTCTCATGTGTGCCACCCGCACACTGATGGATGAATGATCACTTCTGGCCGGTCTCCGGGCTCAGGCGTCAGACTGTGCAGTCAGGAGGGATGACACCTTCCCATATCGGATCGATACAGTGGCCTGTCGTCATCGCCTCACGCCTCTACCGTTGCGGGGGCAGCGTTGGCATTGCATCGACTTTCATAAAACGATGCGCACCAACTTCCCGTTTAAGTCCTGAACAGCTGTTCAGTACACCGGAAGCAAGCCGCGGATAATAGGCACTCAGGAGGAAGAGGTCAAACGGAGGCTGTTCAAGTGAAGTTGAACGAAAACGAACAAAAAAATGCCGCTTCCCCCGGGGAGATGGAGGAAGCGGCGCCAATCACCTTCGGCACACATCTGCAGTGCCTACAGTGAGCTAGACCTGTCAATGAACGAGATTAATCTTAAATATAATCATTCTTATTTGCAACAAGAAATTAAGCCAATAATGAAAAAACCGCCAACCCCGGGGAAACAGAGTTGGCGGCTGAAGGCTCAGGGAGTTAAAACTCGTAGCGAATACCGGCAAAGAACTGGCGCTGACGCCCCGCCACCTTGCCATCCACCCGGCTGACCAGATATTCGCGATCGGTCAGGTTGTACACACTGCCGAACAGGGTGATATCGCTGCCGGGCTTTCTGTAGTTGATGGAAGCGTTCCAGAGGCTGTAGCCGTCAATCATGCCCTCTTGACCATTGGCGCTTTCGACACGCGTGTTCTCGCCATCCACAAACTGTCGGCTGATGTAGTCCACACCGATGCGGGTATCCAACCCGTAGGGATTTTCGTAACCCAGGCTGAGTGAGGCCATGTGACGGGGGGCATACGGCATGCGGTTACCCGCTGCAATATTCTCCGACGGTACGGCCTTGCTGAACTCGGCCTTGAACAGGTTGGTATAGGAACCCGTTAAATAGACGTTGTGAGCACTGTCATAGAAGGTGCCGAAATCGATTCGGCCCGCCAACTCGATACCTGCCTGCTCCGACTCACCGGCATTGAAGAAACGGCCGCTGTCCTGAATTACGATCTCCTGGAAATCGGTATAGAACAGCGTTCCCGCCAGGGAGACACCATCGAAGTAGTCACTGCGCAAACCCAATTCCCAGTTGGTGCTTTTTTCGGGGCTGGTTTTGGACAGCACCACACCATCACCCACCTCTCCCAAATCACGATCAGGGCGCGGAGGGGCGATACCGCGGTGTACACCGGCAAAAACGGTTGTGTTGTCGATGCCATTCCAGGCGATACCGAAGCCTGGCAGAACATCGGTTGAACGGTTGGTCTGACGAATGTCCTGCGGGTCGCCTTCCGCCCAGACCACATCGGTCTTGATGCTCAGATCCTCGATTCGAACACCGGGAGTAAAGGACCAGTCACCGAGGTGGAACGTGTTTTGGGCGAAGTAGGAGATCGCTTCCACATCGATGCGAATATCTTCACGCAGATAGTCCGTGCCAAAGGACTTGAGCCAGTCTAGATCGCGAGCACGCGGGTCACCATCACGGAACTGACGACGACGAATGTCCTCTTCGTGGTACCGAACGCCGACTACAGCATCACTGTCGAGGCCAAACAGGGTGTGATTGAAGTCCAAACGGGATTCAATACCCCAGTATTCATAGTCGCGGGGACGGTGACGTCCGCCACAGGCGTCTGCATTGGCAGCGGTCGCCGCTGTGCCACAGCGATCCAACTCTGAATAGGCAGTACCGTCAATAATGTAGCTGCCATCGCCCGGCTCATTGACCTGCCGGAAAGACGAGCGATAGGCATTCGCATAATAGGCTTGGGTATTGAGCGTGGCACTGTCGTTGATATCAAAGATGTGCTTCAGCTGCACACTGTCGCGCTGATGCTCGAAACGGTCATGATCGGAGGTGGGTGCCTGAAATTTGTCCTGCGCGTACTCCAGCTGCCCCAGGCCGGTTTCGGTAATGGCCGAATCTTCTTCAAAGCGACTGACCTTGGCAATCAGCGTTTGCCGATCCGTCAGGTTGAGCTGCCCCTTGATGGAAAATTCGGTGACATCAAAGTCATGCCCACGACGAACGCCATCACCCTGCTTCTGCAGTGCATCAATCATGATACCGCCGGTGTCATTTCCGTAGCCCAGGCGCGTATGCGCACCTCGGAACCCCTGATTACCGGCGTCCATAGTGACAGCGCCTTCAAAGCCATCGGTCGGCACCGGGCGTGTCACGAAGTTGATCATGCCACCCACGGTTTGTGGCCCGTGCAGTATCTGCCCCGAGCCTTTTACCACCTCGATGCGCTCAACTCTGTCCAGCGGGGTCGAGTAGTGTGCTGATGGGTCGCCATAAGGGCCCAGAAACAGCGGCATGCCATCTTCCATCAACAGGGTGCGGGAAGTACGGCGGGGGTTGAGGCCACGCACCCCGATATTGAGTGCCAGGCCATAGCTGTCTTCATCAACCGCGTTGATGCCCGGGACGGCCTTCAGCGCTTCCTTCACGGTAAACGGCCGACGGCGTTCGAGGTCACGCTCGTCCACGATATCAAACGAACCGGGAACCGCTTCCAGTCGGTCGGGCAAAATGCCGGTAACCGTCAGTGTGTTTATGCTGTCCACCTGCTCCGCCTGCAAGGCGAATGGGACCAGCATCAGCGAAGAGGCGATGGCACTGCTGAGCAGTTTCTTGCGAAAAAACATGGGTCACTCCTGTTGCCGAGAGGACAGCCTCTGCCAATGAGAGGGCTGGCAAAATTGTTGCAGCAGTATGTGATGAGCAACAAAACGCTGTCGTCGGCAACAGGTAGCGGTACTGGCGTACTTTGGTACTACGCCCGCAACAGAGCGAAAAAATCCTGTATCTGACGGGAAAAATTCCCGGTTAATATCAGCCGAAACGGTACCCGGACAGGCTTGTCTCCAGTACCCGATCTACAAACACGTGCCGCCCCTGATCATCACCGGCAGCACCCGCCGCCAGCATCAGTGGCAGCAAGTGCTCCTCTTGCCGCTCCGGGTGACATTCACGCGCCCTCGGAGCCTGATCCCAGTGCGCCAGCGCCTGCCAGCGCACGGCAGGGTCGGCCTCGACCGTCTGCGCCAGCCAGGCATCAAACTCATCCGAGATCGGGCCAAAACGCGGGTCGCGATAGCCACGCATGTTGTGGAAACTCATGCCGCTGCCTACGATCAATACGCCCTCATCCCGCAGCGATTGCAGTGCCCGGCCCGCCTGCAGGTGCGCCTCGGCATCCAGATCCCGACGCAGTGACAGCTGTACCACCGGGATGTCCGCCTCAGGGAACATCAGCTTGAGCGGAATGAACATACCATGGTCGAAGCCCCGGCCAGCATCGGTTGCAGCCGGCAGCACGGCCTGCTGCAACAGCTCAATCACACGCTGTGCCAATGCCGGCTGGCCGGGAGCCGGGTAGGTCAGCTCATAGGTATGCGGCGGAAAGTTGTAGTAGTCATAGATCAGATCCGGCTGCTCACTCGAAGTGGTGCTGAACGTGGGCTCAAGCCAGTGGGCCGATACCAGCAGGATCGCCCTGGGCTGCTCCGGCAATGTCTCGCGAATGCCGCGCAGAAACGCTTCCATCCGATCCCAGGCATCGGGCGGATTCCAGTCCATGAAAAAACAGGGGCCTGCCCCGTGCGGCACAAAAAAGGTGGGCTGAGTGGATGACATGGGGATCACTCCTGTTGCGGATTCAAACGATATATTCACAGACCAGGGTGGCAGAGCTGTCCTGCAACGCCAGACTGATCAGAACACGGTCACATTCAAGTGCTCCGGCCGCCATGCGGTGGCGGTCAAAGGCGGCCTCAACGCCGGATACTCGGCAGTGCTCAAAGCGGGTGGGCGGCGCTGTGCTTGCACGCTCGCCGGCCGGCAGCTCGATGTACAGGGTTCGCAGATCGGGTGCGGTGTCGGCGGCCTTTTCCAGCCAGCGGACCAGCGCTCCCGGCTGCTCGATACGCGTGAGCGCAAAGTGATGATCCAGCAGTGAGAACTGCAGCACGTCGCCTTGCTGAACCAGCAGGCCGCCCAGCATTTCAAGCTGGTCTGCCAGATTGTGCTCGTTCAAGGGTTCAGACATTGAGCCAAACATTCAGCGCTCCTCGGTTATGCGAGACGAAAGTATAACAGCGCCAGCAGGATGCTCGTTTTTCATTTTACGGCTGAGGCCAATTGCCCGAGCTCAGCCTCTGCTCGGTACTGACCTCTGAGTTGTATAGATACAGCCAGGCACGGCCATGGGGCGTGTCCACCTGAATCCGGTCATACAGTCCGGTGTGCGGTGCATCGGCACAGTATTCTTCCAGCTCGTCCAGAGCGGCAAAGGTCGCCGCATTCACACGGTACACCTCGACCTGCGTCTGGCCCGGCTCCCGCTTCACCGCCGGCCAGGGGCCCAGGTCATAGAGCACGAAGCCATCCAGCCATGTTGAGCCAAGATATTCAGCCCCGCTGAGAAAGTGGTGGTTGCCTTGCCCCTGTTTAAGAGTGCCATATACGGCGACCCGAATCTGCTCCATTGCCAATCCTCTGCGTATAAACGGGTCACCTATTCTTAAATACCTTAAGGCCATTGAGCAAGGAGATCCCATGCGCACGTTTTTTCTCGGTCTGATACTGCTGACGCTGACCGCCTGCACCAGCCTGCCCGATCGAGTCGAGCCGGTGAGCAACTTCGAGTTGAACCGTTATCTGGGCACCTGGTATGAGATCGCCCGGCTGGATCATTCGTTCGAGCGCGGCCTGAGCCAGGTGCAGGCCGCGTACAGTCTGAGAGACGATGGCGGGGTGAAAGTGATCAACCGGGGTTTCGACGCCGCCCGAGGTGAGTGGCGCGAGGCCGAGGGCAAGGCGTATTTCGTTGAGGACAGTAACACCGGCTACCTGAAAGTGTCGTTCTTTGGTCCTTTCTATGGTGCCTATGTGATCATGGAACTGGACCACAAGGGCTATCAGTACTCACTGGTCAGCGGCCCGGACCGGGACTATCTGTGGATACTGTCGCGCACGCCGAAGATGGATGCCGATACGCTGGAGCGGCTGGTTGCCATCGCCCGCAAGGCAGGTTATCCGGTGGATGAGCTGATTTATGTGGAACAAGGTTCTGACCGCTAACCGGCTGCACCAACCTGTAGAACTTCTTGCTTGAAAGCTGGGTAGATTGCTTAGCCTCATGCCATAATGATTAAAATAACCAATTTGATCAGATTAAGGAATGTACATGGAACTCAATGCGACAGAAGCCAAAAGAGAGTTCGGCGATCTGCTGCTTAAAGCACAGAAAGAACCCGTTAACATTGTAAGAAACGGCAAAAGGGTCGCGGCCGTCATCTCAAATGATGAGTTTGAGCAGTACGAAGCCTACAAGCTTATGAAATTAAAGCAGGAAATTGATGCCGGCCTGGCCGACGTTGAAAAGGGTCAATTGCATGATGGTGCCGACGTCATGGCGGCGCTGATCAAGAAGGTGAATGAATCATGATCTATGTGCTCACGGAACGAGCAAAGCAGGATCTCGAAAGCATCACCGATTTCAGTCTAAAACATTTTGGCCGTTTGCAGACTCAGGCCTATCTGCTTCAACTCGAGTCCACCCTGAAATCACTGGCCACCATGCCATCGGCAGGCCGGTTACGCTCTGAGCTGGCCCCCAGCATCAGGAGCCAGCCTTGCAGTCGTCACAATATTTACTATCTGGCACAGGACAACGGCATCAAGGTGATCCGCATCCTGCACCAAAGCATGGAGCCAAGCGGAAGGCTTTAAGCCGCTGCCGCCCGATCCTCACGCAGCACTCTGGCGGCATCCACCATGTTCTGTAGTGCCGGGATTACCTCACTCCACTGGCGGGTTTTCAGGCCACAGTCGGGGTTCACCCAGAGGTGTTCTGCCGGGATGCGCTGCGCCGCGAGACGCATCAGTTTCACCATCTGTTCTACCGACGGGATATTGGGGCTGTGGATATCGTACACGCCCGGGCCGATCTCGTTGGGGTAGTGGAATTCGTCGAACACATCCAGCAGCTCCATGTCGGAACGGGAGGTCTCAATGGTGATCACGTCCGCATCCATGTACGCGATCGCCTCAATGATGTCGTTGAACTCCGAATAGCACATGTGGGTATGAATTTGAGTGCTGTCCGACACGCCGTTGGCACTGATGCGGAACGATTCCACCGCCCAGTTCAGATACTCGGCCCATTGGCTGCTGCGCAGTGGCAAACCTTCGCGCAACGCGGCTTCATCGATCTGGATGATATCGATACCGGCACGCTCCAAATCCTGCACCTCTTCGCGGATCGCCAGCGCCAGCTGGTAACAGCTGAGTGAGCGCGGTTGATCATCACGCACGAATGACCAGTTAAGAATGGTGACTGGGCCGGTCAGCATGCCCTTCATCTTTTTCTCCGTCAGCGACTGGGCATATTTGATCCACTCCACGGTCATTGCCTTCGGGCGGCTGATATCGCCGAACAGAATCGGCGGCTTGACGCAGCGGGAGCCGTAGGACTGCACCCAGCCGAACTGGCTGAAGGCATAGCCGTCGAGCTGCTCACCGAAGTACTCCACCATGTCATTGCGCTCAGCTTCACCGTGTACCAGCACGTCCAGCCCCAGAGCTTCCTGCTGTTTGACGGCAAATTTGATCTCCTGCTGCATACGGGCTGTATAGTCTCCAGCATCCAGCTCACCCTTCCTGAACGCCAGCCGCGCCTGGCGGATCTCCTGCGTTTGCGGGAAGGAACCGATGGTAGTGGTCGGGTACAGCGGCAGGTTCAGCGTCTGGCGCTGCAGCGCTGCCCGCTGCGGATAGGCACTCTTGCGCTTGCCCAGGCCCGGATCGATGGCGGCAACGGCATTCTGTACCTTGGGGTTGTGCACCCGCGGTGAGGTACGGCGGCTGTTCAGCGCTGCGAGATTCTCGGCCAGCTCAGCGGCAACAGATGCCCGACTATTGTTCAATGCGCTGTGGATAACCCAAATTTCATCCAGCTTCTGCTGCGCAAAGGCCAGCCAGGAACGAATCTCGGCATCCAGCTTCTGTTCACTCGCAAGATCCACCGGCACATGCAACAGCGAGCAGGACGGTGCGATCCAGAGGCGACTCCCCAGCCTTGCCGCCACAGGTTCCAGCCAGTCCAGCAATGCACTCAGATCGGTTTTCCAGATATTACGACCATTGACCACACCCAATGACAGCACCTTATCCGTGCTCAGCTGCTCGATCACCGGCTCGACTTCATCGCGGGCATTGACCGCATCCAGGTGCAATCCATCAACCGGCAGGCTGCAGGCCAGCGCCAGATTTTCTTTCAATTGACCGAAATAGGTGGTCAGCAGCAGCTTCACGCCCGTGTTGGTCAGCGCCCCATAGGCGGTGCGGAACGCCTCCTGCCATTGCGGTACCAGCTCAGTGACCAGCGTCGGCTCATCGATCTGCACCCACTCGATGCCCTTCTCGGCCAGCAGCCCAAGCAGTTCGGCATAGACTGGCAACAGCTGTGCCAGCAGGCTCAATGGATCGGTTGCGTCCTTGGCCTTGCCCAGTAACAGGTAGGTAACCGGGCCGATCAGCACCGGCTTGGCGTTGTGACCCAGTGCCTGAGCTTCTTCAATCTGCGCCAGCAGGCGACTCGGGTTCAGGCTGAAGCGGGTCTCGGCGCTGAACTCCGGCACGATGTAGTGGTAGTTGGTATCGAACCACTTGGTCATCTCACCGGCATGCACACAGTTGCAGCCGCTGTCGTTGGCGGAGCGGCCACGGGCGACACGAAAATACTGATCCAGTTCCGAGCCTTGCAGCCCCTGCACTCGGGCCGGCAGGTTGCCGAGGGTAAAGCTCAGATCCAGTACCTGATCGTAGAGGGAAAAATCCCCCACCGGGATCAAATCGAGTCCCGCCTGACGCTTCCAGTTCTGCGCCCGCAGCTCTGAGGCGGTCTGCAGCAGCTCGGATTCGCTTTTCTCGCCTTTCCAAAAGGCTTCCTGGGCAAATTTGAGTTCGCGCCGTGCGCCGATGCGCGGAAAACCCAAGTTGTGTAAACGGCTTTTTGTCTGTGGCTGAAGGCTTTTGTTTTGTCGCTGAAGGCTCATAACACTCTCCAAAATTCAATTCGGAGTCGATGCTAGCCCTTATGAATGATGAAAAATAATGGCATTATCTCATCAACACATTAATTATGATCATGGATTAACATGCTTGACCGCCACCACCTGATGATACTGCGTGCCGTGGACCAACAAGGTTCGCTGACTGCCGCCGCCGATACCCTGTGCCTCACCCAATCCGCCCTGAGTCATTCAGTGCGCAAGCTGGAGCAGCAGTTGGGTACCCCCGTGTGGCAGAAGGAAGGCCGTCGCCTGCGCCTGACTCAGGCCGGCCGCTATCTGCTGCGACTGGCGGAACGGCTGCTGCCTCAGTTCGAGCACGCCGAAGCGGTGATGCAGCAGTTTGCCAGTGGCGAGCGCGGCACCCTGCGCATCGGCATGGAGTGCCATCCTTGCTACCAGTGGCTATTGAAGATAGTGAACCCTTACTTGCAGCAGTGGCCCGATGTGGATGTGGACGTGCGGCAGAAGTTTCAGTTTGGTGGCATGGGCGCCCTGTATGGCCACGAGATCGACCTGCTGGTTACACCGGACCCGCTGCACCGTAGTGGCCTCGTCTTCGAGCCGGTTTTCGATTACGAACAGGTGCTGGTGGTGGGTCCTGAGCACCCACTGTACGGGCAACCTCAGGTTGAACCGAAACAGCTGCTCAACGACACTCTGATCACCTACCCAGTTGAGCCGGAACGGCTGGATATCTTCAACAGCTTTCTGACCCCGGCCGGTTGTGCACCGCGCCGCCACAAGCAGATCGAGACCACGGACATCATGCTGCAAATGGTAGCTGCCGGGCGTGGTGTCGCAGCACTGCCGCGCTGGCTGGTCAGTGAGTACCAACAAAGGCTGCCGCTGCACCCGCTGCAATTGGGAAAATCAGGCGTCGCCAAACAGATTTTCCTTGGTCTGCGTAAAGAGGATGTGGAGACTGACTACCTGAACGCCTTTGTCGAACTGGCACGCCAGTACAATCAGCCTCCAGCCTGATACTGCAAACAACTGGCCGGTGCTCAGTCACCCAGCAGATGTACCAACCCCCGTCCCAGGGTTGCGCGCCAGTGGAAGTAGTCATGGCCAGCGCTGAACTCTTCCAGTTTCACCGGATAGCCTTTTATCTGCAGGATCTGCTCCAGCTGGCGGTTGGCATTGAGAATACCGCTTTCGCCAAAGTCGGTCTCGAAACGGCCGGCACTGAGGTAGAAACGGATGGGCAAGCGTTTGGACTTGGCCAGTTGAGCATTCAGCCATTCCGGACGTTCCGCATCCGCCGGGCTCCACCAGAACGACCCTGACTGGCTCAGCACCAGGCCAAAGTGTTGTGGATAACGATAGGCCGTGCAGGCAGATGCCAAACCACCGAAACTGGCACCGGCCAAGAGGGTTTTATCCCCAGAGAAACGCAAACCGGTTTTATCCACAACAAAGGGCAGCAGCTCCTCTGCCATGAAGTCGGCAAAGTCTGCGTTGCAGGGCAGCTCCGTACGCCGTGCTGCACGACTGGGGTTGCTGACAAAAACCGCTGCGGTGGGCGGTATCTGACCTGACTCGATCAAATTCGCCATAATACGGGGTGTGGGGATACGGGACTGGTATTCAGCACCATCGAAGAAAATGGCCAGCGGCACCTGATCACCCGACCCCGCTTCAACGCCTTCGGGCAGCCAGATATCCACATCACGGGTATTGCCCAAACGCTCACTGCTCAAGCGGTAGTGCCGGGCATTTGGCAGCGGTCGATCCCCCTTGAGCAGCTGGTCGGAAGGTGCCTGATCCAGCTCCAGAATGGAGTTGAGGTTATAGCGATCATTCAGACCATCCGGCGACCACTGGTTCGGATTCAGCGGATCTCTTTGTGCCGTCGCCATAATGGCGACCCGTTGCTCACGTTCCGTCCCCGCCACCTGCGGCACATCCGGCGCCAGCTTGTAGCTCATACGGGTATCACTGGGCAGGCGATAGCTGCGAAACCAGATATCCGAATTCCCCAGGCGAAACAGAGGATCATGTTCATAACCCGGCGCACCCAGCATCAACACCCGCTCACGGGCACCGCGCCACAGGAAGGTGACCAGACGTTCATCCGCAGCCAATTCTGCCTCAGGCACATCCTGCGGCCATTCGATCAGGGGAGTGCCTGAGGCCGTCAATCCAGACCAGACCTCATCGACACTCTGCCCTGCTTTCAATGCAGCCAATGCCCGGCGTACCTGAGGGCTGTCCATCTCGGGAGCATTCACCTCACCCGGTGCCAACAAAGGTGCCTTTTCCAGCGCCAGCGACAGTTGCACGGGTGTATCACCGGCACTCAATACCAGCTGATAGGCTTGCCCCTGAGGCGCACGAAAGGCCACCCGTGCATCCACATCACCGGCGCGGGTCAGATGGCGCACCGGCGCGCCTTCGGCATCGACCAGCAGTGCCTTGACCGGGCCGTTGCCACTGAGTTGCCCACGCAGGTAATCCCCCTGTGCCAACTCCAGGTCCACCACCCGTGTTTCGCCGGCCGGCAGGGACAGCGTTTGCTGCAGCGGCAGCGCCCATGCAACCGTTGTCACCAGCGCGGTGCTTGCCACGGCCAGCGCCAGCGTATTCATCCTTTTCAACATAGGTTCACTCATAAAAAAGGCGGTGCTCAGGTAGCAGGAACACCGCCCCGGGGAGAGACAATTACTCAGAAGTCGTAGCTCAGACCCACGTAGACGCTGCGACCCACCACATTACTGTAGTAGTCATCATCGTCGTCATTCAGGTCCACGTCGGTGAGGTTGTTGATACCGCCACGCAGGGTCAGATCCGGTGCCACACGGGAGTTTGCTGTCAGGCTCACCAAGGTATAGGCGGACTGGGCCTCGTTATCCCAGTTTTTCTGCTCACCAAAGTAATCCACACCCAGACGCAGGCCGGTATCGGCAGTGGCCTGCCAGTTCAAGCCGGCATTCAGCTTGTGGCGTGGGCGGAAGGCCAGCTCGGCATCGCCGTTTTCTTCGGTATCCATGTAAGTGTAGGCCGCATCCAGGCTCAGAACGCGGTTCAGATCAACCTGACCTTCCACTTCCAGGCCGGTGACCTGAACCTCATTCAGGTTGACCCAGGCACGGGATTGGGTCGCGGCATCGTAGGTGGCGGTGATCATGTCTTCCACATCATTGCGGAACACCACTGCACTCATGCGCCAGTTGGTGGCACGGGTTTCAATACCCAGCTCATAGTTGACGCTGGTTTCCGGCGTCAGGTCCGGGTTACCCGGGATAAAGCAGGAACCGCCACAGCTGACGATCTGGTATTCCTCGATAATCTGGTGTGGCCGCGGTGCCTTGTACGCCTTGCTGACACCACCCTTGATGGAGACGGCGTTGTTCAACTCATACACCAGGTAACCACGCGGGGTGAACTCACCGTCGAAGTCATCATGGTCCTCATAGCGGCCACCCAGGGTCAGGCGCAACTTGTCGGTCAGCTGCATTTCATCCTGCATAAACAGGGCCTGCTGGCTGGCGTCGCTGCTGCCGGATTGGGTAAAGGCGACCTTGTCGCTGACTTCCTGATTGCGGTATTCGTAGCCCATGCTCAGGCCGTGAATACCCAAGTTCATACTGGCATTACCGGACAGCGTCAGGTTGGTCTCTTCCAGGTTGCGCTGCTTGGGGTCCGGATAGCGGCTGTTGTAATCGTCGATTTCGCCATCTTCATAGTTGACGCTGAGCAGGGTACGGCCCCAGTCCCAGTTACCCTCGTGGCTCAGAGCGTAGGTAGTGCGCTCGATCTCCTGCTCGCGGTATGAACCACTGGCGTAATTGTCATAAGGGCGCTCATCATGGTTGATCATCAGATCCGCATTCACCGTCTGACGTTCATCCAGATCCCAGCTCAGCGAGCCGGACAGGTTACGCGCTTTCTTCTCTTCACGCTCCGGCACCGTATCGGCGTCGTTGATATACCAGGCGTCACGGTTGTAGAACTCACCACTGAGACGCAGGTAAAGATTGTCTGTCAGGGAGCCGGCGGTGGACAGGTTGGTACGGAACTGGTCACCCTCTTCACCCTCGGTGATGTGTTCGTAGACCACGTCCACATTGGTGTCCCAGTCCTGCGCACCCTTCTTGGTGATGATATTGATGACACCACCCATGGCGTCGGCACCATAAAGCGACGACATGGGACCACGCACAATTTCGATCCGCTCAATACTGGCACGTGGAACCGCGCTGAAGTCGAAATCACCGCCACGCCAGAGGGCATTGCCGGAGGAAATGCGGCGGCCATCCACCAGAATCAGGGTATAGCCGGCATCCAGGCCACGCATGCGCACTTCATCACGGCCCGCACTATCGGTGGTGTTGATCACACCGGCGCTACGGCTGACCAGATCAGCCACGCTTTCGGTCGGATTGTCGCGCAGCGCATCGGCATCGATCACGGTGGTAAAGGCCGGCGCGGTCATCTGAGTATGTTCGGTACCCGAGGCACTGATGACGACCGTGTCCATTTCCTGAGTGGCAGCAAATGCAGATTGGTGCGCTAGCACCAACCCGGCTGAAAGCGTAGAAAGGGCAAACGCCCGAATCGGCTTTGAAGGATACATTTTGTCTTATACCTGTAAGAATGTGTGTGAGCCCCTTGTTGGCCATGCGGCGGAGGGCTTCTTGAGTACAGTGAGAGCGTGTGGCGCCCTGGAAGGGGTCAGAGCACCAAACACTTAAGCTTAATGCTAATTGTTATCATTTAGGTAATCAATAGATTGTATTGAATGCGCGCTGCCCAAGCCGAATACTCTGTACTAACACCCAGCCTAGCCCCGGCGATTCATTTCCCACACAATGACGTATCCTAGAAAGATTCTTTTTCCGCTTGAGATCCAATCATGTCTTACCAGGCATTGAGTGATTTTATCCACAGCCACCCCCGCCTGCTGGTGTTGACCGGTGCCGGTATCAGCACCGACTCTGGCATCCCCGACTACCGCGATAGCAACGGTGACTGGAAGCGCAAGCAGCCGGTACAGCACCCGGAGTTCATGCGCTGCGAGCACACCCGTAAGCGTTACTGGGGTCGCAGCCTGATAGGCTGGCCGGTGATGCGTGATGCCCGGCCCAACGCGGCACATGATGCCTTGGCACAACTGGAACAGCTGGGCCATATCAACCTGCTGGTAACGCAGAACGTGGACGGCCTGCATCAGCGGGCCGGCAGCGAGAGGGTTATCGACCTGCACGGCCGATCTGATCGGGTGATCTGCATGAGCTGTGATTTCAGCTGCAGCCGTGACGAGGTGCACCTTCAAAGCGCCGACCTGAACCCAGCCTTCACCCACTTCAGCGCCGAGACTGCCCCAGACGGCGATGCGGACCTGGAGGTGGATTTCAGTGACTTCCGCATTCCCGACTGCCCTCACTGTGGCGGAATTTTGAAGCCTGACGTGGTGTTCTTCGGCGATAATGTACCCAAACAGCGGGTAGTGGATGCACTGGACGCCCTGCAGCAAGCCGATGGTCTGCTGGTGATCGGCTCATCGCTGATGGTCTACTCCGGCTTTCGCTTCTGCCGCCGTGCCCATGAGTGGGACAAACCGATCGCGGCACTGACCTTGGGCAAAACTCGCGCGGATGAGCTGCTCAGTCTGAAAATCAACCAACCCATCAGGCCGGTTCTGAGTGCTGCGCTGGAACAACTGAGTATCAAATGACATACACAACAGGTGATATAGTAGCCACTCTCCCTATATAATCGGCCCTATTAACACTGTTGACGGAGCCGCAGCTGATGAACTCAGCTATTTGTTCGGCCAGATCTGATCAATCAGCAGCCCTCATGCGATGCCTGTGGCTGTGTCTGCTTTGCCTGTTGGCACTTGGCCTGACACGAGCACAGGCCGAAACCGTGCCACTGAACCAGCACTGGGAATACCGCTGGGGCGACTCACCGTTCAAGGATGACACTCCCGTTTGGACCATCGAGGCCGATAAGGCCCAGTGGCACCCCATCAGCTTTCCGTCCAACCCACCCGGGCGGGATGGGCGCGAAAACATCTGGTATCGCACCCAGATCCCTGAAGATGACTGGCGCGACCCGGTACTGTACATCTTCAGTGTTGATCTGATTGTCGAGGTATACCTTGAGGGTGAGCGCATCTACCACTACGGCGAATTTGATGCCCAGGGCAAGGGCCGTTTCGAGGGTTGGCCCTGGCACATGATCCCACTGCCCAAGGATGCCGCAGGCAAGCCGATCCATTTTCGCGTCTACTCCAATTACATGGACATCGGTCTTTGGGGTGAGGTCAAGATCTTGGACCGGCTTGAGCTTTATCAGCAGATTCTAAAGGAGTCGATCGACAGCCTGATCATCACCCTGTTCAACCTGTTGATTGCCGCTCTGGCTCTGCTGTTTGCACTTTTCAAATCCGGCCGTCTGATCCTGTTTGCTCTGGGGCTGTTCTCGTTGGCCAGCGCAGGCCTTGCCCTGAGTACAAGCCAGGCCAAACAGTTACTGTTCAATCATGCCCTCATGTGGGAATACATTGGAGCCGGCAGCTACTATCTGCTACCCATCGCGCTCGCACTGATGCTACAGGCATGGTTTGGGCGACTGCGATGGCTTTACCGCTCACTGGTGGGGCTGTTTCTGTTGTATCTGATCGGCGCTCTGGGGCTCTCGCTCGTGGGTGTGGTGAGCCTCGCCAACACCTACCCTCTGTTCGACTTGCTGTTCGCGGTGCTGGTACCGGTTATGCTGCTTTGCACTGTGTATCAATTGCCGCAAGCCAACAGCGACCAGCGTATTATGCTGCTGGCCACCACCACCCTGACGCTGCTGCTCCTGGTGGATATGGCGGTTGCCCATGGCTGGATCGCTTGGAGTCGAATCCCGGTCGGTTGGGGCTCACTGATGTTTTCACTGGCCATCGTGGCACTATCGTTACGGCACTTCATTCACACCCAGAACGCACTGGCACACCTGAATGCCACACTTGAAAACCGTGTTGTCGAGCGCACCTCAGAGTTGAAAATACTGGCCCGGCGCGAAGCCGATCGTGCGCGTGCTCTGGAGTTCGGCAATCGCAAGCGCGCACTGCTGGATAAAATGATAAGCGCTATGGAGCAAAGCGAGACTGTTGAACACGCCATTAAACGAATGGCGGCGCATCTTCCCGATCTGTGTGAACCGCTGCCCGGCGGACTTTATCGCAGTACTCAGCATTACTGGGAGCTGGAGCTACACTGGTGCCAGGAGACCCTGCCTTCGCGCTATGCGTTAACTGACACGCCCCGGCCCGAAGGGGATGAATAGCACAGCTTCCGCATCGAATATGAAGACCCCCGTAACGGCAGCCAGCTGATCGGCATGCTGGTGGTTAACCTCGACAGTCGCAATATCAATTTTGAGCAGCTGAACCCGTTAACACTCCAAAACCTGTTCCTGCGAGCTGTCGATCGGATCAACCTGACCCTATCCAAAGTGGTACTGCAACAGGCGTTGAGTCGCTTCTCCTACGAAGATGCGCTGACCGGCCTCAATAACCGGCGCTTCCTTGATGAGATGCTGTCCCGCGAGGTCGCCCTGGCACATCGCAATCATAGTCCGTTGACCGTCATGATCTGTGATATTGACCACTTCAAGCGACTCAACGACACCTACGGGCATGCTGCCGGTGATGAGGTGCTGAAAAGCGTTGCCCGATTGTTGCGGACAAACTTCCGCGAAACCGACATTATCTGTCGCTTTGGTGGCGAGGAGTTCGTTGTGGTCATGCCTGCGGCAACGCTGCAGGACTGCCAGGATCGCGCTGAACAGCTACGCGCCAGCATGGCCAGCCAGACATTCACATACGGTACCGAAATGATCGGCCCCGTGACCCTCTCAGCCGGAATCAGCGCTCTGAACCCCGAAAGTGATACCGCTGATGACCTGCTGCGTCGGGCCGATAATGCGCTGTATCAGGCCAAGGCTGGCGGACGAAACCGTGTCATCAGCGCTAATACCGAGCTTCAGCCATAACCTGTTGACCCAAACGCCTAAAGCAGTGGCACGGATGCTATCCGTGCCAGCGGCCCGAACAGCTCACTGGCACGGTAACAACTCAGCTCCAGCTCACTCACCCGCAACGTCAATGACTCGGCTCGGTTGAATGAATTGATCCTGGCCTGCAGCTGCGACCAAGACAACGCTTGTTGGAACAGCCCAACCGTCAGATGCGGCACATAGTCGGCCTGCCGCACTTCCGGGTTGATTGTCTCAAGCTGCTCACGCAGCACTGCCAACACACCCTCGGGATCATTTACCTGCAAATAGGGTGCGCTGGCAAAGCTGTCCAGCCCCCCGATCTGTAATGAAAAGGATGCCTGTGCCAGCATTTCCAGCGCCTCACATTGCAACTGTTGCGCCTGCCGCGTGAAATCATCATCCCTGTGCTGCACCAGCGCATCAAACCCACAGACAAATAAAGTGATATGGGCCTGCCGACGGTAGTTTTGATGCAACCAGGGCAAAAGGTGCTGCTGCGCGGCTTGCAGACGCTCAAGCACAAGCCTGTCACGCACCGGCAGTGTCCAGACACAGTACATCTGGCGGCCAAAATGCCACTCGGGATAGTCACGCAATTCGCAGGGGATGGTAAAGAGAGGGGAGGAATAAGGCATGGTACAGGATGTTAACGGGTGAGAGCCTGAACTTCAGCCCCCAAAACCAAAAACGGGCCACAAGGGCCCGTTTTTTACGCGTATCGAACTCGAGGTTCAGATAGCGACGATGTTCTCAGCCTGAGGACCTTTCTGGCCCTGAGTAACTGTGAACTGAACCTGCTGGCCTTCGGTCAGAGTTTTGAAGCCTGAACCGGAGATGGCGCTGAAATGGGCGAAAACGTCCGGGCCATTCTGCTGTTCGATGAAGCCGAAGCCTTTAGTTTCGTTGAACCATTTAACGGTGCCAGTAGTAGTAGACATAATAGTATTCTCGTTCGAAATATAATTTTTGGGCGTAACCAAATGCTGGTCATGCTCCGATAATGCTTTAGGTAATGCTGGTACTTATGAAAACAGAACGAGGTACATACGATTAGGCAGGACTTCGAAATGGTGCATAAATGCAGGTGTTACTCTCAAGCCATTGCAGTCTACGCTGATTCGGTAGGGAGTCAAAGCATTATTTCAACTATTTTCAGGCATTGCCAAAAGAAGTGAACAAAAAATGGGCCACAAGGGCCCGTTTTTTGCGCTGACTGAACTCAAGGTTCAGATCGCGGCGATGTTCTCTGCCTGAGGACCTTTCTGGCCCTGAGTAACATTGAACTGTACCTGCTGGCCTTCGGTCAGGGTTTTGAAGCCTGAACCGGCAATGGCGCTGAAATGGGCGAAAACGTCCGGTCCACCGCTCTTCTGCTCGATGAAGCCAAAGCCTTTAGTTTCGTTGAACCATTTAACGGTGCCAGTAGTAGTAGACATAATAGTATTCTCGTTCGAAATATAATGTGTAAACACAGCCAGCAAAATACTGATCTGGTTCGGGTAATGCTTTTAATAATACAAGGACTTATGAAAACAGAACGAGGTACATACGATTAGGCAGGACGTCGAAATGGTGCATAAATGCAGGTGTTACTCTCAAGCCAGTTCAGAGTACGCCTATTATTGAGCCAATGACAGTTTTATTTAACTTATTTCAATTAAAGACTGCAGCCTTATATTTAACTGCAGCCTTTTCAATCGCTTAACCCTGATTCCGTGACTTAAAACTCAGCTTCGCATCTCCACACACCTGTAACCACGCGGCCTGCGGCGGTAATATGGACGCCATTCTCGATTCA
>NZ_JBEPQA010000027.1:0-49498 GCF_040547585.1 Marinobacterium sp. MBR-111
GGCGGCAGAATCCGGATAAGATCGAGCGGTGTTAAAGAATGTGGTTATATTCAATGCGGTGGCACGGCAATAGCAGATGAATTCACTGATTCAGGTATCAACTACGTAGCTAAGCACAGTGGAAGCCAGAATTATGTAGATAAGCCAACCAAATAAACTTATTCCTGTTTTGATACTCACTACAAATCCTTTTGCTATATAACGCCCCAATAAGCCGCCGAAAGGAGCGCAGCGTATTGAGGTCGGATTAATTGGTTTGTTAAATGCCGTAGTCCCGTTCTACCTTCGATATACGAGTTTTGAATGATGAATACCATTTTTCATGACCAAGCCTTTGGGCTTCTTGGTGCTCTGCATTTGCCTTCCACTGCCTGATGGACTCAAGGTCAGCCCAATATGAAACGGTAATTCCAACATCCTCTCGTGCCGACTCCACGCCCAAAAACCCTGGTTGTTTTGAGGCCAGTTCAACCATTCGATCTGCCATTTGTCCGTAACCGCTATCACCTTCAGTACGGTGAGATGTAAAAATTACGGCGTAGTATGGCGGCTTCGGTGTGTTAGCGATGAGGGACATCTTTACTCCTTTAGGTATTTAACAGCCTATTTATGAGGTAAACCTCATAATAATTATTAACCCGGCGGCAGTTCCTGTCGGAAAGAGGCCAGTAGCCATGCTGCTTTCAGCGGCGCCTTGCAGGTCTAAATTGCCACCGGTTTAATATTAGCGGGTATACCTTTTAATTCCTTCACCCATCACATAACCAACTGATAGATAAGGATTTATTTTTCGTTGAATTGACAAAAAGGTATACCCGTTCGACAGAGGGCCACTCAGCAGTGAGCACCATCAACGGCAGCCGGGAAGGGATCAGAGGAAAAATATGGTGAGGTTTGGTCATACCTGATACTCCTTCATTACGTGCTGAACGCCGCCGTGCTGCGCTGATCTGCACGGTACTCCCTGTCATCCATTAACAACACTATAGCCAGCACAGTCTGAACTGACCACCCAACCAAAGTAAAAAATCTATCATCCTGGCTCTGCACCTCCTCTCCTGGGTAGCCGTGCATCGGTTCACTGCCAGCTTCAGTAGCCGAAAAGCAAAAAAGCCCACCGATCGCTCGGCAGGCTTTTTCTATCAACACGGTGTGACAACCAGAGATTACCTGAAGGTAAACTCCCCAGCCTCCACATCCACCGCGATCTCGCGACCGGGTTCGTATTCTCCGGCCAGCAGTCTCTGCGCCAGCGGGTTTTCGATCCACTGCTGGATCGCCCGCTTCAGCGGGCGGGCGCCGTAGATCGGCTCGAAGCCCACGTCCACCAGTTTGTCCATAGCGGTGCTGGTGAAGGTGATGCTCAGCTCGCGCTCGGCCAGGCGCCTGCGCAGGCGGTCCAGCTGGATCTCGGCGATGCCGGCCACCTGTTCCTTGCGCAGGCTGTGGAATACCACCACCTCGTCGATGCGGTTGATCACTTCGGGACGGAAGTGAGTACCCACAGACTCCATCACTGCCTGTTTCATCAGGTTGTAGTCGTCGTCATCGCTGTAGTTCTGGATCAGGTCAGACCCCAGGTTGGAGGTCATCACCACGATGGTGTTGCGGAAGTCCACGGTACGGCCCTGGCCATCGGTCAGGCGGCCGTCTTCCAGCACCTGCAGCAGGATGTTGAATACATCCGGGTGCGCCTTCTCCACTTCGTCCAGCAGCAGCACCGAGTAGGGCTTGCGGCGCACCGCTTCGGTCAGGTAGCCGCCCTCTTCGTAGCCGACATAGCCCGGAGGTGCACCGATCAGGCGTGCGACGGAGTGCTTCTCCATGAACTCGGACATGTCGATGCGGACCATGGCGTCTTCGGTATCGAACAGGAAGCTGGCCAGCGCTTTGCACAGTTCGGTCTTGCCCACCCCGGTCGGGCCGAGGAACAGGAAGGAGCCGTTGGGGCGGTTGGGGTCGGACAGACCGGCGCGGGAACGGCGCACGGCGTTGGACACGGCCACCACCGCTTCGCTCTGGCCCACCACGCGCTGGTGCAGGGCATCTTCCATGCGCAGCAGCTTTTCGCGCTCGCCTTCCAACATCTTGCTGACCGGGATGCCGGTCCAGCGGGCGACCACTTCGGCCACTTCCTCTTCAGTCACCTTGTTGCGCAGCAGCTTGTGCTCTTCCGCCTGTTGCTCGGTGCTGTCGGCGGCCTGCAGCTGTTTCTCCAGCTCGGGAATGCGGCCGTACTGCAGCTCGGACATCTTCGCCAGGTCACCGGCACGACGCGCCTGTTCCATTTCGACACGGGCCTGATCAAGCTGTTCCTTGATCTGCTGCGAACCCTGCAGGCTGGCTTTTTCGGCCTTCCACACCTCTTCGAAGTCGGAGTACTCTTTCTCCAGCTTGCCGATGTTGTGCTCCAGCTCTTGCAGACGCTTGCGCGAGGCTTCGTCTTTCTCTTTCTTCAGTGCTTCGCGTTCCATCTTCAGCTGGATCAGGCGACGGTCGAGACGATCCATCTCTTCCGGCTTGGAGTCCATCTCCATGCGGATGCGCGAGGCGGCTTCGTCGATCAGGTCGATCGCCTTGTCCGGCAGCTGGCGGTCAGTGATGTAACGCTGACTCAGCTTGGCGGAGGCGATGATCGCGGAGTCGGTGATATCGACGCCGTGGTGCACTTCGTAGCGCTCCTTGAGGCCTCGCAGAATGGCGATGGTGTCCTCTTCGGAGGGCTCATCGACAATCACCTTCTGGAAGCGACGTTCCAGCGCAGCGTCCTTTTCCACGTACTGACGATACTCGTCCAGCGTGGTGGCACCGACACAGTGCAGCTCGCCACGCGCCAGCGCGGGCTTGAGCATGTTGCCCGCATCCATGGCGCCTTCGCCCTTGCCGGCGCCGACCATGGTGTGCAGCTCGTCGATGAACAGGATGATCTGGCCTTCCTGTTTCGACAGTTCGTTCAGTACCGCTTTCAGGCGCTCTTCAAACTCGCCACGGAACTTGGCACCGGCAATCAGCGATCCCATATCCAGCGACAGCACTTTCTTGCGCTTGAGCCCTTCGGGCACTTCGCCGTTGACGATGCGCTGCGCCAGCCCTTCAACGATGGCGGTCTTGCCCACACCGGGCTCACCGATCAGCACCGGGTTGTTCTTGGTGCGGCGCTGCAGCACCTGAATAGTACGGCGAATCTCGTCATCACGACCGATCACCGGGTCCAGCTTGCCGGACTCGGCGCGCTCGGTCAGGTCGATGCAGTATTTGTCCAGCGCCTGACGGGTCTCTTCCGCGTTGGGATCGTTCACGCTGTCGCCTCCCCGCATGTTATTGATAGCGTTTTCCAGTGACTGGCGGTTCACGCCACAGTCTTTCAATACTTTGCCGGCATCGCCCTTGTCATCCAGCATCGCCAGCAGCACCAGCTCGCTGGCGATGTACTGATCGCCACGCTGCTGCGCCAGCTTGTCGGTCAGGTTGAACAGACGGGCCATGTTCTGGGACAGGCGGATCTCGCCATCGGGGCTGCTGACGACCGGCAGGCGGTCCAGTGCTTCGCCCACCTTGGCGGTCAGGGTCATCCGGTCGGCACCGGCCTGACGCAAAAGCGGCGCCACCGAGCCGTTCTGCTGCTGCAAAAAGGCAGCCAGCAGGTGGATCGGCTCCATCATGTTGTGGTCCTTGCCGATCGCCAGTGACTGGGCGTCGGACAGGGCTTCCTGAAGTCGTGAGGTAAATTTGTCGGGTCGCATGAGGTCTCCTGTGGATCTCTCGGTGCCGCTGGTCCGACATAGGGGGTCAGACGGTTCGGCTGTTTCTGTTACCCCTATAGATAGGGGCCAGCAGGGGCGGCTTCAAGATCTGACAGTAATTAAATTAGTTATTTCTTATACAGCAGTACACTTTTCTTAATTCTGTAATAGCACACTGCTACAACATGCACCTGCATCCCGGTAACCCAATACAGGACAGGTGACATGAATCAGATTGAGCATTTTGATCCCGAAGATCATCCGGAACTGGAACAGACCGATTTTGACCGCATGACGGCGAAAGGCATCAGCCGTCGCAACTTCCTGCGTGGTGGAGCCGCTGCCATGGGCCTGTTCCTGGCCGCCAACCCGCTGGCACAGGCAGTTGCAGCCGTGACCCGCCCGAAACCCAGCAAGCTGATGGGATTCAAGGCCGTACCGGCCAGCACCGCCGATACTTTTGTGGTGCCCGAAGGCTATGTAGCCAAGCCGCTGATTTCCTGGGGCGATCCCATCCTCAAGGGTGCGCCGGCGTTTGACGCATCCGGTTCCCAGAATGCAGCCGCGCAGGCCGGTCAGTTCGGTGACAATACCGACGGCATGAGCTTCTTCCCACTGGACGAAGACCGTGCATTGCTGGCAGTGAATAACGAGTACATCAACCCGGAATACCTGTTCGCCCATCAGGGCAAGCAGGACCTGACCGCCGATGAGGTGAAAAAATCCCAGGCGGCACATGGCGTGTCCATCTTCGAGATCCGCCGCAACGCCAAGGGCGAGTGGCAGGTGAACCGCAATTCCGACCATAACCGTCGTATCACCGCCTACACACCGATGGAGCTGACCGGCCCGGCCGCTGGCCATGCGCTGATGAAAACCGCCGCCGACCCTTCAGGCCGCAAGCCGCTGGGCACATTCAACAACTGCGCCAACGGCGAAACGCCCTGGGGCACCTACCTGACCTGCGAAGAGAATTTCCACAAGTACTTCGCCTCGGCTCAGGATGACGTTGCACTGCCGGCACGCGATACACGCTACGGCCTGAAAGCGGGCAACCGTGACTACCAGTGGTATCGCCATGATGAGCGATTCGATCTGGCCAAGCATGCGAACGAGCCGCACCGCTTCGGCTGGGTGGTCGAGATCGATCCGATGGACCCGACCGCTACACCGAAGAAGCGCACCGCTCTGGGCCGTTTCAAGCATGAGAATGCCGCTCTGACCATCGACCCGTCCGGTCATGTGGTGGTGTATTTGGGTGATGACGAGCGTGGCGAGCACCTGTACAAGTTCGTTTCCAAGGCCAAATACAACCCGAACAACCAGCAGGCCAACCGTGACCTGTTGGAAGAAGGCACCCTGTACGTGGCACGCTTCTCCGCCAATGACGGCGAGATCAAGGGCCAGGGCGAGTGGATCGAGCTGACTCACGGCAAGAATGGCCTTACCGCCGAGAACGGCTTTGCCGACCAGGCGGAAGTGCTGATCTTTGCCCGTGAAGCCGCCACGCAAGTAGGCGCCACCACCATGGATCGCCCGGAGTGGGTAGCTGTTCATCCGGACAACAAGGCAGTGTTCTGCACTCTGACCAACAACAAGAACCGCGGCAAGGAAGGCCAGCCGGTGGGTGGTCCGAACCCGCGAGCCAAGAACAACTACGGCCAGATCGTGCGCTGGTGGCCGCATCAGGGCAACCATGTGGACAGCCGCTTTGACTGGGACCTGTTCGCCATGGCCGGCAACCCAACCGTTGCCGAAGGCCTCTACGCCGGCAGCGACAACATCACTGCCGACAACATGTTCAACAGCCCGGATGGTCTTGGCTTTGATGCTGCCGGCCGCCTCTGGATTCAGACCGACGGCAAGTACAGCAACGAGGGCGAGTTTGCCGGCATGGGCAACAACCAGATGCTTTGTGCCGATCCGCAGACCGGCGAAATCCGCCGCTTTGCCACTGGCCCCATCGCCTGTGAGATCACCGGTCTGGCGTTCTCGCCGGATCAGCGCACGGTATTCATCGGTGTGCAGCACCCGGGTGAAGAGCTGGCCCCGTCGCACTTCCCGGGCGGCGGCAACAGCAAGCCGCGTTCCACCATTATGGTGGTACAGCGTGAAGATGGTGGTGTGATCGGCGCCTGAAACCCATAAGCGCTTTGATAAAAAGCCCGGCTGAGCAATCAGTCGGGCTTTTTGTTATTGGCAGCCGAGGGGCTGACATTCGTCTGGTTACGCTTGCCGCAACTACCACTGCAACCGGCACAAGTGGAGGTATCAGTGCTGCAGCAGCCGACCTTAAGGCTGGAGCGAATACGGTGCAGCAGCCAGATGCTGACCAGTAACACCAGGCCGACCAAAATGACCCAATCGAACACAGTCATCGTGCTCACAGCAACCACTGCCCTACATGAAAGGTTATCCAGGCACACACCCACGCCAGTGTCAGCCCAAGCAGCAGTGAAACAACAGCCCAGGCCCACCGCCCGGTTTCACGCCGAATTACTGCCAGTGTTGCCAGACAAGGCATGTAAAGAAGGGTGTAGACCATAAAGGCCAGCCCCGCGCTTGCCGGCAGTACCTGGCCTATCGCCTGCTGCAGCTGGGCGGTATTCTCGCTGTTGGCCTGATAGACAACCGCCAGCGATGCGACGATCACCTCTTTGGCAAGGAAACCGGACAGCAGTGCAACCGTTTCATGCCAGGTGAACCCCAAAGGAGCAAAGAGCGGCGTTAGGGCATGACCGAACTGTTCCAGCAACGGTTCACCACCACGCGGGAAGGTTTGCAGCAGCCAGATCAGAATGGAACCAATCAGAATCACGGTGCCCGCCTTGGTTATAAAGTCGCGGCAGCGATCCCAAAGATGCAGCAGCAGTGAGCGGCCACCAGGCATACGCCAGGGCGGCAATTCCATGATGAACGTTTCGTCATAATGCGCCGGCAGCACCCGTGCAAAGATCGCGGCACATGCCAACGCGATCAAGACCCCAAGCCCGTAGACCGCAAACAACACCGTGCCCGCGTTGTCCGGAAAAAACACCCCGGCAAGTAACAGCAGTACCGGCAACCGCGCCGAGCAGCTCATAAAGGGGTTGATCAGAATGGTGATCAGGCGGGCGCGGGGTTCTTCTATGGAGCGGGTCGCCATAATTGCCGGCACGTTACAGCCAAACCCCATCACCAGAGGCACCAGCGCCTTGCCATGCAAACCCACTCGACTGAGCAGCCGGTCGACAAGAAAGGTAGCACGGGCCATGTAGCCACTCTGCTCAAGCAACTCCATGAACAGGAACAGAAGCACTACATTGGGCAGGAATACCAGCACACCACCGACACCGGCCAATATCCCATCGACTATCACTTCCCGCAGCAGAGACTCAGGTATGTGTTGTGCCACCTGTGTCGTAATCCAGTCCACGCCCTGAGAGATCCAGTCTGCAGGCAGCGCCCCTGCGGTAAAGGTGGTTTCGAACATCAACCACAGCAGTGCAACCAGAACCGGTAGCCCCAGCCAACGGTTCAGCACAATACGATCCAGACGATCATCAGCCAAATTGCACTCTTCATGGCTCTGCCCCATGCGGTGCAGCAAGCCATGAACCCAGCCGTAGCGCCCTTCGGACACCAGTTCGCCAGCTCCGAGTGCGTGCTCGGCCTGGATGCTGTTCTGCCCCTCATCCAGCATGGCCTGCTGTTCATCGGTCAAGGCAAAATCCACGTCGCCAGCGGACTCCAGCCAGCGCACGCTCTGCCAACGCGGCAGCCCATGTGTTTCCAGACGATTCAACAGGGTATCAATATGAGGTTCGTATTCGATTGTAAGCGGGGGTACTGCAACCGGCTGCTGCAGCCGAGTCACGACCGCGTCCAACAGTTTGTCGCAATAGAGTTTGCGTCGGCCATCGCTGGGCAGCACCGGAACGCCCAATACCTCCGACATGGCGGCCAGGTCTGGTCGAGTGCCGTTGCGCTCAGCCTCGTCCAGCATGTTCAGCGCCAGCAGCAGCGGTACGTTCTGTTCCATCAACTGACTGGTTAACGCCAAGTGCCGACCCAGGTTGCCTGCATCCAGCACGTTGATCACCAGATCCGGCTGCTCTTGCGTCAGGTAGTCTCTTGCGACTCGCTCTTCACTGCGGTTCTGACTCAGGGAATAGATACCCGGCAGGTCGACGATTTTCAGCCGCACACCTCGGTGCTCACATTCCCCGATACGACCACTGACCGTCACCCCTGACAGGTTCCCGGTACGCTGACTGGCCCCAGTGAGCTGATTGAATAACGAGGTCTTACCGCAGTTGGGGTTGCCTATCAGGGCGAGCGTGTAGCAGCGATCAGTCATCTTGCAATTGTATCCAAATATGTTGCGCCTCAGCGTTGCGCAGACAGAATTTCTGATTGCCGATCCGGTATGCACGCGGGTCGCCCCAGAGAGACTTGGTACGCAGCTCTACTCGCTGGCCTCGCAGGATGCCCAATGCTGCCAGCCGCTGCCGCAAGGACTGCGGCCCATCCAGAGCCAGGATAAGCGCAACTTGCTGAGCTTTTAAATCAGTCAGGTTCATTCAGCTGTCCCTGCGGCCTCCGGCCGCTGCTTCTAGCCAGATAAGACTCGCCATGCGACCGGTTACGCCGTCGCGGCGATAGGAGAAAAACAGATCCTGCTGGGTGAAGGTGCAATACTCACCGCCACTGATCACGGTAACACCGGCCCGGTGCAGTCGCTGCCACGCCAACTGATAAAGATCCGCCAACCAGCGGTTGGGGTGCAGTGGCGAGGGGACGAATGCCTGTTCCGCCGCGGGCATCTGTTCACAGAAGGCGGCCCGTACCTCAGGCCCGACCTCAAAGGCCAGTGGCCCGATCGCCGGCCCCAGCCAGACCTGCACCCGCTCGGGTGTTTCAAAACAGTCCAGGGTGGCTTCCAGTACACCGTTCAACAGCCCGCGCCAACCGGCATGGGCAGCAGCAACTCGCTGGCCGGCCGGATCGGCAAACAGCACCGGCAGGCAATCTGCCGTCAGCACTGCACACGCCACGCCGGGAGTCGAACTCCAACAGGCATCGGCCTCGCGGACACGGCCATCGGCCTGAGCCTCGACCACTTCGATGCCGTGTACCTGCGACAGCCATTGAGGCTTGATGCTACCGAGCGCCTGCTGCAACTGCCAACGGTTGGTGGCCACGGCCTCCGGCTGATCACCCACATGGTCACCCAGATTCAGCGACGCCCATGGCGACTGGCTCACCCCGCCAATACGGGTGGTGACACATGCACCAATACCATCAGAGAGGGACCAGTCCGGCCGGATCAGTTTCATAGCTCGTAGTCGTATTCCTGTGCATCCCGTTTCAAAACGGTCAAAAGATGCTGCATGTCTTCGGGTAGATCGATTTCCCAGGACATCAGCTCGCCACTGGTCGGATGATACAGCTCCAGTTTTTTGGCATGCAGCGCCTGACGGTGGAACGCTTTCAAGGCACGCTGCATGGCACCACTGGCTCCTTTGGGCATGCGAAAGCGACCACCGTAAAGCGGATCACCCACCAGTGGGTAATTGATATGAGCCATGTGGACACGGATCTGGTGGGTGCGCCCGGTCTCCAGCTTGAGCCGGATGTGCGTGTGCGCACGAAACTTTTCAAGTACTCGATAGTGAGTGATCGCTTCCTTCCCAACCCCTACAACCGCCATCTTCTGGCGGTTTTTGGAGTGGCGTCCCATTGGCTCCTCGACGCAGCCCCCACCTGTCATGACACCATTTACAACCGCTTCATATTCCCGCCCCATGCTGCGCTCCTGCAGCTGGACCACGATATCGGTCTGGGCAGCAATTGTCTTGGCCACGACCATGAGGCCTGTGGTTTCCTTATCCAGCCGATGCACGATGCCGGCACGCGGTACCTGAGCAATATCCGGGCAGTGGTGCAGCAGGGCATTCATCAGTGTACCACTGGCATGACCGGCGCCGGGATGGACGACCAGCCCTGAAGGCTTGTTGATCACCATGATCGATTCATCTTCGTAGATGATGTCGAGGGGGATCACCTGTGCCTCGTGATGCTCGATGCGCTGCAGCTCGGTTTTGACCTCGATCCGTTCGCCACCATTAAGCTTGTCACGGGGCCGGAGCACCTTGCCGTCAACGGTTAGAGTTCCCTCCTTGATCCAGCCCTGCAGGCGGGAACGGGAATAATCCGGGAACAGCTGCGCGACCGCCTGATCCAGTCGCATTCCGAACATTTCGGTCGGTACCTGTGTTTCTAACTCTAACTGTTCTGACATCAATATGATTCTTAATCGGCGGATGTTTTGGCATGGGCTCCGGTTATGTTTAAATAGGCCGGATACTATCTGGCCAGTATAACCGAATCCGGCCAGTCACGCCGAATTCGGCTCCCAGCATCAGGAATGATCGATCATGCGACCCTTGAAAATCTTGGCTACTCTGGCGCTTTTCAGCCTGCTCTCCGCCTGCTCATGGTTTGGAGGCGACAAGGTAGCACCGGATGTACCGGAGCAGCAGCTCTATGACGAGGCACTCAGCGCTCTGGAAGCCGACAACTACGGCCTGGCGGTTGAAAAGCTGCAGCTGCTGGAAGCCCGCTATCCGTTTGGCCGTTACTCGGAGCAGGCTCAGCTGGAGTTGATCTACGCCTACTTCCGCAATTACGAACCGGAATCGGCCCGTGCCGCTGCCGACCGCTTCATTCGTCTGCACCCGAACCACGATAACATCGACTACGCCTACTACCTCAAGGGCCTGACCGCATTCGAGGAAGACCGTTCCTTCTTCGAAAAATATCTGCCAATCGATGTGAGCCAGCGCGATCCCGGTGCCGCACTTGAGTCTTTCGAGAGCTTCTCGACCCTGCTCAACCGCTACCCGCAGAGCGAGTATGCACCGGATGCGCAAAAGCGCATGCAGTACCTGAAAAACCGTCTGGCTACCCACGAGATCCATGTGGCCTCCTACTACATGCGCCGTCAGGCTTGGGTGGCCGCAGCCAACCGTGGTCGTTATGTGGTCGAGAACCTGCAGGAAACTCCAGCCGTTCCCGATGCGCTGGCGATCATGGCCGAGGCCTATACCGAGCTGAACATGCATGACTTGGCCAAAAATGCATTGGAAGTGCTGCAGCTGAACTACCCGGAGTATCAGATACGTCCGTTCAAGCAGGACAGTGCGACCCTGATGCAAGCCGCCAGTTTTGGTCTGCTCGGCGGTGCCGAGCCGGCTGAACCGGCCCGCCCCACTCCGGCCGCTGACCGCCTGCGGGCCGAAGCGCAGGATCGTGCAGACGCTGAAGAGCAAGCCAACAAGCGCTCGCTGTTCAGTCGCATGACCTTTGGTGTATTTGATGATGAGGATGCGGCCGAATAAGCCAAGGCTTCATCCTTACGCACATAAAAAGGCCGGCAAAATGCCGGCCTTTTTTGTTGCAGCGACAACCGGAATCAGATTCCGGCTTTCCAGCCTGACGTAATCGGATAACGCCGGTCGCGGCCAAAGCCGCGCTGGGTTACGCGTGGCCCGATCGGTGCCTGACGCCGCTTGTACTCGTTTATATCGACCAGACGCAGCACTCGGTTTACATCCTCTGCGGCAAAACCCTCGTCGATAATCGCCTGAGCGGAGTAATCACGCTCCACATACAGTTCAAGAATGCGGTCCAGTACATCGTAGTCCGGCAGGCTGTCCTGATCGGTCTGGTCAGGCGCCAGCTCGGCCGATGGCGGACGATCGATGACGCGCTGAGGTATCACCGGCGACAGCGTATTGCGATAGCGCGACAGCCGGTATACCAGCGTTTTGGGGATATCCTTGAGCACATCAAAGCCACCGGCCATATCGCCGTACAGGGTGGAATAGCCCACGGCCATTTCACTCTTGTTACCGGTGGTGAGCACCAGATAGCCTTTCTTGTTGGAGATCGCCATCAGCAGCACACCCCGACAGCGGGCCTGCAGATTCTCTTCGGTGGTATCCGGATTCAGCCCCTCGAACTGGGGAGCCAGCTGCTGCATGAAGCTGTCATACAGCGGCTCGATGGAGATCACATCGTACTGAATATCCAGCGCCCGCGCTTCGGCTTCGGCATCCTCAAGGCTCATGGAGGAGGTATAGCGGAACGGCATCATCACCGCTTCTACCCGGTCGGCACCCAGCGCATCCACCGCCACCGCCACCGTCAGGGCCGAATCGATGCCACCCGATAGCCCCAGCACCACGCCGCGAAAACCGTTCTTGTTGATGTAATCACGCACGCCTTGCACCAGTACCTGATAGACCAGTGCGTCACTGTCCGGCTCGGCCACGCCAGCCTGCTCCGGTTTCAGCACAGCCGTTGCCGGGTCGAAACTGCAGCTGTACAGCGCTTCTTCGCAATGTACCCCCTGAAACAGAATATCGCCCTGGGCCGAGGCCAGCATGGAGCCGCCATCGAACACCAGTTCATCCTGCCCGCCGGTCAGGTTCAGATACACCAGAGGGCAACCCAGTTGCTGCGCCCGCTGATGCAGCACATCGCGACGTTGTGCCGGTTTGCCGATATGGAAAGGGGATGCGTTGAGGCTCAGTACCAGCTCTGCACCCGCAGCCCTCAGCTGTTCAACCGGCCCGGTGTGCCAGATGTCTTCGCAGATGCTCAGGCCGATTTTGATGCCCTTGTGCTCAAACAGCCCGACTTCATCGCCCGCCGCAAAATAGCGCTTCTCGTCGAACACCTGAAAGTTGGGCAGGCACTGCTTGGCATACTCATGCAGCAGCTCACCGTCACGGATCACGCCGGCCATGTTGTAAAGCGCGCCCTCGCGATAGCGTGGGTAGCCCAGCACCAGCGTAACCCCCGATACGGCGGCAAGAATGCGCTGCAGCGCTTCCTGAACACGCAGCTCAAGGCTGGGGCGCAGCAGCAGGTCTTCAGGCGGATAACCGGTCAGGGCCAATTCGGGGAACAGCACGAGATCAGCGTTCAGTTCATCTCGTGCCTTGAGAGCCGTATCGATGATACGGCCCGTATTGCCGGGGATATCTCCCACCAGCAGATTCAGCTGGGCCATGACGACCCGGATCGGTGTGCTCATCTCTCTCCTGCGACTGCTCAGAGTGCCTGTAAACGTCCAGCAGGAGAGTATGCCTCAGGATTGATGACGGGTGAACGCTCAAGCAGCAGATCGGACAACAGGCGCGTGGACGCCGGCGCCAAAACCAGACCGTTGCGGTAGTGTCCGGTATTCAGGTGTAGCCCCTTCCAGCCGGGAACGGCACCGATAAAGGGAATACCGTCAGGAGAGCCTGGACGCAGGCCGGCCCAATGATGTTCGACTTCATATGCGGCCAGCTCGGGCACAATGCGGGTGGCGGTATCAAACAGGGAATGGCCAGCCTCTTCCGTGGTCTGCTTGTCAAAGCCCACATGCTCCAGTGTGCTGCCTACCAGTACGCGGCCATCATTGCGCGGAATAACGTAACGTCCTTCCAGCATCACCACACGATTGACCAGCCCAACAGGGGCTCTGAACACCATCATCTGCCCGCGCACCGGCTCGACTGGCAGCTTCAGCCCCAGTGATGCCAGCAATTCACCACTCCAGGCCCCACCGGCCAGAATCACCTCATCGGCTTGATGCTGGCCACGAGCCGTTTTCACGCCAGTCACTCGCTCACCGAAAGTGGTAAAGCCCACAATCTCGGTATCTTCATACAGGGTGATATTGGGGTGCTTCTGTACGCTTTCGCGCAAAGCGCGACCAAGGCGCGGGTTGCGGATGCTGGCGACTTCCGGCATCCAAATACCAGACTCGAAGCCTGCTGCCAGATTGGGTTCGGTTTCGTAGATGAATGGGGCCTCAACACGAGTCAGAGGGCGGTGATAACGCCGCGCCCAGTCCAATGCTCGTTGCTCCTGTTCCGAGTCCACATTGACCATCAGCATCCCTTTCTGACGCAGTTCAGGGTCGCAGCCGGTTTCTGAGTACAGGTCTTCAGCCAGATGCACATAGCTGCTCTGAGACCACAGCGCCAGCGCTGTCACTTCATCGCTGTAACGCCAGGGGTACAGCGGCGATACAATGCCGCCCCCCGCCCATGACGCTTCACGGGCACATTGGCCGCGTTCAATCAGTTTTACCTTGGCACCAGCCTGCGCAAGCAGGCGGGCAGTCATCAGGCCAATAACACCAGCACCAGCTATCAGAAAATCGGACATGGAACGACGCTCCCTTGTTACGTTTTGTGGTCAGGCCCCCTCCCGGTGGAGCCCATTTTCGCTTCAGGGGTTGATCACCTCAGTACGCACACGGCCCAGTAAAGAGACCACCACCCGGTGCTCAATGGCCGTGCCCTCTGCCTGCAGAGCAAATGTGCCATTGGAGCCACCCAGAGCTGTACCGTCCGGTTGATAGATAAGAGAATCACCCCGATTCCAGATTATGTTCACAGCTGTGTGAAAGTTTGCAACGTAAAACACTGTTTCCCCTGCGCCAACCCTGCGATCCTGATCCAGATCAACGAACAGCAGGGCCCCTTGCCACTGCCGCTGACCGGCGCGACCGGTTCCGGCACATTGAGCACCATCCAGTGTACGACAGGCTGTTACCCGGCGATTGCGTGTGAGCGCTTCCGAGCGGGCACTGGCCAGCAACGAGCGAATTTCGGTTTGAGTCGATGCGAGCCGGCTGGAAGCCAGCAGGGAGTGAAAGCCGCCAGGGCCAATTGCAATCAGAATACCCAGTATGGCAATGGCCAACAGGCATTCGATCAGCGTAAGCCCCCGCTGGGTGGCCGGGGCAATATGGGTATGATCATCCATGATCCTGTCTCTTGCTGTACTTACCTTGTGCAGGCCGTTCTCGTCCTGAGTCGGGCCTTTTACAGACTGAACAGTCTGGTGACGGGTGTCAAGCGGCCTCGACCACCTCCACCTGTACTTCAAAGATAAGCGTCTTGCCGGCCAGTGGATGGTTGAAGTCCACCGTGACCTTGTCATCGTTGAACTCGGTCACCATGCCCGGCAGTTCACCGCCCGGCTCCTGAAATGATACGACCAGGCCCGGCTCCAGCTCCATATCCTTGAACTGACTGCGTGGCAGTATCTGGATATTGGAGGGGTTGTGCATGCCGAAGCCGCGTTCGGGTGCGATGGTCAACTCGGTGTGCTCACCGGCCTTGAGGCCGAGCATCGCCTGCTCGAATCCTTCCGGGATATTGCCGTCGCCGAAGGTGAAGCTGGCGGGCTGAGCATCGAAGTTGCTGTCGATGATCTGTCCGTCCTGCAGTTTAATTGCAAAATGCAGACTGACCCGAGTACCGGGACCGATTGCAGCGTCTGTCATTTCTGTTCCTCAACAGTTGTGTCGTTACGGCTGAACAGCATATCGACCAGCAGCGCGATGGTGCCCAGCGTGATGGCCGTGTCAGCGATATTAAAGGCCGGGAAGTAATAGCCTTCCCAGTGCAGCGATATGAAATCCACCACATGACCATGCACTGTACGATCATAAAGGTTGCCCAGAGCACCGCCCAGCACTAGCGCCAGTCCCACGCCCAACAGGTAATGTGACCGGGGGGTACGGTACATCCAGTGCAGCAGGAAGGCACTCATGCCCATAGCGATGGCCACGAACAGCCAGCGCTGCCAGCCACCGGCACCGGCCAGAAAGCTGAACGCGGCACCCGTGTTATAGAGCAGCGTCAGATCAAATACCGGCAGCAGAGGCACTGGGTTGGCATAGGTCAGCAGGCTGTCAGCCAGATACTTGCTGCCCAGATCAAGCACGATCACCAGCAGGCTGAGCCAAAGCCAGTGCAACGCACTGGCTCCTGTCTTGAGAGTCTTGGTCATCAGGCAAAATGGCGAGTTTCGCCCTCACCTTCAACGTTGCTGACGCAGCGACCGCACAGCTCCTCATGGCCGGCATGGCTGCCCACATCTTCGCGGTGGTGCCAGCAACGACCACACTTGGCATGACCAGAAGCCGCCACAGCCACCTTGAGGCCGTTCACATCCGTGGCCCGGGCATCACCGGCTTCGCTAAGCGGCTTCAGCGTGGCCTCGGAAGTGATCAGGACAAAGCGCAGCTCATCGCCCAGACGCTCCAGATCGGCCCGCAGACTGTCATCCACATACAGGATCGCCTCTGCCGCCAGTGAAGCCTTCACCAGCTTTTCGTTACGGGCATCTTCCAGACACTTGTTGACGGCGTCTTTCACCGCCATCACTCGCTGCCAGAACTCGCGACCAAAGGCATCGTCCTCAGCCAGCTCGAACAGTTCTTCATACCAGGTGGTCAGCAGAATCGAGTCCTTGTGCTCGCCCGGCAGCGCTTCATAGATCTCTTCAGCCGTGAAGCTGAGGATCGGCGCGATCCAGCGCACCAGCGCCTGGGCGATATGGAACAGCGCGGTCTGACAGGAACGACGTGCCAGCGAGTCCGGCTGGGTGGTGTACTGACGGTCCTTGATAATATCAAGATAGAACCCGCCCAGTTCCTGCACGCAGAAGTGGTGCACCTGCTGGTACACATCGAGGAAACGATAGCTGTCGTAGGCCGCAATTACCTTCTGCTGCAGACGCGCCGTGGCGTCTACGGCCCAACGGTCGAGTGCCAGCATGTCAGCAGCATCCACACTGTGGGTGGCCGGGTCGAAACCGTTCAGGTTGGCCAGCAGGAAGCGAGCGGTGTTACGAATACGACGGTAGGAATCAGCTGTGCGCTGCAGAATCTGCTTGGACACGGCCATTTCACCGGAGTAATCGGTCGAGGCGACCCAGAGGCGCAGGATATCGGCACCGAGGGTATCGGTGACTTCCTGTGGCGCGATCACGTTACCGAGCGACTTGGACATTTTGTAGCCCTTTTCGTCGACGGTGAAACCGTGGGTCAGCACCTGCTTGTAGGGCGCGCAGCCGTTGATGGCGATGGAGGTTTTCAGCGATGACTGGAACCAGCCACGGTGCTGGTCAGAACCTTCCAGATACATGTCGGCCGGGAAGCTGAGGCCTTCGCGCTCGCGCAGGACCGCATGGTGGGTCACACCGGAGTCGAACCAGACATCCAGAGTATCGGTGACCTTGTCGTAGTCGGCCGCTTCATCGCCCAGCAGTTCGGTTGCGTCCAGCTCAAACCAGGCATCGATGCCGCCCTGTTCGATCTTCTGCGCGACCTGCTCGATCAGTTCAGCGGTGCGCGGGTGCAGCTCACCGGTCTGCTTGTGGGTAAAGACGGTGATCGGCACACCCCAGGTACGCTGGCGCGAAACACACCAGTCTGGGCTCTGCTCAACCATGGATTCAATGCGGTTCTGGCCCCACTCGGGGAACCACTGCACGCCCTTGATCGCATCCAGCGCCTGGCTCTTCAGCTGCTTCGCCTCCATGGAGACAAACCACTGCGGTGTGGCACGGTAGATCAGCGGCGTTTTGGTTCGCCAGCAGTGCGGGTAGCTGTGCTGGAAACGCTTCAGGTGCACCAGGGTACCCTCACGTTCCAGCGCCTCGCACACCGGACCATCGGCCTTGTAGACGTGAACACCGGCAAATTCGCCGGCCGCATCGGTATAGGTACCGTCGGCCTGCACCAGGTTCAGTGTGCCCAGACCGTAGGCCTGACCGACCACAAAGTCTTCCATGCCGTGATCAGGCGCCGTGTGAACGGCACCGGTACCGGCATCGGTGGTGACGTGATCACCGAGGATCACCGGCACCTGACGGTCATAGATCGGATGCTTGAGCTGCAGCAACTCCAGCGCTGCGCCGTTGCAGGTCGCCAGCACTTCAAACTTGTCCACACCCCAGCGCGCCATGATGTCGTCGACCATCTCGGCAGCCAGGACCATGCGATCCACACCCTGCTCGGTGTGCGCTTCCACCAGCGCATAATCCAGAGCACCGTTGATCGACACCGCCTGGTTGGCGGGAATGGTCCAGGGCGTGGTGGTCCAGATCACCACCGATACCGGCGCCTCACCGGCAGTGGCGCCGAACAGTGCCAGCACCTTGTTCTGATCGATGAAGGTAAAACGCACATCGATGGCGGTGGAGGTCTTGTCCTGATATTCCACTTCGGCTTCAGCCAGTGCGGACTGACCGACCACACTCCAGTAGACCGGCTTGTAGCCCTTCACCAGATGGCCGTTGTCGATGATCTTGCCCAGCGCGCGCACGATGTTGGCTTCGGTGTCGAAATTCATCGTCAGGTAGGGGTTGTCCCAGTCGCCCAGTACGCCCAGACGGATAAAATCCGCTTTCTGCCCGGCGACCTGCTCGGCGGCGTATTCGCGACACTTCTGACGGAATTCACGGTAGGGCACCTTATCACCGGCCTTGCCGATCAGGGTTTCGACCTTGTGCTCGATCGGCAGCCCATGACAATCCCACCCTGGCACGTAGGGGGCGTCAAAGCCGCTCAGAGTCCTGGACTTGATGATCATGTCCTTGATCACCTTGTTGACCGCATGACCGATATGAATATTACCGTTGGCGTAGGGAGGACCATCGTGGAGGATAAACGTCTTGCGTCCCTTGCCCTCTTCACGCAACTGACGATACAGGTCGATTTCATCCCAGCGCGCCAGACGAGCCGGTTCACGCTGCGGCAGGTTGCCGCGCATCGGGAATGCCGTTTCCGGCAGGTTGAGTGTCGCTTTGTAATCGGTCATAACAGGTCGCTTCCAGAGGTAAGGTCAGTCTCGGCCCGCCTGGGCAAACCAGGCGCGGACATGTTCAATATCGGCTTCTATCTGTGTCTTGAGCGCGTCCAGGCCATCAAAGGCCTGTTCGGGGCGAATGAAGTGCAGAAACTCCACCCGCATCAGGCTGCCATACAACTCGGCCCCTGTGTAGTCGAGCAGGTGCGCTTCCAGCACCGGCAGACGGCCATGTACGGTGGGACGCAACCCCACATTACAGACGGCAGGCAAACACTGGCCATCAAAATGAGCCCAGGCTGCAAACACCCCTCGCAGAGGACAGGGGTAGCGGTGCATGCGCACGTTCGCGGTTGGCACACCCAACTGCCGCCCCAGTTTCTGGCCATGCATCACTCGGCCGGTAACGGCGTAACGCCAACCCAGCAGTTGCTCGGCCAGCTCAAAATCATTCCGCATCAGCGCAGTGCGAACACGCGTGCTGCTGACACGCTCGCCCAGCAACGTGAAGGTGTGCGTGCCCTCAACCGTGAAACCGTGACGCTCGCCGGCTTCGCACAGCATGTGATAGTCGCCGCGGCGGTCACAACCAAAACGGAAGTCATCGCCCACCACGAAATGCTCTACCGCCAGCCCCTTCAGCAGCAGCTCATTGATGAACGCTTCCGCCGACATCTGTCGCAGGCGTGCATTGAAGCTGAGGCAGACCACCCGGTCTACACCCTCGGCCGCCAACAGACGTACCTTTTCATCAAAACGGGTCAGACGGGGCGGCACGCTGTCGCCGCCAAAGAATTCACGCGGCTGGGGTTCAAAAATGATAACGACACTCGGCAGCCCAAGCGCAGCCGCCTTTGCCTTGACCTGCGCCAGCACCTTGCGATGGCCCAGGTGAACACCATCGAAGTTGCCAATTGTTGCCACGCAGCCACGGTGGCGATCACGCAGATTGTGTAAGCCTCGTATCAGTTCCATGCAGTTGCCGAGCCAGCGCCAGAATTTCGGACTGCGAAGTATATCGTACTCTGAACCCGGCGAGTACCGCTCAGAAAGTGTTCAACCGCGCAGATGGCGTAACCTGAGACCGGTCACCAGCAGCATCAGGAGATACGCCCCCGCTCCGGCCAGCACCAACACTGTCATCCACTGCACTCGCAGCCATACACTTGCCTCAAGCCAGTTCCCGGCCAGCCAATTCATGATCAGCAACAGCACCGCCACCAGCGTGATGGAAGCACTGGCCAGCCGGAACAGCATCATGGCCCAGCCCGGTTGCCAGCGGAACACGCCTTCCTTGATCAGCCCATGCAGCAGCCAGCCCGCATTCATGAAGGCAGAAATGGATGTTGCCAGCGCCAGCCCCACATGGTCCAGCGGCCAGATCAGAATCAAGTTGAGTACCATATTGGCGGCCATCGCCTTGACGGCAATTTTGACCGGGGTACGGGTATTCTGACGGGCAAAATAGCCCGGTGCCAGCACCTTGATCAGCATGAACGCCAGCAGGCCAAAGGCATACGCGCGCAGACTCATGGCCGCCATCTGCACATCCCGATCGGTCATCTCACCGTAATGGAACAGGGTTGCGATCAGCGGTTCGGCCAGCACCGCCAGCGCCAGCGCAGCGGGCAGACCGATCAGCAGAATCATGCGGATCGCCCAGTCGAGGGTATGGGCAAAACGTTCCGGGCTTTTTTCGGCATGAATACGGGACAGACTGGGCAGAATCACGGTAGCGATAGCGATGCCGAACACACCCAGCGGCAGCTCCGACAGCCTGTCAGAGTAGTAAAGCCAGGACACACTGCCGGTCTGCAGGAAGGAGGCCAGCACTGTATCCAACAGCAGGTTGATCTGCGCCACCGAGACGCCGAACAATGCCGGCAGCATCAGCTTCAAAATTCGGCGCACACCCTCATCCTTGAAATCAGCCTTCGGAAGCGGCAACAACCGCAGCCGCGCCAGAAACGGCAACTGGAACAGCAGCTGTACACCGCCGGCCATCAGCACCCCCCAGGCCAGTGCCATGATGGGGGTTTCGAACCAGGGGCTGAGCCAAACCGCAGAGCCAATCAGACACAGATTCAGCAGCACCGGGGTAAAGGCCGGAATGGCGAAGCGCTCGTAGCTGTTCAGAATGGCACCGCAAAAAGCAGTCAGAGAGATCAGCAGCAGATAGGGAAAGGTGATTCTGAGCATGTTGGCGGCAAGCTCAAACTTTTCGCCACCGGCCATGTAAAAGCCCGGCGCAAAAACAGCAGCCAGCACAGGCGCTCCTATCACCGCAATTACCGTGACCAGCACCAGCACCGAACCCAGCGCCCCGGCAACGCGATCAACAAGCTGTTTGACCGCGGCAAGATCTCGCTGGCTGCGATACTCGGACAGCACCGGCACAAAGGCCTGGGAGAAAGCGCCCTCGGCAAACAGACGGCGGAGGAAGTTGGGTATCTTGAATGCGACAAAGAAGGCATCGGCACTGCCACTGGCACCAAAGTAATTGGCAATCACCACATCACGCACCAGGCCAAGCACTCGCGACATCATGGTCATGATGCCCACAACGCCACTGGAGCGCAGTAGCCCGACACCGCCCCGTTTCGCCTTGTCTGTCACACTGACCCCTTTATTGAAATGCAAAAAATGTGCGCCGATCATATCCCCCTTTGCCAGACAGACAAAGTGGATTCAAGACGACGCGCGTAAAGGTTGACATCGACCGGCCGGACATGAATAATGTCGCGTCTAATTTTCGGCACTCGCATCGTCGTAATCTGATCAACCCAATTATCAAAGGAGCCGGACCGTGGCTAATTCCGCAGGATCCAAAAAACGCGCTCGCCAGGCGGAGAAGCGTCGTCAACACAACGCTAGCCTGCGCTCCATGGCGCGCACGTACATGAAAAAAGTAATCGCTGCCATCGACGGCGGTGACAAGGCTGCTGCTGAAGCAGCGTTCAAGGTCGCTCAGCCGATCATGGACAGCTCTGTAACCAAAGGCATCTTCCACAAGAACAAGATCGCCCGCACCAAGAGCCGCCTGACCGCTCGCATCAAGGCAATGGCATAAGTCACTACCTTGTCAGCATAAAAAAACCGGCAATTGCCGGTTTTTTTGTGCCTGTCATTCAGCTGCTGTAATAACGCCGCGAGGTACCGACCTCAGGCCAGCACCAGGTTATCGCGGTGCACCAGCTCTTCCTCGCCCATGAAGCCCAGCAATGACTCGATTTCGCGACTGGGACGACCGATAATTCGACGCGCATCCTCTACGCCGTAATTTGCCAGCCCGCGTGCAACCACACGCCCCTGCTCATCCATCATCATCACCATCTCGCCACGCGAGAAATCACCGCTGACCGAGCGTACTCCAGCAGGCAGGAGACTCTTGCCCCGTTCCGCCAGCGCCATCACAGCACCAGCATCCAGCACCAGCGTACCGCGCGCCTGCAGGTGCCCGGCAATCCACTGCTTGCGTGCCGCCATGGGCTCTCGCTCAGGCAGCAGCAAAGTACCGATCAGCTCACCGCGGTGGAGCCGCAGCAGCACATCCGGCTCGCGCCCACTGGCAATCAGCGTCAGTGCACCAGAGCGCGCTGCCAGCTTGGCTGCACGCACCTTGGTCGCCATGCCACCGCGTCCAAGCCGACCACCATCTCCAGCCATGGCGACCAGTCGCTCATCCTCCGCCATCGCTTCACTGATCAGCTCGGCATCGGGATTGCTGCGCGGATCAGCGGTATACAGCCCCTGCTGATCAGTCAGCAGTACCAGCACATCCGCTTCGACCGCGTTGGCCACCAGCGCCCCCAGCGTATCGTTGTCACCGAAGCGAATCTCACTGGTGACAACGGTATCGTTTTCGTTGACCACTGCAACCACACCCAGCTCGATCAGGGTACGCAGCGTGGAGCGAGCATTGAGATAGCGCTTGCGATTGGACAAGTCATCGTGGGTCAGCAATATCTGAGCCGTGTGCATGCCGTGACGGCGGAAATTGGTCTCATAGGCCTGCACCAACCCCATCTGACCGACAGCCGCTGCCGCTTGAAGGCGGTAAATCTCGCGCGGACGCCCAGCCCAGCCCAGCCGGGTCATTCCCTCAGCCACTGAGCCAGAAGACACCAGCACCACCTCGACACCACTGCGCGTCAGCTCTACCAGCTGGCCCACCCAGTGCGCAATGGCGACCTGATCCAGCCCCTGACCATCATTGGTCAGCAGCGCACTGCCAATCTTGACCACCCAGCGCCCGCGCTGGGTCAGACCATTACGTCCCGCTGTCACCTTATACCTTCTCCGTCAGGGTACATACTCCACTTCGACATCGTAATCATCATCGTCGAAGTCATCATCATCGAGACCATCATCCGCCATGCGACGCGCCCGTTGCTCCATGCGCAGACGCTGCAGATTTTCACGCGCCTCTTCATCGATCAGTGCACGCGTATGCCGCTCTTGCTCGAGCAGTTCCGGATCTTCCGCTATAGCTGCCGCACGGGCATCCAGAAAATCCTGCAGGTCATGCACCAGCGGCGTCAGCCCCAGCTTGTTCAGCGCTGAAATTCGATAAACTGGACCTTCCCAGCCCAACGCGTCGATTACGGCCTGACAGGCTGCATCCTGCTCCTCTTCAGGCAACATATCCAGCTTGTTCAGCACCAGCCAGCGCGGCTGTTGCGCCAGCGTCTGGCTGAATTTTTCAAGTTCGTTCACGGCGGTCACCGCCGCCTGCGCGGGCGTAGTTTCATCCCAGGGCGCCATATCCACCAGATGCAGCAGCACCCGGTTGCGCGCCAGATGCTTGAGGAAGCGAATCCCCAGCCCCGCGCCTTCGGCCGCACCTTCGATGATGCCCGGAATATCGGCCACCACGAAGCTGCGATGCGCTTCGGTGCGCACCACGCCAAGGTTGGGCACCAGCGTTGTAAACGGGTAATCCGCCACTTTCGGCTTGGCTGCCGAGATGGAGCGAATAAGGGTGGACTTGCCCGCATTGGGCAGACCCAACAACCCTACATCGGCCAACACCTTCAGCTCCAGCCGCAGGTTGCGCAATTCGCCTTCACTGCCCTTGGTGGTCTGGCGTGGTGCGCGGTTGACACTGCTCTTGAAGCGCGTGTTACCCAAGCCATGAAAACCGCCCTGAGCAATCTTGTCCTGCTGACCGATACGGGTCAGATCCGCCAACACCTCTCCGGTATCGACATCCACTATTGTTGTACCCACAGGCACCTTCAGGATGAGATCTTCCCCCTTGGAGCCGGTGCAGTTGCGCCCGCTGCCGGATTCACCGTTCTGCGCCTTGAATCGGCGGGTAAAGCGATAATCGATCAGCGTATTGAGCGATTCATCCGCCTCAACCCAGATCGAGCCACCATCACCGCCATCTCCGCCATCAGGCCCGCCCTTTGGAATGAATTTCTCACGCCGGAAGCTCAGACAGCCGTTACCACCCTTGCCAGCTTCCACTGTGATGGTCGCTTCATCTACAAATTTCATCATTACCTCCAACTTTCATTCATCCCGGGATCAGAGGAGTACACCCTCTCAATCCGGGCGGGACAGCCGGACGCTTGCGCACGGCCGCCTGCAAACGAAAAAAGCCCCGCCTGGGCGGAGCTTTTCGATGCGAGTATCAGATCACTGCTCAGGCAGGAACGACGCTCACATATTTACGGTTGTTCGGACCCTTGACCTCGAACTTGACCACGCCGTTTGCAGTTGCAAACAGGGTGTGATCCTTGCCCAGACCAACGTTGGTGCCGGCGTGGAACTTGGTGCCACGCTGACGGATCAGAATGTTACCCGCGATAACGGCCTGACCACCGAAACGCTTTACGCCCAGACGCTTTGATTGTGAGTCGCGGCCGTTACGCGTTGAACCACCAGCCTTCTTATGAGCCATTATTCAATCTCCTAATTCGGTTGATCAGCCACTGATGCCTGTGATTTTAACTTCTGTAAACCACTGACGGTGACCCTGACGCTTCATGTGATGCTTGCGGCGACGGAACTTGATGATGGTGACCTTGTCACCACGGCCGTGAGCTACAACTTCTGCAGCCACTTTGGCACCTTCAACAACCGGAGCACCGACCTTAACGTCGTCGCCGTTACCGACCAGCAAAACGCGGTCGAACTCAACGCTGGAACCTGCTTCAGCAGTCAGTTTTTCCAGCTTCAGTGTCTGTCCTTCCTGCACACGGTACTGTTTACCGCCGCTTACGATTACTGCAAACATGCTTTTCTCCAAGTATTAACCTGCCCGGCTACTGGAAACGAAACCTACTTCTAATGGCCGAAGTCTGAAGACTTCTGGACACCCTATGGTAGGGAGCGATCGTGGACAGGTTTAAGGCGCGCAATTTTACCCGAGTCCCTCGCCACAGGCAAGCGCAATCCTTGCCAAATCCCCCGCCCCGACACCCGTCTCCCAGCCCGGCTTGACACCCTTCTCCCAGCCCCCTAGCATGCGGCGGGTGTTCAGTCCACATACAGAACCCCGCCCATGCAGCCACACCAGCTTAATCCGACCATAGAGCCGCAGTTCGATGCGGTAACCGATTATATTCTCAACCACCTTGGGTCGACTGTGCCTCTGGTCGAGAAAATCGGTCACTATATTGTCGCCGGCGGCGGCAAGCGACTGCGCCCGCTATTGGTACTACTCAGCGCCAACGCTTGCGGCTACAGGGGAGAGCAACATATCCCGCTGGCCGCCGTAATCGAATTCATCCATACCGCTACCCTGCTGCACGACGATGTTGTGGATAACTCAGAGCTGCGCCGTGGCAATGCAACCGCCAATGCCAAATGGGGCAATGCGCCCAGCGTACTGGTGGGTGATTTTCTCTATTCCCGCGCTTTCCAGATCATGGTCGAGATAAACCGCATGGAGATCATGCAGGTGATCTCCAATGCAACTACCGTAATCGCCGAAGGTGAAGTGTTACAGCTGCTGAATCAGCGCAACCCGGACACCTCCGAAGAGTCCTACATGCAGGTCATTCTCGGCAAAACGGCGATGCTGTTTGAGGCTGCTACCGAAGTTGGCGCCATTCTGGCCGATGCCAGCGCAGAAGAGCGAGAAGCACTGCGCCTGTACGGTCGCCACCTGGGTATCGCCTTCCAGCTGGTGGACGACCTGATGGACTATCTGTCCGACAGCGCCACCATGGGCAAGAATGTCGGTGATGACCTGGCCGAGGGCAAGGCCACCCTGCCACTGATCCACGCCATGCGAGTCGGCAGCGAGACTGAGCGCAAACTGATTCGTGGCGCCATTCGCGAAGGCGGCCTGGACGATCTGCAACCGGTACTGGATATCGTGCAGCGCACAGGGTCAATCGACTACACCCGCCAGCAGGCCGAAGCCGAAGTCAGTCGCGCCATTACCGCGCTGGAAGCACTGCCGGCCAGTTCTTTCCGTGAGACACTCACCACCCTGGCACAGATGGCAACCCGCCGCACCAGCTGATTCCAGAGCACGCTGCAGCTCGACCGCGGCGTGCAACTTGAGCCTTTGCAGCCGCTAAAATCCCCCATCTGATCCGATATCGATCAAATAAGGGCACACAGGCCGTGCCTGCAGGCAGTCAAATCGGTATAATCGGGCAAATTTTATGAAATGCCTTGGATATACGGTTTCCTATGACTAGACCCTCCTCCTTTGAACGTGAAGAGCTGCTCAAGTGCGGCCATGGCGAGATGTTCGGCCCAGGCAATGCCCAGCTGCCGGTCGGCAACATGCTGATGCTGGACCGCATCATCGACATCAACACCGATGGTGGTCAGTACGGCAAGGGTGAGATCATCGCCGAACTCGATATCCGCCCAGACCTTTGGTTCTTTGACTGCCACTTCCCGGGAGACCCTGTCATGCCGGGCTGTCTCGGTCTTGATGCCATGTGGCAGCTGGTAGGCTTTTTCCTCGGCTGGCGCGGCAATGAAGGACGCGGACGCGCCCTGGGCTCCGGTGAAGTCAAGTTCACCGGTCAGGTGCTTCCCACCGCCAGCAAGGTGACCTATCACATCGAACTCAAGCGTGTCATCGAGCGCAAGCTGGTTATGGGTATAGCCGATGGTTCACTGTCTGTTGACGGCCGTACCATCTATACTGCCACGGACCTGCGTGTCGGCCTGTTCAAGCAGACAGATAACTTCTGAGCCTGAACTTCGACCCGTTAACCTTGCCATATAATAAGACAGTATATTTCTGAACGATTGAAGAGAGGCTACACATGCGACGCGTCGTTGTGACCGGTATGGGGATCGTTTCCTGCCTGGGAAATGATCTGGAAACAGTTCTGGACTCACTGAAGCAGGGGCGCTCCGGCATCAAGTTTCAGCCGGAGTACAAGGAGCTTGGCTTCCGCAGTCAGGTTGCGGGCAGCATCGATATCGACCTGGACAGCCTGATCGATCGCAAGCTGCGTCGATTCATGGGCAACGCTGCGGCTTATGCCTACCTGGCCATGAAGCAGGCGATTGAAGATTCCGGCCTGAGCGAAGACCAGATCTCCAATGTCCGTACCGGCCTGATCGCCGGCTCAGGGGGTGCATCTTCAGCCGATATCGTTGAAACCGCTGATATTCTGCGTGAAAAAGGTGTCCGCCGCGTAGGCCCCTACCGCGTTACCCGCACCATGGGCTCCACCGTCTCCGCCTGTCTGGCAACTCCGTTCAAGATCAAGGGTGTCAACTACTCGATCACCTCAGCCTGCGCGACCAGTGCACACTGCATCGGTAACGCCATGGAGCAGATCCAGCTCGGCAAGCAGGACGTTGTTTTTGCCGGTGGTGGTGAAGAGCTGCACTGGTCGCTGAGTGTCATGTTTGACGCCATGGGCGCGCTGTCCAGCAAGTACAACGATACTCCGGAAAAAGCGTCTCGTGCTTATGACGCCAATCGCGACGGTTTCGTGATCGCAGGTGGTGCCGGCATGCTGGTGCTCGAAGAACTGGAGCACGCCAAAGCTCGTGGTGCCAAGATTTACGCTGAGCTGACTGGCTACGGCGCTACTTCCGACGGCTACGACATGGTTGCACCATCCGGTGAAGGCGCCATTCGTTGCATGCAGCAGGCGATGGCCACCGTAGATGGCCCCATCGACTACATCAACTCCCACGGCACCTCCACTCCGGCTGGTGACATTCAGGAGCTGAAGGCGATGAAGCAGACCTTCGGTGACAAGATGCCGCCGGTCAGCTCTACCAAGTCACTCACCGGTCACTCACTGGGCGCCACCGGTGCACAGGAAGCGATCTACTCGATCCTGATGCAGCAGAACAACTTCATCTGTGCGTCGGCCAACATCGAAGAACTGGATCCGGAAGCGGCCGGCATGCCGGTTGTCACGGAACGCAAGGACAACATCGAGCTCAAGCGCGTCATGTCCAACAGCTTCGGCTTCGGCGGCACCAACTCAACTTTGGTGTTCGAGAAATACGAAGGCTGATACTGCGGCCAGCCCCATTGGCTGGCCCATAAAAAAGCCGCTCATAATGGAGCGGCTTTTTTATGGGCCGAATTCAACCTTAGCTTACTCCAGACTGCCCTGCTCTCGCATGGTCTGCTCCAGCCAGCCTGCTACTTCAGCATGCACTTCATCCACACTGCGCCCTTCCGTCTGGATCGCGGGACCTACACTGACCTGCACGGTGCCGGGATACTTGACGAACGAGTTACCGGGCCAGTAAAGACCCGCATTATGTGCCACCGGTACAATCGGTACACCGCGACTCACGGCCAGCATCGCACCGCCCTTGTTCAGCTTGCCCATCTGCCCCACAGGTACACGTGTACCCTGCGGGAAAATCAGCAATGGAATACCGCTGTCCAGCCGCTGCTGCCCCTGCTCCAGCAGCTGTTTCAGCGCACCGCGCCGCTTGCTGCGATCAAGCGCGATCGGACGCAACAGTGCCAGTGCCCAGCCGAACAGCGGGATTCGTAGCAGCTCGCGCTTGAGCACCACGGCCTGAGGCCGAATGAGTGTCTGGAAGTACAGCGTCTCCCACTCGCTCTGATGATTGGCAACAACCACATACGCACCTTCTTTTGGAAGATGCTCACGCCCCTTCAGTTCAACCCCCAAACCACAGCAGATGCGCAACCAATCGATATAAAAATAATTGATCAGGGTCAGAAACTTGAACCGGGCCCGAAACGGCAGCAATGGGCCAATCAGCAAACAGGGGATCGCAAACAGCATGGTCAACGGGTAAAAGCCAACCGCATAGAGCAGGCCGCGCAGATACAGCCGCATGCCCCCAGAGCGTTGAGCAGGCATCAGCTCTCCCCCTGGCTGGCATTGTGATGATTGAAGACCGGGTTGGCGTACATCTGACGCAGGAACGGCCGCTCCTCATCGCTCACACTTTCAAGGCGCGCGTCAAAGGCCTGCTGCTGCTCGACACTGACCGCCTCGCCGGCAGCAGCAAGATTGCTTGGGTGCAGCCGGTAATTGAGGTGGATTTGACGATCGATCTCAGCGGCAATCTGCTCAGGGGTTTCAAACTCGCCACTCAGCGGAGTACCAAAAGCGATGTGAACCTCCCCCTTGTCGCCGGTAATGCCTCGGACAATACTGCTGATATCCTCGTATTCAGATTTCTCGTATGCACCGTGCAGCGCAACAGCGGCCAGCTCACGAGCCTTGAGCGCATCACAGGGGTCAAGCTCATAGGCAATGGATACCGGTACAATGTTGAGCCGCCCCACCATCTCGCCCAGGCTGCGCTGCTTGCGGTGCGACATGTAGAACATTTTCATCAATGCCGGATCTGTACGGTCATTGCCATCTTTCGCTCGCCCCTCACGCTGCGCGATCCAGATAGAGTGGCCATTGCTGATGCTGTGATCGATGTAGGAAGAGAGTTGAGTCAGCGCCGACATCATCTCTCGCCCCTTGGCAGAGCGATTAACGATGAAGCTTTTATTAAGCCGCATCAGGTCCGACACATAGGGTTTGCGCAGAAGGTTATCACCGATCGCAATGCGCACCGTCGACATGCCAGCCTTATAGCGAACCCAGTTCACAAACGCCGGGTCCATGGCGATGTCACGGTGATTGGATACGAACAGATAAGCTTCGTTGGGGTCCAAACGCTCAATACCCGAGCAGCTAACCCGCGTTGTGGTGCGTCCGATCATTTTCTGCATGTAATCGGCCACCAGCTGCTGGAAACCATCTATGCTTTCGATCTCGCCAACTCGTGCTGCCACAGCAATGCGCACCAGTGGACGCAGCAGCCAACCCAGCGGGCCGGAAGCCCTGGGAAACTGGTAGCGCGTCAGGGCCGAGATACATTCGTCGTCGCGCACCAGCCGCTGAAGTACCGCCTCGACTTCATCATCCCGGTAGGGGCGGATGGACTGATAGGGATCCGGTGTCAGAGTCTGAGCATTCATTCGCGTATGTCACGCCTCTAGCGGCTGCTGAAAAGTTGCACATTTTACCCTGTTACTGCCCGTTTTACAGTGCAACGGGAGGTAAAACATTACCCTGCAGGCAAAGGCGAATTTCAAATCAGACATGCCGCAGGTATAGTGAAGCCCATCCAACACCCACCCGCCTGCAATAGTTGAGGAAACCGGCATTGAATACTTACCTGATGCTTAAACATGCACACCTGACCATGGTCGGACTGAGTATCATCCTGTTCATGTTGCGCGCAGCACTTATGCTGGTTTGGCCCAAGGCGCTCAATGCTCGCTGGCTCAAGATTTTCCCCCATGTGATCGATACGTTGCTGCTGGTCAGTGCGATCGGCCTGATGCTGGTGCTGTCGCAATACCCGCTCACCCATCACTGGCTCACAGCCAAGATACTGGGTCTGGTCGGATATATTGGTTTTGGAACGGTTGCGCTGAAGCGTGGCAAAACAATGAAAACACGCCTGCTGGCTCTGGTCGCGGCACTGTTGTGTCTGGGGTATATTCTGGCAGTGGCTTTGACGCGTTCTGCCAGCCTTGGACTGTTTTAAAATGTGAAGGTATACGGCGAACATTTAGAGTTCGCCGTAATGCTCCCGAATGACGCGCTGCAACTCACTGCGCCAGGGACGCTGACGAATACCGAAGGTACTGAGCAGCTTACGGCACTTGAGCACAGATGAAGCCGGCCGCTGTGCAGCAGCCGGATAATCAGCCGATGCTACGGCACGAAGTTCCTGTACAGCAAGCTCCTCATACTGCCGCGCCGCGGCCAGAATCGCCTCACTGAAGCCATAACGGGAGGTGATTTCAGCGCCGCAATAGTGATAGGTTCCCCACACATCAATACCGCAGGTCAGCTGGCGCAGGATGGCCAGGATGACACGCGCCACATCTTCAGCCGAGGTAGGGCAGCCACGCCGGTCATCAACCGCCTCAATCATGGCTTCATGCCGCGCCTGCTCCAGTGTACGCAAAAGATAATTGTCACCACGGGCACTGAACACCCAGCTCACACGCAGGATAAGATGTTGAGAGTGCAGGCTGCGCACGGATTCTTCACCTTCCCACTTGCTGCGCCCAAATACGCCCAGCGGGGAGGCAGCGTCATCCTCACTGTAGCCACTGGCATAGTGGCCATCGAAGACATAGTCCGAGGACAGGTGCAGCAGCGGGATACTGAGCAGCGCACAGGCGGCAGCAAGGTTGGCCGCGCCGGCACTGTTCACGGCCAAAGCCTGATCAGGCTGCCGTTCGGCATCATCAACCCGGTTGAAGCCGGCACAGTTGATCACGTAGTCAGGCAGGTGTCGTTCAAGTTGCTGTCGGATCTGCTCAGGGTCGGTCACATCAAGTTTGCGTCGTCCCAGGGCGATACACTCAAGCCCCTGCTGTTGCAACAACAGCTCCGCCAGAGCATGACCAATCTGGCCATCCGCTCCGCAGATGAGAACCTTGGCTGATGTTGTATAGGCGCTGGCCACCATTGACGGGATGTTCACCTGTTACTGGAATGAAAGTTCGGGGGCAAGCCCGGTTCATTTCGAGCATACCGCAAACTCTGCCCCTGCACACCTGCCCGATATGAAAAAAGTGCCCTGCAACAGACACAAAAGCCCCGCGTTGCGGGGCCTTTGAACAGGTATTGCTGCAGTCGCGTGGATCAGCTCTCAGAACGGGATGTCATCATCAAAGTCATCAAAACCCGGGGCTGGCTGCTGAGATTGTTGCGAGGGTTGTTGTGGCGGCTGCTGACGCGGAGCCTGCTGTGGCGGTGCCTGATTGTATTGTTGTGGCTGACCATAGCCCATGTCGCCGCCCTGAGGTGCATAACCGCCACCCTGTGAAGGTTGCTGGTAACCACCACCCCCTTCACCACCGCGTCCATCCAGCATCTGCATCTCGCTGGCTACAATTTCAGTCGTGTAGCGATCCTGGCCATCCTGTCCCTGCCACTTGCGGGTACGCAGGGAGCCCTCAATGTAAACCTTTGAACCCTTGCGCAGATATTCGCCCGCAATTTCAGCCAGACGGTTGAAGAATACGACCCGATGCCACTCGGTACGCTCCTGCATCTGGCCGCTCTGTTTGTCTTTCCAGCTATCGCTGGTGGCAAGGTTCACGTTGGTGACCGCATTGCCAGATGGCATGTAACGTACTTCGGGATCAGCTCCCAGATTACCGATCAGAATTACCTTATTGATACCGCGCGCCATCTCACTCTCCCGTTATCCTGTTAGCCTGGGCCACCGCATCCTGCATGTGGCCGTACGCCCATGAGGATACCACAAGCACAGCTGTTTTTGCTGTCCCGCTATAGGCTCTATAATAGTCCTTTTTGCCAGCCAAGGCGGAGCCGCAATGGACAAGATTCTGGTACGGGGTGCACGCACCCACAACCTGAAAAATATTGACCTCGATATCCCCCGCGACCAGTTGATCGTCATCACAGGGCTGTCGGGATCAGGCAAGTCCTCACTCGCCTTCGACACTCTCTACGCCGAAGGACAGCGCCGCTACGTGGAATCCTTGTCCACCTATGCACGCCAGTTCCTGTCGATGATGGAAAAGCCCGATGTAGACCATATCGAAGGACTGTCACCGGCCATATCGATCGAGCAGAAATCCACATCGCATAATCCCCGCTCGACAGTTGGTACCATCACCGAGATTTACGATTACCTGCGTCTGCTCTTTGCCCGAGCAGGCGAACCGCGCTGCCCTGAACATGACTTGCCGCTGGCGGCACAGACCGTCAGCCAGATGGTTGATCAGGTGCTCGCACTGCCCGAAGGCACACGCGTAATGCTGTTGGCTCCCGTCGTACAGGGCCGCAAGGGTGAGCACTTACATATCATCAGCCAGCTGCGCAGCCAGGGCTTCGTCCGCGCCCGTATAGATGGGCTGGTGGTCGATCTTGATGATGCCCCAACACTGGACAAGAAACGCAAACACGATATTGAAGTGGTGGTTGATCGCATCAAGGTTCGAGAGGACCTTCAAACCCGCTTGGCAGAATCATTTGAAACCGCTCTGGAGCTGAGCGATGGCATTGCCAGAATTGCCCCCATGGATGAGGGTATGGAGGAGATGGTATTTTCGGCACGTTTCGCCTGCCCGACCTGCGGCCACAGCATTCAGGAACTCGAGCCTCGTTTGTTCTCATTCAACAACCCCCACGGCGCCTGCCCTGCCTGTGATGGTCTTGGGGTACGACAGTATTTTGATCCAGCCAAACTGGTACAGGACGCATCACTGACCCTTGCACAGGGTGCCATACGTGGCTGGGATAAGCGAAGTCTCTACTATTACCAACAGCTGCAGGCGGTAGGTCAACACTACGGCTTTGATCTGGATACCCCGTTTGAGAAACTCAGCGAACAACACCGCAATATCATTCTGCACGGCAGTGGTGATGACAGCGTAGACTTTCACTACCGTAATGACCGAGGCGAACGCGTTAAGAAGGCGCACCCCTTTGAAGGCGTGATCAATAATCTGGAGCGGCGCTACCGGGAAACCGAGTCCGAAAGCGTACGCGAAGACCTGGCTCGCTATCTCAACATGCATGCATGCCCCTCATGCAATGGCAGCCGACTGCGTGCTGACGCGCGCCATGTATTTATTGACCAACGCACTCTGCCTGATCTTGTACGCCTGCCGATTGGTCAGGCAAAAGAGTACTTTGAACAGCTTCAACTCGGAGGCAAACAAGGCGAGATCGCCGACAAGATTCTGAAAGAGATTCGTGAGCGCCTGAGTTTTCTGGTCAATGTAGGACTCGACTACCTATCGCTTGAACGCAGTGCTGATACTCTTTCAGGTGGTGAAGCTCAGCGCATCCGACTGGCAAGTCAGATTGGTGCAGGTCTGGTCGGTGTCATGTATGTACTGGATGAGCCATCCATCGGACTGCATCAACGCGACAATGAACGTCTGCTCAAAACTCTGGAACACCTGCGTGACCTGGGCAATACCGTAATCGTAGTAGAACACGATGAAGACGCGATTCGAATGGCGGATTATCTGATCGATATTGGCCCCGGAGCCGGCGTACATGGGGGCCGAGTCATCGCTGCGGGCCTGCCCCAGACCATTATGGACAATCCCGAATCGATCACAGGCCAGTATCTGTCCGGCAAACGGTCGATTGCGATACCGGAACAGCGCAAGCCGGTGGACAGTGACAGGATACTGCGTCTGATAGGCGCCAGCGGCAACAACCTGCAGCAGGTGACGCTCGAAATTCCTGTTGGACTGATGACCTGCGTGACCGGCGTGTCGGGTTCCGGCAAATCCACATTGATCAACAACACGTTGTACCCGGTTGCCGCCACGGCACTTAATCATGCGACAACGCTGGACGCGGCACCTTATGAGCGGATTGAAGGATTGGACCTGTTTGATAAGGTCATCGATATAGACCAGAGTCCGATTGGACGCACTCCACGCTCCAACCCCGCAACCTATACCGGCATTTTCACACCGATCCGTGAACTCTTTTCCGGGACCCAGGAAGCACGTTCACGCGGCTACAAACCGGGACGTTTCAGTTTCAATGTAAAAGGTGGCCGCTGTGAAGCCTGCCAGGGGGACGGCGTAATCAAGGTGGAGATGCACTTCCTGCCGGACATCTATGTGCCCTGCGATATTTGCAAAGGGAAGCGCTATAACCGTGAAACCCTGGAAGTGAAATACAAGGGCAAAAGCATTGATGAGGTGTTACAGCTGACGGTTGAGGATGCGCGTGAATTCTTCGACGCCATACCGGCGCTGGCTCGACGATTGCAGACGCTGATCGATGTCGGTCTCAGTTATATCCGCCTCGGGCAGGCCGCCACCACGCTGTCTGGCGGCGAAGCCCAGCGTGTCAAACTGGCGCGAGAATTAAGCAAGCGGGACACCGGCAAGACCCTGTATATTCTTGACGAGCCCACCACCGGGCTGCATTTCTATGACATACAGCAACTGCTCAATGTCCTTGATCGCCTGCGGGATCACGGCAATACCATCGTCGTGATTGAACACAACCTGGACGTAATCAAGACCGCCGACTGGATCATAGACCTGGGCCCGGAAGGTGGCAGCGGTGGTGGCGAAATCATTGCCACCGGCACACCTGAGACCGTTGCAAACGTGCCACAGTCACATACCGGACGCTTCCTGAAATCCATGTTGAAATCTGTCTGACCTTGTGCGGGCTGTCACCAACACTACAGCCCGCCTTCACCAAATTACAGGCGAAAAAAAACCCGGTAACCAAAGGCACCGGGTTTTTTTAACAGTTCAGAAGAGTATTAATCTTCTGCACTCTCATCTGCAACAGTCTGACCAACCGGACGATCTACCAGTTCAACGTAGGCCATTGGAGCCTTGTCGCCGGCACGGTATCCGCACTTGAGAATGCGGATATAGCCACCGGGACGAGCCGCATAACGCGGACCCAGTTCGTTGAACAGTTTACCTACAGCATCGTTGCTGCGGGTACGGGAGAACGCCAGACGACGGTTAGCAACCGAATCGATCTTGGCCAGAGTGATCAGCGGCTCAGCAAAGCGGCGCAGTTCTTTAGCTTTAGGCAGAGTAGTCTTGATCAGTTCGTGTTCGAACAGAGACACTGCCATATTTTTGAACATCGCTTTGCGGTGAGCACTTGTACGATTTAAGTGTCGACCAGATTTACGATGACGCATTTTCTAAATCCTTTGCAACTTAGGGTTAGAAGTCAGACTCAAGAGGCAACCTTGTCATCGCCTTTCAGACTGGCCGGGGGCCAGTTTTCCAGACGCATGCCAAGCGACAGACCTTTAGATGCCAGCACATCTTTGATCTCGGTCAGAGACTTCTTGCCCAAGTTAGGAGTCTTCAGCAGCTCTACTTCGGTGCGCTGGATCAGATCACCAATATAATAGATCTGCTCTGCTTTCAGACAGTTCGCGGAACGTACAGTCAGCTCCAGGTCGTCGACCGGGCGCAGAAGAACAGGATCAATCTCCGGCTCATTCGGCTCGGCGCGAGTCTGTTCACCCGCGTCTTCCAGATCAACAAACACGACCAGCTGCTGCTGCAGTATGGTAGCCGCACGACGGATGCACTCTTCCGGATCGATAGTACCGTTGGATTCAATATCGATCACGAGCTTGTCCAAGTCGGTGCGCTGTTCTACACGTGCACTTTCAACTGCATAGGACACGCGCAGAACAGGGCTGTAGCTGGCATCCAGCTGCAGACGTCCGATGGCACGAGTTTCATCCTCGTCGCTGTTACGTGAGTCAGCCGGCACATAGCCACGGCCGCGTGTCACGCGCAGCTGCATGTTCAGTGCAGCACCTGGATTCAGGTGAGCAATTACATGTTCGGGATTGGCAATTTCAACGTCCTGAGTCAGCTGAATATCGCCAGCCGTGACAGAACCTGCCTCTGACTTGGAGAGTGTCAGAAGCGCCTCATCACCGTTGTGCAGAGCGATAGCAACACCTTTGAGGTTCAGCAGGATCTCGATGACATCCTCCTGCACCCCTTCTATGCTGCTGTACTCGTGCAACACACCCTCAATCTCAACTTCCGAAATTGCACAACCCGGCATGGAAGAGAGCAGGATACGGCGCAGCGCATTGCCCAGGGTATGGCCGAACCCTCGCTCCAGTGGCTCAAGAGTCACCTTGGCGCGGGTTTTGCTAATCTCCTGCACGTCAATGTGACGCGGGTAAAGAAACTCGTTTACTGAACGCTGCATAGTTCCACCAGTCAAGAGTTCAAGAATTACTTCGAGTAGAGCTCGACGATCAGGTGCTCGTTGATGTCGGCTGAAAGATCGCTACGTTCCGGCAGGGACTTGAAAGTACCTTCCATCTTCGAAGCATCAACTTCAATCCATTCAACGGGAGCACGCTGAGCAGCCAGATCCAGTGCGTGTTTGATACGCAGCTGGTTTCTGGCTTTTTCGCGAACTGCTACTACGTCGCCAGCCTGTACCTGGTAGGAAGGAATATTAACTACCTGACCATTGACAGTGATCTGACGGTGAGACACAACCTGACGTGCTTCAGCACGGGTAGAACCATAACCCATGCGGTATACAACGTTGTCCAGACGGCCTTCGAGAAGCTGAAGCAGGTTTTCACCTGTAGCACCCTTGCGGCGTGCTGCTTCTTTGTAATAACCACGGAACTGACGTTCCAGCACGCCGTAAATGCGACGTACTTTTTGCTTTTCACGCAGCTGCAGACCGTATTCAGACAGGCGACCGCGACGGGCACCGTGAACACCGGGTACTGTTTCTGCTTTGCACTTGCTGTCAAGCGCGCGGACACCACTCTTCAGGAAGAGATCGGTGCCTTCACGACGGGACAGCTTGCACTTTGGTCCAAGATAACGAGCCATATTACCGTCTCCAGATTAAACGCGACGCTTCTTCGGCGGACGACAACCGTTGTGCGGAATCGGGGTCACGTCCGTGATGTTTGTGATTTTGTAGCCACAGCCGTTCAGTGCACGGACTGCTGACTCACGACCCGGTCCCGGGCCTTTCACAAACACGTCGAGGTTTTTCAGACCGTATTCCAGAGCTGCCTGACCGGCACGCTCAGCTGCCACCTGGGCGGCAAACGGGGTGCTCTTGCGGGAACCACGGAAGCCGGAGCCACCTGAAGTTGCCCAGCTCAGAGCATTACCCTGGCGATCGGTAATAGTGATGATAGTGTTGTTAAAAGAGGCGTGGATGTGCGCGAGCCCATCCGCTACCTGCTTTTTAACCTTTTTACGAGTGCGATTACCTGGCTTAGCCATATTCGGAAATTCCTATCGCTTACTTACGGATCGGCTTACGCGGCCCTTTACGGGTACGCGCATTGGTCTTGCTGCGCTGACCACGCACCGGCAGATTACGACGGTGACGCAGGCCACGGTAGCAACCGAGGTCCATAAGGCGCTTGATGTTCATGTTGACTTCACGACGCAAGTCGCCTTCAACGGTCAACTTGGCAATTTCACCACGAACATTATCGAGCTGCTCTTCAGACAGATCACCAATCTTGGTGCTAGGCGCAATGCCGGTAGCATCACAGATCTGTTGTGCAGTCGTGCGGCCTATCCCGTAAATGTAAGTCAGAGAAATTACCGCATGCTTATTGTCAGGAATATTGACGCCAGCTATACGGGCCATTCAATGTACTCCATATTTATGTCCTGGGAGAAATGCTCACCAGAACCAATCATTCTTTAGTTCGTGGAAGGCGCGCAATGTTACACCCTGATCAAAAATAAATCAAGGCTACGCACCTCCACTCCCGGCCAGCTGTGGATTAACCCTGGCGCTGCTTGTGTCGGGGTTCCACTTTGCAGATCACGCGCACGGAACCGTTGCGTCGTACGATCTTGCAGTTACGGCAAATCTTTTTAACAGATGCACGTACTTTCATGATCCACCTCATTAGGCTTAGCGCAGCAGACCTGCGCCGCCTTTAAGATTCGATTTTTTCATCAGGGACTCATACTGGTGTGACATCAGATGCGACTGCACCTGCGCCATAAAGTCCATAACCACTACCACCACGATCAGCAACGATGTACCGCCGAAGTAGAATGGCACGTTCCAGGCTACCACCAGAAACTGGGGCATCAGCGAAACGGCCGTGATATAGAGTGCACCAAACAATGTCAGGCGACTCAGCACGGAGTCGATATACCGTGCGGACTGATCACCAGGACGAATCCCTGGAATAAAGGCACCTGATTTCTTCAGGTTATCTGCTACATCACGTGGATTGAAAACAATCGCAGTGTAGAAGTAGCAGAAGAACACAATTGCCATCGCAAACAGCAGAATGTACAGCGGCTGTCCTGGCCCAAGAGCCAGTGCCACATCCTGCAGCCACTCCATCCCTTCAGACTGACCAAACCATTGGCCAACCGAAGCCGGGAAGAGCAGGATGCTGGACGCGAAGATCGGCGGGATAACCCCAGCCATATTGACCTTCAAAGGCAGATGACTTGACTGCGCGGCATAGACACGACGTCCCTGCTGACGTTTTGCATAGTTAATGGTAATGCGGCGTTGGCCACGCTCCATGAACACAACAAAACCAACAGTAGCAATGGCCATGACAGCAATCGCCAGCAGCGCCAGGATATTGAGATCACCCTGGCGCGCTGATTCGAAGGACTGACCGATCGCACCCGGCAAACCAGCCACAATACCGGCAAAGATCAGAATCGAGATGCCGTTGCCAATGCCGTGCTCAGTGATCTGCTCACCCAGCCACATCAGGAATACAGCCCCTGCAACCAGCGTTACGACTGCTACAAAGTAGAAGCTCATATCGGCTGCGAAGGCAACGCCCTGACTGGCCAGACCAACTGCCATACCAAGCCCCTGTACAGTCGCGAGAATGACTGTACCGTAGCGGGTGTACTGGCTGATCTTGCGACGACCCGCCTCTCCTTCCTTCTTCAACTGCTCCAGGTGCGGACTGACCACTGTCATCAACTGCATGATTATGGATGCAGAGATGTAGGGCATGATCCCCAGCGCCAGGATTGACATCCTTTCCAGCGCACCACCTGAGAACATGTTGAACAGACTGAGAATGGTTCCCTGATTCTGATCAAACAGCGCAGCAAGACGATCAGGGTTGATACCCGGCACCGGAATATGAGCCCCGATACGGTATACGATGATCGCAATCAGAACGAATCTGAGACGAGCCCAAAGCTCTTTCAGTCCACTCTGCATGCCTGCCGGTATTTGTCCTTGCTTAGCCATTTACGCCTCGACTTTGCCGCCAGCAGCCTCGATCGCAGCCTGTGCACCTTTGGTCACTTTAAGACCTTTAACGGTGACTGCCTTTTTGATCTCACCAGACAGTATCACGCGTGCAGACTTGATCTCTTCACGGATGATATCAGCCTGTTTCAGCGCAGCCAGGTCGACAACGTCAACACCGGCAGCAGCCAGTTCGTTCAAACGAACTTCAGCTACATAGCGTGCCTGACGAGAGGTAAAACCAAACTTCGGCAGACGACGCTGGATTGGCATCTGACCGCCTTCGAAGCCCGGGTTCACGCTACCGCCAGAACGGGACTTCTGGCCCTTGTGGCCACGGCCACCAGTTTTACCCAGTCCGGAACCGATACCGCGACCTACACGCTTGGGAGCATGCTTGGAACCGGCGCCCGGGCGCAGAGAATTCAAACGCATTGGGTGACTCCTTTTATTCGCCTTCTACACTAACCATGTAGTTGACCTTGTTGATCATCCCGCGCACAGCCGGAGTATCTTCCACTTCTACGGTGTGGCCGATACGGCGCAGACCCAGACCCTTCACACACTGAATGTGCTTGGGCAGCCGACCGATGGTGCTACGAGTCAGAGTTACCTTGATAGTATTCGCCATCGCTTAGCTCTCCAGAATCTCTTCAACGGACTTGCCACGCTTGGCTGCAACATCTTCAGGCGCCTTCATGACTTTCAGGCCGTTGATAGTTGCACGTACTACGTTTACCGGGTTGGTAGAGCCGTAGCACTTGGCCAGTACGTTGTGAACGCCTGCCAATTCCAGAACGGCGCGCATTGCACCACCGGCAATTACACCGGTACCTTCTGAAGCGGGCTGCATGTAAACACGGGAAGCACCGTGACGGGCTTTAACCGGGTACTGCAGAGTGTGGCCATTGAGCTGGACGCTAACCATGTTACGGCGCGCCTGCTCCATCGCTTTCTGGATCGCAACAGGAACTTCACGTGCTTTACCGCGGCCGAAGCCCACACGTCCGTTACCGTCACCAACGACAGTCAGCGCTGTGAAACCGAAGATACGACCGCCTTTTACCACCTTGGCGACGCGGTTTACCTGAACCAGCTTCTCTTGCAGTTCACCGTCTTTCTGTTCGTGATTTGCCATAATAGAAACCTTTAGAATTCCAGGCCGCCTTCGCGAGCAGCATCAGCAAGAGCTGCAACACGACCGTGGTATTTAAAACCGGAGCGGTCAAACGCTACCTTGGAAACGCCTGCTTCTTTAGCACGGCTGGCGATCAGAGCACCCACTTTCTTGGCTGCTTCGATATTTCCGGTAGCACCTTCACGCAGATCTTTTTCTACTGTGGAAGCAGAGGCCAGAACCTGGCTGCCATCAGCAGAGATAACCTGCGCGTAAATGTGACGCGGAGAGCGATTCACGCAAAGGCGAACAGCACTCTGCTCGCGCATTTGCATGCGCGACCGACGCGCACGACGGATACGAGCTTGTTTCTTAACGTTCATGACCCTGCCTTACTTCTTCTTAGCCTCTTTACGGCGTACATATTCGTCAACATAACGAACACCCTTACCTTTATAAGGTTCAGGCGGACGGAATGCGCGAACTTCTGCAGCCACCTGACCAACACGCTGCTTATCAGCACCGCTGATAACGATCGTGGTGTTGTTCGGTGTTTCAGCTGTAACACCTTCGGGCAGTTCGTAATCGATCGGATGAGAGAAGCCAAGCGTCAGGTTCAGAACTTTACCTTTAGCCTGCGCACGGTAACCAACACCCAGCAAATTCAGGGTCTTGGAAAAGCCTTCACTTACACCAACCACCATATTGTTGACCAGTGCACGTGTAGTACCAGCCAGTGCCATGGACTGTTTGGCGCCATCACGCGGAGCAAAAACGAGCTGACCTTCAGCCTGCTCTACAGCAACTGAAGCATGAACATCCAGGCTCAGCTGACCGTTTTTACCTTTGGCTGTCAGAGACTGACCCGCCAGTTTAATCTCCACGCCTGCCGGTACTACTACGGGTTTCTTCGCAATTCGTGACATTGGAATACCTCTTAGAATACCGTGCAGATAACTTCACCACCGATGCCGGCCTTACGGGCAGCGCGATCGGTCATGACGCCTTTGCTGGTAGAGACAATTGCGATACCAAGACCATCTGCCACTTTCGGCAGCTCAGACGCGCTCTTGTAGATACGCAGACTGGGACGGCTTACACGCTTGATCTCTTCGATAACCGGCTTGCCTTCGAAATATTTCAGTTCGATGGACAAGACCGGCTTAACATCACCTTCAACGGAGAAGTCGGTAATGTAGCCTTCATCCTTCAGAAGATTTGCCACTGCAACCTTCTGTTTGGAAGACGGCATGGCAACATGGGCTTTTTCAGCCATGTGTCCGTTGCGGATACGGGTAAACATATCCGCGAGGGTGTCTTGCATACTCATGCTATTAACGTCCTCTTAAGTGCAGCGCAGTGCGGTAGCAGGCAAATTGCCTGCCCTGACCACTGAGCTTACCAATGACAAGCTTACCAGCTTGCCTTCTTCAGACCCGGAACATCGCCACGCATAGCTGCTTCACGCAGCTTGATACGGCACAGTCCGAACTTGCGATATACGCCGTGCGGACGACCTGTAACCTGACAGCGACGCTGCTTACGCACCGGGCTAGCATCACGCGGCAATTTCTGCAGCGCGACCTGTGCATCCCACACCTCATCTTCTGAGCTGTTCGGGCTTGCAATAATTGCTTTGAGCTCAGCACGCTTTGCGGCGTACTTGTTCACGAGATTCTCGCGCTTGAGCTCACGATTGATCATGGAAACCTTGGCCATTATTCAACCCCTGCCTTATTTCTTGAACGGGAACTGCAGAGCGGACAGCAGCGCACGACCTTCGTCGTTATTCTTCGCGGTAGTGGTGATCGTAATATCGAGACCACGCAGCTTGTCGACTTTGTCATAGTCGATTTCCGGGAAGATAATCTGCTCTTTGACGCCCATGCTATAGTTACCACGGCCATCGAAGGACTTCGGGTTCAGCCCACGGAAGTCGCGGATACGCGGGATGGAAACGTCAACCAGACGATCCAGGAATTCCCACATCTGCTGACCACGCAGAGTGACTTTGCAACCGATAGGCCAACCTTCACGAACCTTAAAGCCTGCAATTGACTTGCGAGCATTGGTTACGACCGGTTTCTGACCAGCGATTGCAGTCATGTCAGCAACAGCGTTTTCGAGCTGTTTCTTGTCGCCCAGTGCTTCACCAACACCCATATTCAGGGTGATTTTGGTAACACGGGGAACGGCCATGACGTTCGGGCAGTTCAGCTCTTCTTTGAGCTTCTGCTTGATTTCGTTTGCGTAAAGCGCTTTCAATCTGGACATTTGCACCAACCTCTCTTACTTAGCACCAACGATGGTTTCGCCGGTAGACTTGTAGAAGCGGACCTTGGTGCCGTCTTCGAGCAGCTTGAAGCCTACACGATCGCCTTTTCCGGTCTGCGCGTTAAAGATAGCCACGTTGGAGGTCGCGATAGCCGCTTCCTTCTCAACAATGCCACCCTGACGACCCAGCATCGGATTGGGCTTCTGGTGCTTCTTGATCATGTTGATGCCAGAAACGATCAGACGATCGTCCTGAAGCACGCGCATAACCTTGCCGCGCTTGCCCTTATCTTTACCTGCGATAACGATGACTTCATCGTCGCGACGAATCTTACGCATTATTTTACCTTGTCTTTTCCTGCTACCCTCTCATGCTCAAAAACGCCAAACCCTGGTGGGAGTGGCGTTTTTAACAAGACACTGTTAATAAACAGAGTCTTAGAGCACTTCAGGCGCCAGGGAAATGATCTTCATGAACTTCTCATTACGAAGCTCACGCGTTACTGGCCCGAAGATACGCGTTCCAATCGGAGCGTCGTTGTTGTTCAGCAGAACCGCAGAGTTGGTATCAAAGCGGATCAGTGAACCATCTGGACGACGAACACCTTTACGGGTACGTACTACGACAGCCTTAAGTACCTGGCCTTTCTTCACCTTGCCACGCGGAATTGCTTCCTTGACGGTCACCTTGATGATGTCGCCAACGGATGCGTAGCGGCGGTGGGAACCACCCAGGACCTTAATACACTGCACACGCTTGGCGCCGCTGTTGTCAGCAACATCAAGCATCGTTTCAGTCTGAATCATGGTCTACTCCACAAACTGTATAAACCGTCACCACAACTGCCATTAGCAGCTGAGGTGAGCAGGCATAATGGAGCAAAGGCGCACTAGTTTACACCTTTGCTGCACGCTCTTCAATGCGAATAAGCGACCAGGTTTTGGTCTTTGAAAGCGGACGGGATTCGGCAATAGTTACCAGATCACCCATCTGACACTCATTCTTCTCATCGTGAGCATGCAGTTTGGTGGAGCGCTTTACAAACTTACCGTAGATCGGGTGTTTTTCCTTACGCTCAACCAGAACTGTGATGGTTTTATCCATCTTGTCACTGACGACCTTACCGGTCACAGTCCGAGTACGTTTTTCCGCGCTCATTTGGTCACCTGCATTTCGTTAAGTACTGTCTTAACGCGAGCGATGTCGCGACGAACCTGACCAAGCAGGTGAGTCTGCGCCAGCTGGCCAGTAGCTTTCTGCATACGCAGGTTAAACTGGTCCTTCAGAAGGCCCAGCAGAGCCTGCTGAAGCTCTTCAACGGACTTGTCACGCAGTTCAGTAGCTTTCATTACATCACCGTCCGTTTAACAAAAGTGGTTGATACCGGCAGCTTGGCAGCAGCCAGAGCGAAGGCTTCTGCAGCCAGCTCTTCGGGAACACCGCTCATTTCAAACAGCACCTTGCCGGGCTGAATCTGAGCGACCCAGTATTCCACGCTACCCTTACCTTTACCCATACGTACTTCAAGCGGCTTGGTGGTGATCGGCTTATCCGGGAAAACCCGAATCCAGATCTTGCCACCACGCTTTACGTGACGGGTCATGGTACGACGGGCCGCTTCGATCTGGCGAGCAGTGATGCGGCCACGACCGGTCGCTTTCAGTGCAAACTCACCAAAGCTGACCTTGCTGCCGCGCTGTGCCAGGCCGCGGTTGCGACCTTTCATTACCTTGCGGTATTTCAGTCGTTTCGGTTGCAGCATTGACGTCTACCTCACTTAGAACCTTTCTTCTTGGGCGCGTTCTTCTCGGCACGTACCTGTTCGATACCGCCGAGGATCTCACCCTTGAAGATCCAGACTTTAACGCCAATCACACCATATGTAGTGTGGGCTTCGTAGGTAGCGTAATCGATGTCTGCACGCAGAGTGTGCAGAGGAACACGACCTTCGCGATACCATTCAGTACGTGCAATCTCGGCACCGCCGAGACGTCCGCCAACCTGAATTTTGATGCCTTTGGCGCCCTGACGCATGGCGTTCTGAACCGCACGCTTCATGGCGCGACGGAACATTACGCGACGTTCCAGCTGACTGGCGACGCTCTGTGCAACCAGTTTTGCATCCAGATCCGGCTTGCGTACTTCTTCGATGTTGATGTGAACAGGCACACCCATCATCTGGGAAACGGCGTTACGCAGCTTCTCGACATCTTCGCCCTTCTTGCCGATCACAATACCCGGACGAGCCGTGTAGATGGTGATCTTGGCATTCTGTGCCGGACGCTCGATTTCGATGCGGCTCACAGATGCATTTTTCAGCTGCTGATCCAGGTACTTGCGAACCTGGAGATCGTTCAGCAGCCGTGCAGAGTATTCAGACTTGTCCGCGTACCACACAGAGGTGTGGTCTTTAACGATACCAAGCCGAATACCGGTCGGATTTACTTTCTGACCCATATTGAACTCTCCTAGCAGTCAGCTCTTAGTCGGCCACCTTGACGGTGATATGTGACGTACGCTTCAGGATGCGATCAGCGCGACCCTTGGCACGCGGCCGGATACGCTTCATGGTCATCCCTTCATCAACGAAGATCGTTGATACACGCAGCTCGTCAACATCAGCACCTTCGTTATGCTCCGCATTCGCGATAGCAGACTCGAGTACTTTCTTGACCAGGTGTGCACCTTTCTTCGTGCTGAACGCCAGGATATTCAGAGCTTCGCCCACAGACTTACCACGGATCTGATCAGCGACCAGTCGGGCCTTCTGGGCGGAGATGTTGGCGCCTACATGCTTGGCGATAACTTCCATCATCAACCCCCTTACTTCTTCTTGGCCTTCTTGTCGGCTGCATGACCGCGGTATGTACGTGTCGCAGCGAACTCGCCCAGTTTATGGCCTACCATGTCCTCGGTAATAAAAACCGGAACATGCTGACGACCGTTATGTACTGCAATAGTGAGACCTACAAACTGTGGGAACACAGTTGAACGACGTGACCAGGTCTTGATCGGACGACGCTCGTTAGCCTCGATTGCAGCCTCTACCTTCTTCAACAGGTGAAGGTCAATGAACGGACCTTTCTTCAGTGAACGTGGCACAGCTGTATCCTCTTATTTAGCCTGACGACGGCGTACGATCAGTTTATCAGTACGCTTGTTCGAACGGGTTTTGTGACCCTTGGTCGGCACGCCCCACGGTGTAACCGGGTGACGACCACCAGAGGTACGACCCTCACCACCACCGTGCGGGTGATCAACCGGGTTCATCGCCACACCGCGAACGGTCGGACGAACACCACGCCAGCGCTTGGCACCAGCTTTACCCAGCTGACGCAGGCTGTGCTCAGAGTTGCTCACTTCACCCAGGGTCGCGCGGCATTCGGACAGCACCTTGCGAGTTTCACCTGAACGCAAACGCAGTGTCGCGTAGGTTCCCTCACGGGCTACCAGCTGTGCTGAAGTTCCTGCTGAACGTGCGATCTGAGCGCCCTTACCCGGCTTCAGTTCGACACAGTGAACAGTACTACCCAGCGGAATGTTACGCAGCGGCAGAGTGTTACCGATTTTGATATCGGCATCATCACCAGACTGAATTTTGGAACCCGCAGTCAAACCTTTAGCCGCAATAATATAACGACGCTCACCATCTGCGTACTTCACCAGAGCGATGTGCGCAGAACGGTTCGGATCGTATTCCACACGCTCGATTACAGCGGGGATACCATCCTTGTTGCGACGAAAATCGACGATACGGTAATGCTGCTTGTGACCACCACCGATATGACGGGTGGTGATACGGCCGTTGTTGTTACGACCACCGGACTTGCTCTTCTTCTCGACCAGTGCGGAAAAAGGCTTACCCTTATGCAGATCAGCGCTGACCACCTTTACGAGATGACGACGTCCAGCAGAGGTCGGCTTTGCTTTAATAACTGCCATTGTTCAACCCCTCGTTATTCGCCTGCCAGGAAATCGATTTCGGAGCCTTCGGCCAGACGGACATACGCTTTACGAACATCGTTACGCTTGCCAAGACCACGCTGAGTGCGCTTGGTTTTGCCCTTGATATTCAGAACGCTGACGCCTGCGACCTTAACATTGAAGAGTTCTTCAACGGCTCGCTTGATTTCCGGCTTGGTTGCATCTTTGGCCACACGGAAGACAACCTGTTCGCTGCCTTCTGCTACGATTGTGGCTTTTTCAGAGATGTGCGGTCCGAGCAGCACTTTATAAATGCGTTCCGGGTTCATGCCAGCACCTCCTCAATTTTCTTCAGAGCAGGGACTGTTACCAGGACCTTCTCGAAACCAACCAGGCTAACCGGGTCGATACCTGCAGCGTCGCGTACATCAACGTGCGGAACGTTGCGCGCAGCCAGATACAGATTCTGCTCGACGTTTTCGGTAATCAGCAGGGCATTGTCCAGCTTCAGCTCACCGAGCTTGGCAATGAACTGCTTGGTTTTGGGTGCTTCAAGCTGGAAGTCTTCAACAACAACCAGACGTTCCTGACGCACCAGCTCAGACAGGATGCAACGCATTGCAGCACGATACATCTTCTTGTTTACTTTCTGAGCAAAGCTACGCGGCTGCGCAGCGAAGGTAACACCACCCGAGCGCCACAGCGGCGAGCGACTGGTACCGGCACGGGCACGGCCAGTTCCCTTCTGACGGAAGGGCTTGGCACCACCGCCGGATACAGCTGAACGATTTTTCTGCGCTTTGGTACCCTGACGGCCAGCTGCCATATAGGCAGTGACAACCTGGTGAACCAGCGCCTCATTGAACTCTTTACCAAAAGCCAGATCGGAAACTTCAACCGATCCGTTGGCTCCAGTCAGATTCAGATTCATAACAATCCTCCTCAGGCGCGTGCTTTAACAGCAGGTTTAACGATGACATCGCCACCAGTGGCGCCCGGGATTGCTCCCTTGACGATCAGCAGGTTGCGCTCTGCGTCAACACGTACGACTTCAAGAGTCTGTACAGTGCAACGCTCGTCACCCATGTGACCGGCCATCTTTTTACCCTTGAAGACACGACCCGGGGTCTGGCACTGACCAATGGAACCCGGAGCACGGTGAGAAACGGAGTTACCGTGAGTCATATCCTGAGTGCGGAAATTCCAGCGCTTAACACCGCCCTGGAAACCTTTACCCTTGGATTGACCGGTAACATCGATCTTCTGACCTGCTTCGAAGCGCTCAACCGTCAGCGAATCGCCAACGTTGATTTCCTCGTCACCATTCAGACGGAACTCCCACAAACCGCGGCCGGCTTCGACACCTGCCTTGGCAAAGTGACCCGCTTCCGGCTTGCTCAGGCGATTGGCCTTCTTGCTTCCGGTGGTCACCTGTACCGCTGCATAACCGTCAGTTTCGACGGTCTTGATGCTGGTAACACGGTTCGGTTCCATTTCGATGACGGTGACTGGCACGGACACGCCATCTTCTGTGAAGATACGGGTCATACCCGCTTTACGTCCGATAAGTCCTACAGACATGTTTATACCTCTTGCCAGTTGTGTACGGGGCTGTCACCCGCTATGGCTGCCCTTTTCAGGCGCATTCCACAAATAGCGCTTCATTAATTGAATAATTAGCGCAGTGCTTATTAGCCGAGGCTGATCTGCACTTCAACACCCGCAGCGAGATCCAGCTTCATCAGTGCGTCGACAGTTTTTTCTGTCGGCTCAACGATGTCCAGTACACGCTTGTGAGTACGGATTTCGTACTGGTCACGCGCGTCTTTGTTGACGTGCGGAGAGATCAGTACGGTAAAACGTTCTTTGCGGGTAGGAAGTGGGATCGGACCACGCACCTGAGCACCCGTCCGCTTAGCAGTCTCAACGATCTCCTGAGCAGATGAGTCGATCAGGCGATGATCAAAAGCCTTCAGACGAATTCTGATTTTTTGGTTCTGCATTCTGATCACGCATTTCCTGTAAGTTTTTTAACGGCAATAGCCGACCTCCCCTCGGATAAAGGGGACGCAAATTTTACCCAGTGGAGCCACCATCGTCAACCGAAAGTTTACTTTTTGACCAACCATGGTAACAGCTACAAAAAAGCCCTCCGAGGAGGGCTTTTTGACTCATGCTGTAATCAACAAGGATTACGCAATGATTTTGGCAACAACACCCGCACCAACAGTACGACCACCTTCACGGATAGCGAAGCGCAGGCCTTCTTCCATCGCGATCGGGTTGATCAGGGTAACAGACATCTGAACGTTGTCACCCGGCATTACCATTTCAACACCTTCCGGCAGTTCACACGCGCCAGTGATGTCAGTGGTACGGAAGTAGAACTGCGGACGGTAGCCTTTGAAGAACGGAGTATGACGACCGCCTTCTTCTTTGCTCAGTACGTACACTTCGCCTTCGAACTGAGTATGCGGCTTGATTGAGCCCGGCTTACACAGTACCTGACCACGCTCAACGTCGTCACGCTTGGTACCACGCAGCAGCGCACCAACGTTCTCACCGGCACGGCCCTGATCCAGCAGCTTGCG